>JACDHS010000002.1 GCA_013820875.1 Verrucomicrobiota bacterium | reverse complement strand
GTTGTCGGCGGCAACCTGCCGCCGACTCTTCGAGTGTCCGACAACGCACCAGTTGGTTATATTTCCCCTCTGAACTCGGCGGGGCTAGAAAAACAGAACTGTAGAGTGGAGTTGCCGCTTTGCTGCAGGCCCACCGCCACGGGTTGGTAGCGCTGGTAGCCCGTTCCAACCCATTTTTAGACAGGCTCCAGGAAAAGCAGTTGAAACCACAGATGGACACAGATACGAAGGGGTAGCAAGGGGGCATTGTTGATGCTGTTTCCCTCGCAAAAATCTAAACCTACGGTGACAATTACCATGCAATCTCTGTTCCCAATTCGGGTCAAAGAATTCGTGTTTATCCGCGCGAGCCCGTGGTTGACCGGGTTGAATAGAGAAAGGAGGGAAACCACAGAAAGGTTACGGGGCCGCCCCGATGTGCCGGGTGGATCAGGCGGCGGCACTGCCCGAAATCTCGTCCACTACCGTGCAGAGGGTGTTGTAATATTCGTCCTTGGAAATTCCCAATGCGCAGGAGCCAAACGTTTCGGCGTCATTGGCGGAGGCGAATTCGCCGTAATTGACGAGCACGAGCTGATACAACACAAGAGAGGGAACGCGATCGGGTTGCGTGGCGAAGTACGGATGCACATGCATCTTGAAACCATCTTCGGGCTTGTTGCCGAGTGGCAATGGATGAGCGAATTCTCCCTCACCCAACGCGCTGGCATCGAAAACAATTTCAACTGGATAGCGGACGACTGTGCGGTCATCCAATATCTGCATCAGCGCGCTCCAGCCGATGTGGGGGCCGAATTTTTCACGGATCTCTTCGCCTTTTTGCGCGACGTGCGATTCAAGAGATTGTTTGGCGTCCTCGACTGTAAGTTGTTTTGACATGACTATACCTGTGAAGTGATCGGCGCTGGAGTTGTATCAGGAACCGATTGGGTCTCACTCGATTTAGAAAGTTTGCCCTGCAGAATCGGAATGGCCATTCGCAGGAAGATTGTATAGCAGAGCAAGCCGAACGCCCAGATGCCGAGACAAACGAGAGTCTCATTCCAGCTTGGCGTATATTCAACGATTTCTCCCAACGGTGTTGGAATAAAGCCTGGAATGACCAGCCCCATTCCTTTCTCGATCCAGATCCCAACAATTGCCAGCACACACGCGACGTCGAGCCATTTCAAACTGCGGCTCACCGGCAGAATCAGAATGACCATCGCGATAAGATTGAAGGCAACCGCTGTCCAGATCCAGCCGACTAAACCACTAAAACCGTGCAACCCGAAGTAAAGGTATTCCGCCGAGGCGACATGCGCCGTTTTGGAGTAGAATTCCTTGAAGACTTCGTTCGCCAGCAGGAACACGTTGATGATCATCGAGACCTGCACAATGCTGCGCAACGTGAGGAGCGCTTTGTCGGTGATGCGATACTCGGTGACTTTGCGAATCACTTGCAGCGCGAGAATGATCAGCGCCGGACCAGCCGTGAACGCGGAGGCAATAAATCGCGGCCCGACGATGGCCGAATTCCAGAAGTGCCGCCCACCCAGTCCGACGTAAAGGAACGCTGTGACGGTGTGAATTGAAATTGCCCAGCCAATCGCGATGAAGACGAAAGGAATGTAAAACCATTTTGATGGCGTTCGATTCTGGTAACGGCAGTAAAGGAGATAGCCGCAGATATGAACGTTCAAAAGCAAATAGCCGTTCAGCACAACAACGTCCCAACTCAACATCGAACCCGGGAAATTGAATTCTCCAACACCGGGAATCATATGCCAGAAACGGTCGGGGCGACCAAGATCAACGGTCACAAAGAGCAAACACATAATGATCGCGGCGACGGCGAGAAGTTCTCCGAAGATCACCAGGTCGTGCAGTTCCTCGTTGTCATAAATGTAAACGGGGATGACGAGCATCGCGGCGGCAGCGGCGACGCCGACCATAAATGTGAAGTTCGCTATATAAACTCCCCACGAAACCTGGTCGGTCATACCCGTGGTGATTAGTCCATGCACGAGTTGCTTGGCGTAGGCATTGAGGCCGACCAAACAGACGAGCGTCAGCGCCCCCATCCAGGCGTAGTAACGCCAGTCGCCGACGAACGCGATGCGTCCGCAACGAGCCAGAAAGGTAAGATAATTTTTGGCAGCTTTGATCATACGTCGAAGTAGTAGAAAAATCGCGGTGAAGTCCCGACCTCTTCCTTCAACTGGATGAACACGCGTTTAGTTTTCAGGATGTGAGAGACTTCGCTGTCCGGATCGAGAATGTTGCCGAACTTGCGCGCACCAGTCGGGCACACTTCCATGCACGCGGGATACTTTCCGGCGCGCGTGCGTTGGATGCAGAAATGACATTTCTCCACGACACCTTGTGGACGTGGACGATTTCCCAAATAGGACATGTTCGGGTTTATCTGATCTTTGGGAATCGACGGCTTGGTGAAATTGAAACGGCGCGCGAAATACGGACACGCCGCTTCGCAGTATCGGCAGCCGATGCACCAATCGTAATCAATGACTGTGATGCCATCTGATTCCTGCCACGTGGCTTTCACCGGGCAGACTTTTACGCACGGCGGATTGACGCATTGCTGGCACTGCACCGGCATGTAGAAAGATCCCTTTTCGGGAACAAGTTCCGATGTGTAATTGTGATCGCCTTTTTCCGGGTCCATCGATCCGTGCGGCATTTTCAAGACGCGGATATATTGGATTTCCGGATTACGCGACTGATTATTTTCCGCGACACAGGCGTGAACGCATTTACGGCAGCCGATGCAGCGCGTGAGGTTCAGCGCATAAACGAATTCCACTCCGTCCATCGCCTTGTAGTCACGCACATGCGGACGAACCTCGTATTGTTTTTCCACTTCTCGCGTGATGCGTGCCAGGACTTTCTCCATGTCCTCCGGCGTAAGCTTTTTGTAATGCTTCTGGAAAAATTGTTCCGCAGTGCCGACATCAGTAAGATCGCGGAGCGGCGCGAGGCTGGCCGCAAGCGCGGCAACACCGGCAACTGCAACACTCGAAGTGCGCAAAAAACTGCGCCGATCCATCCCGTGCTCGTGTCCCCCGGAACCAGAACCACACCCTCCACCGCCGCAGCCACCGCTATTCGGAGAATTAGATGAACAAGACATTTAGTGAGCCTTTCCTTCGGAATGTTTTACTTCCACGGGCCGAAGTGGATTCGGACCGGGCGCCGGTTTTCGCGGTAGAAATTTTGGTTGATGCGGATCGTGGCAGGCCGTGCAGGTCTCGCGATGTTTCTCGCCCATGCTCACATTCCAGAAACCACTGGTGCGTCCATGGATGCCCGCGAGCCAATCGCGATAAGTCGGGCCATGGCAACTGCCGCACAAGTCATGACCATCCTGGATTTTTACCGTGCGTCCGTCGCGCGTCTGAAGCACTTCAAGATTGTGCTCGTCGTGGCAATTAAAACAGTTGTTGTTCCGGTTGTGAGTTCCGTGAGCCATGATGATGTCGTCATGTTCATCGGGCAAAATGACGTTGTGATCCTCGTCGAATTTGAGTGTCAACTCCTTGCCCTGTTCATGGCATCCGTAACATTCGAGCATCGAAGTGTCGCCCTTGGTGCGATACAGTTCTTCCGCTGAAACCCGTGCCGTCGCCGTTTTTGTGAAACTAGGATCTACCGGGGGAATTTCGGGAAGCTGCGCAGACTTGCCCCAGATGTCCGTCAGGAATGTCGCCGCTAGAATCAGGAATGAAATTGTCAGGATGGACAGAACCAATGGCGTTTTGCGCTCAGCTTTCATTCGATGACCCAGCCTCTCGATAAAGGGGAATGCGTGCTCTCCATACGTTGCTGATTACTTCGCATTTTTTGATGCTCCTTCGGTTTGGCTGTAGTCCATGAATTCCTGGAGACGAAATGATGGGATGTTCGTGCGACGTGAATCGGGAAGGGTGGGTGGCAGGAACGAGTCCGCCCGAGTGAGAGCGTTTGTAATCGCGAAGAAACGAGTAATGACATGGATGGATTCAGGCAATCCGTTCTCTATCCGCATGCGTCAGGCGGAAAGCCGGACGCTGCAGCTTCAAACGCGTTCAATCATCCATGCTCCCGTTATGGCAGTCGTAGCAGTTAAGGTCATCCCAACCTTCTTCAGGATGCATAAAGGTCAGGCCTGCGGAACTTAACTTTTCAAATTCCTCTCCCCGGCCTTCTGCAAGAATCGTGTGGCATTGATTGCAATCTTTATTGCCGAGCGTGCGCATTCCATCGGTGCTCACGTGTTCATTGTCATGACAGCGAAAACAGCCTGGCGAATCTTTGTGTCCAATGTTGTTGGGCCTAAGTTTCCAGTGCGTGTTCATCTCCGGAAAAAAGTAAATGCTGTAAATGTGTTGTACTTCCTTAATGGTGGCTTCGACGTCCGCATGGCCTGAATATTTCTCTCGCAAAGTCGCGGCGATGGCTTGCAATGCTTCGGCCTGCGTTTTGTATTCTTTCGTCAAACTATTGACCGCCGCTTTTTTAATCGCCGGCAGTTTCGTGCTGATTCTTCCGGCCGACATCGCGAGATCAACCGCATCATTCGGTGCTCGAAAATGGTGCGCCGGACGACTGTGGCAATCCATGCAATCCATCGTGTGAATAGTGTGCTGCTGCGGGTCATCTTTAAAACCGGCTGTGCGGAATTCCGTTACTTTTCCGCTGGCATCGGTCAGGCGAATCCATGGGATCTTTTGACGCATTTCGTCCGTCGCAATGTATTCGACCTTATTGTTCACATTCATGTGCCAATGAATTCCTCCGACCGGTCCATGCGTTGGATCGCCGCCGCCGACTTTCAAGGAGAGGCGCACCGAGTAGGGAGTGTTGTCGTCATCATCGAGAAAATGATTGAATGTGCGATCTCTGTTGCCAACGTAACGATCCGGCCAATGACATTGTTCGCAGGTCTTCTGGTTGATCTGGATTTTATCATGCGCAACGATCGGTCCTTTGAAATCTCCTTTCAGCGCGACATACACCTGGCGCAAACCGTTGAATTTCGATTTTACGTAACTGACAGCTTCGGGTCCGACATGACAGGCTGTGCATTCAACCCGAGCATGGGGGGAGTGTTGGGCAGTGATATATTGCGGCTTCATGATTTCATGACAGGTTTCGCCGCAAAATTGGACCGTCTTGGTAATGTGATACGTCTGGTAACTGGCAATCGCTGTCACCAAAAACAAAAACAGGCTGAGAAAAAGAAATGCGCCCAGCATGCGCCGATCACGCGGGCGGTTCAGATCAATGCTGAGAATGGGCGAGATCTCTCCCGTTTTGCTCCGCGCCATTTGCCGGCGTTGAAGAAGAAATCCGACAAAGACCACGAACAGGCCAAAGAACAACGTGGCTGGAACAATCAAATAGGTCAGGACACCGAGGTAGGGACTGTCATCTTCCGCAAAGTAGTCGAGCGTTATTAGCAGGAGAAAAGCTAATATACTTGCCAGGACGATAATTATCCCGGCGAAGCTGATCCAATTGCGAAAGAAAGAACGAAACGGAGATTTTGGGGAAGGTTGTGGATTCATAAAAGCGAGTGCTTTGGCGCGTTTCTTTGCATTGGAGAGCAAGCTTTTGCCTGCTGCTCGCGAAAGAAACACGCCCCTGGTTTACCCGGCCTGACCTGGCGCGGAAGCCGGATGATTCCGCGCCGACGCAAAGCTTACTTCTTGAACGTGCGAATGTGAGCAACGAGCGCTTTGATCTCATCGTCACTCAGTTTTTCCGCTGGCTTCATCAAGGTTTTGTCATCCTTTTTCATCCCTTCCTTCACTGATTTGAAGGATTGATCATCCTTCATTTCAGAAAGGACTTTTGCGTCCGTATAATCTTTCGCACCGGATTTTTTGCCCATCTTGGTGTCGCCTTTGCCATCTTCGCCGTGGCATTTGGCGCAGTGCGTGGTCCAATTCTCTTTAACGTCCGCGGCTGTCAATGCGGCTGCTGAAACGACCAGGGCAAATGCTATGGTTACAATGTTTTTCATATGTTTTTCCTTTGTCTTGTTTCTCAGTTAGCAATCAGTTTAACGCTTGGACTTGCGGCCTTTTACTTGAACTTCTTCACGTGCGCCACAAGTGCCTTGATTTCATCATCGTCCAAACCTTCGGAAGGTTTCATCTTTGTTTTGTCTCCGTCCTTGATGCCCTCTTTAATTGCCTTAAACAGTCTCTCATCCTTGAACTCGGCCTGGATCTTTGGATCTGTTAAATCTTTAACCCCGGATTTCTTGCCCATTTTGGTGTCCCCTTTTCCGTCCTCGCCATGGCATTTGGTGCAATGTTTTTCGTAGTTTTCTGATACATCTGCGGCTGAGAGGGACATGGCCAGTGTGGTTGCAAAGATGGTGATGAGTATTTTTGTTTTCATAAGAATTTCTCTCTTTGATTGCTGATGCGGTAGTGTTGCATCCAGTGCAGATTGGTCTTTTTCTCAGAATGCTACTCCACCCGGATTGTCAATCTCTTGGCTTTTCTTGCAGGAAGAGCCCTGGACTCAATAGCTGAGCGGATTGTGGTCTTTGCCGTGGCAGGTGAGGGCGCAACTGCTGTTGCGATTGCCGATGCTTTGGTAATAAAGCTGCCCACTGGAAGAGGGCGTGGCGTAAGTGGTATTGAAGTTAATCAAGCCAGGGTTGCTGGCGCCATGCGAATCGTGACAGGTCGTGCAGGACGTTTGGTAATCGACGATATGCTTTCTGTGTCCTTTGAAGCTTTGGTCGCTGAGAATGCTGGAGCGGTCGTGGCATTTGTAGCAGAGGGCATATTCGATCGGGCTCTCGGGACGGAAATCAACCATTGTCAAATTGCGCTCAAGCAAGGGGCTATGAGCCGAGCCATGCGGGCCGTTTGGGCCGGTGCCGCCGGCGGCAGGAGCCTGGTCGTTGTTATGGCAATCGGTGCATTTCATCATGCTGGAGGGTGTCCATGGAGCGATCAGGCTCGGCACATGGGGATTACGGCCTGGTGAAACCACCGGATGAAACGACTTGTTCGATGGGCTGAATTTCAGGCGCGCGTTCGTGCTGGTGAACTGGCGCGGCACCTGGCTCGGCGCAGGCGCAAGGCTGTCACCGTGGCAGCGAAAGCAAAGCTCGTATTCTTTGGTGATGGATTTGACGAGCGTACCTCCGGAGCTGACCCCGCGGGTTCCAAGGATGGCGCCGCTGGCGTTCGGCGCGGCCGCTTTGTTGCCGGTGGAAAAATGGGTGTTATGACAATCGCTACAGGAAGCGTGACGATCCGAATTAATCAGATCTTCCATGGGATCGTGGAGCCCCGATGTAGTCAGGACAGGATGCACACTGAATTTGTTAAATTCCGCAGCGATATTTTTGCCGGTTTTTGAATTGCCGCCGTGGCAGGTATAACAGGTTTGATCCTCGCGAGATTCCTTGAGCAATCGTTGTCTGGAGCCGGATTTATGCGGCACATGGCAACTGGCGCAGGCGTTGTCAGCAACAGTGTGCTTGCTGGAGGAAACCTTTTTAACCGACGCCATCTCTGCCAAAGCTTGATTGAGCGAAGCGGCCTCCGGCATCCGCGCGGTTGAAGTGCCATGTGCGGAACCTGACCACCCGGGGAGATCATGGCAGGTAATGCATATGGCAGAAGCGGTGTTATCCATCACGAGGAAATTACCGTATTGATTATTATGCGGATCGTGGCAGGCGGTGCATTGCATCTCGTTATTGTGGTCGAGGCGGACTCGTTCCGTGAGGGTGCTGGGATCTTTTAGTTGTCCATGTGCGGCAGCCAGCGCGCTGTCGTATACGAAAGAAATCGGGTGATCGGAGGACAAGTCGGTTCCCACGTTGCTTGGCCCGTCCGGCATTGTGGTGACGCTGTTCTGCATGGCAATCGGCGTTGTGCGGCTATAAACCATTCCCAGGGCGACGGTGCCATCATGACAACTCAGGCAGAGTTTCGATGCGCCGGTGGGCTGGCCGACTGTGGCCTTCAATGTCGTGCTGCTATAGGGCGTGTAATTGTCCACTGCGGACGTGTGATGGTTCCATAGCGGCATGAGATCGGAACTTCTGTGCGGGGTATGACAGAAAATGCAAACCTCTGTTTCGGTGCTCGCTTTGATCGTGCCGGGGCCGCTTGCCGAAAGGTTGTGCTTGGAATTGATGATGCTCTCGGCCTGAGCAGTTGGGTCACCCGCCCACACCATTGCGAGCGCAACCAACATGGCAGCGCATTTCGCGAAGTATTGATGAACGTTTGCCTTCATTGGTTTCCTACGTATTGGAGGATTTGAACCCGGTGATTATACGAGTCGGTTACGTAAATGCGGTGGTCGCGGCCAATAGCGATGGCGTTCGGCAGCCACCATTCGCCAGGTTCACTCCCTGAGCGGCCCAATTGTAGCAGCAACCGGCCCTTATCATCGAACACTTGGATATTATCAAAAACCGCATCAAGAACATAAATGTGCCCCGACGGATCGACCGCCACTCCCTTTGGGCGGCCAAAGTAACCAGGGGCGTTGCCTGCGCTGCCGATCTGTGTGCGAAATACACCATCGCGGTTGAATACCTGGATGCGGTTGTTCATCGAGTCAGTCACGTAGATCTGACCGGCTTTATCGGCTGCCATGTGCGAAGGAAAGTTAAACTCGCCTTCGCCAACACCACGCTGGCCGAACGACGACACGAACTTCCCATGCAGATCGAACACCACAATAGTGTGCTGTTGCGCATCGGCGACATAAAGGCGCTCGCCGGAAATCACCAACCCTGAGGGGCGCTGGATGTGTTCCTGCAATTCGAAGCGAAGTTTCCCGTCAATGCCGAACACGATCACTTTTGCCAGGCTGGAATCCGCGACATAAATCAACTCCCCGCGTTTGGCCACCGCGACCGGCGCGGCAAAGCGAATCTTTCCGGCGCCTTCCCAGGACTGCCAGCGTCTGCGACTCTGGTCATAGAAGCTGACAGTGTTCGCACCGGTATCGGTCAAGCAGAGATTGTCTGACTCGTCGAGGGCAATGCCGAAGGGTCGAAGAAACGCTTCATTTCCTTTTGTGGCGCCAGTGAACCGGTTCATCGCGCGCTTAAAGCCAGATATAGTGGCGCCGAGATCGGACGGCTGAAGCACCGAACGCTCGTAGGCGACGCGTGGCTCGTCAGGAGGCGCTGGCCAGACGATGGTTCGCTCTGGTGAGGTGTTCTGTGCCGGGACATTCCTTTTTGTTGATGCACAGCCTGCTATGACAGCAACCAGGGCTGTGCTTAGCGACAGCACAAGCAGCGTCCGAAGCAAAGTCATTCGCATGTGCGGGAGCACGTCTCTCAATTGCTGTAGTTTTTGGCGCAACATGGTTCAGAAAGTTCGCCGGGCGCGGATGAAAAGCATATGCCTCTGGGTTTCCGACGAGTTAAGGTATTGGTTATACGTAAAATCGTAACCGGCTTTGATTGTAAGGCGTCCCATTGCAAAGTCCAAACCCGGTCGGAAGGCATAACGGGTTTGGTCCACGAGTTCACCGATACGCCAGGAGCCGCCCCCTTCGATGTTAAGTCCCAAATGATGGGTCAGCCTTCGATTGTAACGGCCGATTGCGGTGTAAAACTGTTCCTGCCGATCCGCATCCAGGTAGCGAGTGAAATTTTGGCTGAAATCGAATGTCAGAGACGACTGATTATCGGGCCTGAAACGCAAGGATTGCCGCAGACGCGCGGTGCGGTAGGAAGAGAAATTTGAGTCGTAAGCCTCGTACTCAGCCCCAACGTTGAACCAATCCCGATTGTACTCCGCACCGACTGCCCAGGCCCAGATTTCCTGGGCGATGAGTTCGGGCGGAGCGTCGTTCTCGACGGAATTAAGCCTGCCATAAATTCCAACTCTGCCATCCCAGAGATCAAGTCGGATTTGCGCCAACCTGCCCCATGCCTGGTAGTCGCCTGACGGAGATGCTTCCGCGGAGTAATCAACCAATATTGTCCCGCCCGAGGGAATGCGCACCGAACCGACCACGCGCTCGATATGGGTTACTGCGCCATTTTGAAAAATGGTGTAGTTACCCACCTCGGGTATTACAGCACCGGAGTTGTCTTTTACAATGATCGTGCCTGAAAGGACATGCGGTAATCTTAAAGAGATGCGCTCTGGAGAAACGCCGCCAGACGCTGGGAAAGTATGCCTCTCGTTGGGCACGTCGATGAACAGACCCTGGGTTTGTTGCTCATTGTTTTCATAGGTGAAGGTTCCACCGATATTCAAACGTGACCTGGAGCCGATGCGTTTGGTGTAACTTTCACTCAGGGACAATGAATATTGCCTGAACTCAGTACTGCCACCTCCACCTGAGCTGGAATAGTTTGCCGCTTGTGCCCGCAGGGTGGAAGTCAGGCTATCGTAGAGCTGGTGCTGAACCCCGGCTCCGCCGTTGAAGTTATTAGCGCTTCCGGAGCCGACCTCACTCCGGAAATAACTGCCATCATAGAAGCTGCTAAAGCGCGGTGTGTGCTGGTACGAGAGCCTTGTTGCGGCGCTCCATTCACTGCTCGGGATTTCTGAGAATTCACGATAAGCATAGCCCAACGTGCTGAAGACATCGATCTGTGCGCGGCTGCCGAAGGTTTCGATGTCGTTCAGGTTGAGGTTGAAATCGGTGCCCGTTCCGCCCAGCCCTCCGTCTTCCCGTTCGAATTGGTTAAAAATCCCGACCAGCTTTGTCTCCCCGCTGGCGCGAGTGTTCATCGCGTCAAAGGTGATGGACGTGTCGTCGGTCGAGGTAGTCTGGATCAGCCCGAAAGTCTCTTCGCTGCGCCGGTGAATAGAAATCCTGAACGGCACCGGCCCTTCATGATAACCGAAATCACCGCCATATCGAGTGCTGTCCACTGTTACCGATGTGAAAAAGTCGTAGTCGCGAAAGATGTGTGTCTGCGCAAAAAACAGCGACGAGCGATAGGGCTTCTCGCCCATCAAAAGTACCCGTGTCTCGAAATTTCCAAGCCATTCGAAATCACTGCGTTGCATCATGGGGCTGCCGGGGCTGACGCTTTGCGTCCTCCATCCCGGCGAGAACTCGCCTGCAAGGGTCCACTCTGCCAAATTCGGGTGATAGAACGAGCCTCGCGAACTGAGGCTTAACGACGGCCCCATAAACCAACGGTTGTAGGTAATTGAGCTGCCGTCGCGCAACGTGCTCGTTGTATGGGAGCCCTCAGCGTAAACGCCGAGACTGCTGCGCAACCCATAAATTTGAAACCAGCGCGGTTCTTCAATCCGGCCCTTTTGCGCGTTTAGATTTCCAGCCGTAGCGCCCAAAGCGGTGGCGAGGAGCCAAATGCAAATTCGTTTTTGTATGGAAAACGTCATTTGGCTTTCGATGGTTCGGTGTTCGACATCCGCGCCCTGAGAAAGAACTTGTCGTTTCCAAAATGCGGGTCGTGGCATTCAGAACACGAACGTTGCGTGTTTCTATGCGCCTTCAAGTTCATCACATCTTTTTCTTCGTGGCACTCGAAGCAGAGTTTCTTCGTATTCATCAGCAGCAGTCCCTTTTCATTTGACTGATGCGGGCTGTGGCAGGCGGAACACTCCCCATTTTCAACGGGTGCATGCTTGAACTCGGCTTTGTTGATCTTCTGCTCGAGATCGTCGTGACATTCAAAACAGAGTTTCGCCTCCGATTTGATCAACAGATTTTTATGATCGGACGTGTGCGGGTTGTGGCAGGAAATACATTCGCCATTCTCAACTGGCTGATGTTTGAACTTGGCCTTGGCAATCTGCTTCTCCGTGTCTTCGTGACATTCGAAACAGAGTTTGCCATCGGGTTGGAGCAACAGCTTTTGGTGCTGTGACTGGTGCGGATTGTGGCAGGAGATGCATTCGCCATTCTCAACCGGCTGATGTTTGAACTTGGCCTTGGCAATTTGCTTCTCCGTGTCCTCGTGACATTCAAAGCAAAGTTTGCCATCGGGTTGGAGCAACAGCTTCTGGTGCTGTGACTGGTGCGGGTTGTGACAGGACATGCATTCGCCATTCTCGACCGGCTGATGTTTAAAGGTGGCCTTGGCAATCTGTTTCTCGGTGTCCTCGTGACATTCAAAACAGAGTTTGCCGTCGGGTTGGAGCAACAGCTTCTGGTGCTGTGACTGGTGCGGGTTATGGCAGGAGATACATTCGCCATTCTCGACCGGCTGATGTTTAAAGGTGGCCTTGGCAATCTGTTTCTCGGTGTCTTCGTGACATTCAAAACAGAGTTTGCCGTCGGGTTGGCGTAACAGCTTTTGGTGCTGTGACTGGTGCGGGTTATGGCAGGAGATGCATTCGCCGTTCTCTACCGGTTGATGTTTGAACGTGGCCTTGGCAATCTGTTTCTCGGTGTCCTCGTGACATTCAAAGCAGAGTTTGCCGTCGGGTTGGCGTAACAGCTTCTGGTGCTCTGACTGGTGTGGATTGTGGCAGGAGATACATTCGCCATTCTCGACCGGCTGATGTATGGATTTGGCGTTTTTCGGAAACTCATCGTGACACTCCCAGCAGAGGGAACCCTGGCTTTTGATGAGCAAACCTTTTTCATTGGAAAAATGTGGGTTGTGGCAGGAGGTGCATTCGCCATTCTCGACCGGTTGATGTTTGACCTTTGCGTTTTTTGGAAATTCGTCGTGACACTCCCAGCACAGTGATGCCTCGGATTTGATGAGAAGATTTTTGTGTTCTGAAACGTGCGGATTGTGGCACGAGGAGCATTCGCCGTTTGCAGCGGGCTGATGTTTGAATTTCGCGGTCTCCGGGAATGGGTCATGACATTCCATGCACAGTTTGTCCTGTGTGTTCAGCAGTAACTTCGGGTGTTCTGAATGATGCGGGTTGTGACAGGAGGTACACTCGCCGGATTCCACGGGAGTGTGTTTGAACTTGGCTTTGCTCAGAAAGTCGTCGTGGCAGTTGAAGCAAATGGTCGTGAGCGGCCCCTTCATCTTGTTCGAGTCGGCGGCGGCGTGGCACTCATAGCAGCCGCCTTTGTCGCTGTATGGTTTGTGCATTGACCCTTTGAAGACCGACGGCGGACCGGGTGCATCCTTCAGCGGGGCAGAGGGAGTGTATTCGTCATCGTGTCGGACGACATTTGTCGAGACCGTGCCGGGTTCGGGGACACCGTCAAAAAAGAACTTCAGGAACTTTTGTTTGGTCGAGGTACCACTGGCAACAGCAAGTGACATCCCCGCAAATGCCACGAGCAATACACCGGCCACCACCTTCCGGTAGCGGCCGATTTTGTCTGGTGACCTGGGGGATTGCGGCATAGGGCGGGCGGTTAAGTTTTCTTCCCGAAACCAAAGACGCTGATCTTGCGGCTACCGAATTGATTGGCGACGATGATGATATATTCCAGTTTGAAGCCAGGAGCGGCGTAACTCTGGAAGTAGCTGACATTGTCGTAGTCTATTGCGATGCCAGCCGGCAACGCGGTGCTTCCAGGACCGTCCGTTTTGGAATCACCGAAAAACGTCAGGATCCGGCCTTCTTTGTCAAAAATCTGCACGACTTGCGTTCTGGCATCGACCAGGTAAACGCGCCCCTCGCGATCCACTGCCACGCCTTTGCCCAGGGCGACTCTGCCGAAGCCCAGGCCTGCCTCACCAATGGTCTTGAGATAGGCGCCCTCGCTGTCGTAAACCTTCACATTGAAATCTCCTGTGTCCGACACATAGACATGGCCCTTGTCATCTACGGCAATGTTGGTTGGCTGATATAATTTTGTTTCCTCAGAGGAATCGCGCGGAATCTTGAATAGAAGCTCCCGACCCGCTTTCGAGTAAACACGCACGGAAGGAGTTGAGTTCATCTCCGGGTTCGAGTTCAAATCGGTCACATAAATGCGGTCCTTGAAAAGCGCGATTCCCGACGGTTTCATCTCGTCCTTTTTGCCAATAGCGCCGAGGAACTCATCTTTGTCAGAGTAGATCAGCACCTGGCTGCGCCTGGGGTCAGTCACGTAGCGGGTGCCGTCGCGATCCACCGCAATGTTGACCGGCAGGTACATGCGGCCTTCTCCCGCTGGCGCAAAATAACGCATCTTGCGTTTCGCCAGATCCACAATCTCCAACGCGGCAATGTCGGTGTCGCAAACGTAGATTTTGCCGTTGGCCAGTGCCACACCATAAGGTTTGCTGATAGGAGAGAAGTCTGATTTGCCGACGACGAAATCTGTGAAAGTGCTTTGGCGACCGAGTTCATCCGCCCTGGAGAAACTCATGAGAAACTGAATCCGGGGTTCGTCCGGTGGCCGTGGATAAAAAACGTAATCCTGCTTGCCGCCCTGTTTGGTGGCACAGCCGGTCGCCAGGCAGAGTAAGCCAGCGACAATCCATTGGGTTCCGATCTTAATAAGTTGCAGCGTTTTCATAATGGTAAGTGACTGGCCGACAGGCTTGCCGCAGGTGTGTGACCGGGAGCAAATCGTTAGTTGGGACAGGCACTGGAACAGAGTGGCAAGGCCTCGGGAAATGCACTGTACGGATTTTGACTTTTAGTTGGCCTTTTTTGTGGAGTCGGAAACAGCGGCACTAAAAGATAAGAGGCCCTGATTACTCAGAGCCTCTGGCGTAATTGCACCATAAGGTGCAAATGAGGTTACTTGTTATGACACGACAAACACAGATGACTTTGGGTGTTTGAGATCACTCGCATGAAGATATCGTTTGGAGCGTGACCTTTTTGCTTGTGAACATCATGACAACTGGAGCATTCCATCTTGCCGCCGATGAGTAGGTCATTGATCGTCTTGCCGGCCAAATTGCCGACGCCATACGTCAATGTTGTGCTCGACGGATAAATGAGGTTATCCGCCGCCGCTACGGCGTCGTATTCAAACGAAATCGGGTGAGTGGTATGCAAACTACCATCATTGCCGATTTGACGAGACGCAATCACGTACTGTGCATTGGTCACGCCACCGCTGATTGAGCCGGTAACCCAGCCGCTGGCCGACTGGTTGACCGCTATCGTGCCGTCATGGCAGCTCAAGCAAGCTTTGGAAGCTCCGCCGGGCTGCGTGATCGTTGTCGAGCCGTCAAAGGTCGGGCTGTCATACAACGTGTAGGTCTGAGTCGTGTTCGCGTGATTCCACAAAGGAATCAATTGATCCGGATCCGTATGATGGGCTGAATGGCACACACCGCAGACGCTTTGCCGCAGGTTCCATGAGTTTGTCGAGAAGTCATGTTTTGACCCGACAATGGTTGCATCTGAGATGCGCGGTAGCGCCAGCAATCCTGCGATTGCCAGCGACAGTAATAGGATTTTTTTCATAGCATGTTGCTCCTTCTAACTTGTTTTGTTTTTTGTTTTCGCCGGTGCTTTACAGCACCGCAGTTCTGGCCAGCGCAGAATGGAGTTCATTTGCTTCTCCCGGACTGCACCGCCAAAATTCATTTTACCCGGGCGGGTTTTTCCGCCTCTGCAAAAACCAGGGTCAGGCAGCAACCGGGCGACCAAACGCCCATTCAGGCTGGGATGGAACACGGTTATCATAGGTTTTCATGGAATTGAGTTTGGCCATTAGTTCCGTCGTCTTCACTTCGACAATGGAGCGGCAGGAAGAGAGTTCCTTCTCTCGTAAACGCGTATTTGCGCAGACGAGTTCCTGGAGAGCGTCGATGTTGTAGAGGTAAACGTTTTCTATTTCGTTGACGGCTGGGTCAATGTCCCGCGGGACGGCAATATCAATCAGGAACATCGGACGGTTGCGCCGTTTTTTCATGGCTTCCGCAATGTCGCGGCATGCAAGAACGATCTGCTGACAACCGGTCGAACTGACGACGATGTCAGCTTCAATCAGCGCATCCCTGCAATCATCCAGGGAGATCGCTCGACCTCCGAATTCTTTGGCTAAACCTTCCGCGCGTTCAGGTGAACGATTCGAAACGATCACCGAACAAACCCCCTTTTTACTCAGATGCCGGACACACTTTTCACCCATTTTTCCCGCGCCGACGATCATCACCGTTTTTCCGGGGAGTTCGGCGCCAAAAAGTTTTTCGGCCAATTCGACCGCAACGCTTCCCACGGAGGTTGCGCCACACCCGACTTGTGTGCGGCTGCGGATTGCCTTGGCGGTTTGAAGAGCTTTCTGGAAAAGGCAATTCATCACGGGACCGGTGAGGTCAGCTTGCTGCGCAGTCTGGTAGGCATGTTTGACCTGGCCGGTGATTTCCGTTTCGCCGAGAACCATCGAATCGAGTCCGCTGGTGACAGTGAATAAATGACGGGCAGCTTCTTCTTTTTCGTGAACGTAAACGTATTCACTCACATCCTGTTGTTCGACGGAGAGATAATTTAAAATGCGGTCAAAGCGTGTGTTTGACTTCGCCACTCCATAGACCTCCACGCGGTTGCAGGTTGAAAGCAGGACGACTTCCGCCAGCCCGGCTTTCACCTTAAGCCAACAGGCGCGGCAACGAAGCGTGGCGGGTGAAATGGCCAGTTGTTCGCGCAACTCAACCGGTGCGGTCTTAAAACTGATACCAGCAACAAACGGGATCACGCGCTCCTCCTTGCGAGGGCTATCCCGTGAGAGGATGCCTCCACCCGGCGGATGGCTGTATCCACCCTGAGGTTGGAAACAGGTTTGCAAAGTCGTGCGCCAAAGGTGTTTTTCTCCTCAACTGCAATGTCTCCGTTTGTGGGGGTTGGAGTTGCTTTTTCCGGACAGTTCATTGAGCCTTTCTAGTGCTCCTATCTTTAGGGGTCCGCCGGATAGTTGCTTCACATCAATTGGTATTTGTTGACTCTTTTTTGCAGATGATCGGGAAGAGATGAAGGTGCTTGTGTGTGGTTCCCGACGAGTGGTCTGTACGAACGCGAAGGCATGAGCAATTCGTGTCAAACCCTTCCTCGTTAGTTTGGTTGCGGCTCGCCGCTCCGTGGCTCTGTCCTGAGAAATTGAGGTTAGCCCGTCACCCTTTCCGACTGCGTCCGCTCGGTTCGATATGAACCAGCACATCGGAGACATTCGGCAGGCGGGATCGCACTGCATCTTTCACAGCGTGGGCGATGTCATGGGCTCGCTGGACGGTCATCGCCGGGTCAACTTCGATGTGCATATCTACAAAAAAGAGATAGCCCATCTTTCGGACGAAACATTTTTCCACTGCTTGAACGTCGGGAACAGTGCGGGCGATTTCCTGAATCTCCGCATTCAACGCCAGGTTGGGGGCGGTATCCATTAATTCGTCCACGGCCGGTCGAAGCAGGCGCCAGCCATTTACTGCAATGACCACGGCCGCAATCATGGCGGCAACGGAATCGGCCCGCTCATAACCGGGGCCACCAAAAATCGCGATGCTTATTCCCAACGCAGCGGCGAAGGAAGTAATGGCATCACTGCGATGATGCCAGGCATCCGTGCGAACAACTGTGCTATCCAGTTCGGCTCCCTCCTTGAAAATGAGCCGATAAAGTCCCTCTTTGATGACGATCACGGCGATGAGCACAATCAGGGTGAAGGGCGCTGGGCTTTCTTTGGGTGAAAGAATATCCCGGGCAGCCTGGATAGTGATGCCGATCGAGGCAACTATCAGCATCCCCGCGACGATGGCTGCGGCGATTGGTTCCGCCTTGCCGTGTCCGTAAGGATGATCTTCGTCCGCCGGTGTCGCGGCTACCACGACACCGCGCCAGACTATGATTGAGCTGAATACATCTGCCAGCGATTCGGTCGCATCGGCAATCAGGGCGTAGGAGTTTCCAAGAATACCAGCGGCCAATTTCCCCGCTGCGAGCAGTGCATTCACGAACAACCCGATGAACGTGACACGCAAGCTGCGTTGTAATCGGGTTTTCGGCACAACAGGAATTAACCACAAAAACCGTCCAGTGGAACAGCGAAGTTATCCCGGACTGATTCCGAACGATCATCGCGAAGAAAATGTTAGAGCCTTCTTACGGCTGCTGCTGCGGGTACGGCTGGATTGCAGCGTTCAGAGTTCCAAAACCGCTGGACGATAATCTCCGTCATCCCTCCAGGATAATCTTTCTCGGACGGTGGTTCTCCAAGCTCTTCAGAACACCAAACTTTTCGTGATGCCCTTTCGCCGGGAGTCCAAAAGAGGGAAACTTTCGTGACAGGGTCTTCGCTTTGCTCTCCGTGAAAACCTCGCGGAAAGCCGGAGGGCGGTAGGCTGTGTCTCGGTGCGGAAGCACCTCCAAAAAATCGGTGGGGTTTTCCTGTGTGAAAACCCTAATTTCTGCCTTCCGCAATTCCTCGTGAAGTTTGGTGTGTGCGTGTTTTGTTTTGAATTTGCGGATGGCAATTGCTCTGAAATAGCAACACGCACGTACCAGGCTTGGTGAGGATTTGCGGAAGGCAGAAATTAGGGTTTTGGCACAGCAAAACCCCACCGTTTTTTTGGAGGTGCTTCCGCACCGAAACGCAATTCACGCCAGCAACACGTACACACTGTGCGGACGTCGTTGCTGCAGTTTCAAAGTATGTTTGTTCGCAAGCCGGTCTTTCCAAAATCCCATGCATCGTTGATGGTAAATTTCAAATCGTGCGGTGCGCAGAAGAGATGCAGGTGATCGGGCAGAAGGACATAGTCGCTCACCAACCAGGCTTTGGCAGTGTTTTCCCAAATGGGACAGAATTCGGATCGAGGCGCGGTCGGCAAGGCTGTGTTTCGGTGCGGAAGCACCTCCAAAAAAACGGTGGGGTTTTCCTGTGTGAAAACCCTGACTTCTGCCTTCCGCAATTCCTCGTGAAGTTTGGTGTGTGCGTGTTTAGTTTTGAAATTTGTGGATGGCAATTGCTCTGAAATAGCAACACGCACGTACCAGGTTTGGTGAGGATTTGCGAAAGGCAGAAATTAGGGTTTTCACACAGGAAAACCCCACTGTTTTTTTGGAGCATCACCTAGCGGTGATGCAGAGGCGATGTTTAAGTTCAGCTTCGCCAGTTTGCCCAGCCAATGTTTTGCGGGTTTGTCGGACATCGGGTTGTGGGGATGAATTTTTATAGGAAAATAAACCGGGTGTCGCTTCGTAATGCTTTCCGGTCCGAGGACACTTTTCCCCTCTGCTTTTTGGTGGCTCTGAACCCGGGAAAAAAGGTCCGATTCAGGGCCAGATCGGCATTTTTTCCGGCGGAAAAGTTCTGATCAGAAGCTGACGACGGTTTTTCCCGGCGGTAAAAACGTAATCAGAAGCTGATGGAGACTTTTCCCGCCGGTAAAAACACCAATCAGACTCTGAAGACAACTTTTCCCGCCGGTAAAAAACGTAATCAGAAGCTGACGGAGACTTTGTCCGCCGGTAAAACGCCAATCAGCCTCTGACGGCAACTTTTCCGGCGGACAAAATGCCGGTCTGGGGCTGTTCCCGGTTTGTAAATCGCTTACAGCGAGCGATTAACGATTGGGGGTTTGGTTTCTTTCGCTCTTTTCGAAGACCAGAAGAGTGGCCAGCCCCTCATTTTGTGGGGCCACTTGGATTACTGCTGTAAAAAGTTTTCAGTGTTCAGTTTTCGGTGTTCAGATAGGAGGTCGTCGCGGCACTTCTTTTCCGATAAGCACGCGGGGAGGTGCCGATCACATTGCGAAACTTGCGGGTGAAATAGTTGCTATCAGTAAATCCGACGCGAAATGCAATGTCGGTAACGGAGTAGTCCGAGGAACGCAGCAGTTGTGCGGCGCGGGAAATTCTTAACTGGAGAAGATACGAAATCGGCGAGGTTCCCATGGCGGCCTGGAAAGCACGGATGAAGTTGCGCTTCGACATGCGGGATATTTGCACCAGGGAATCGAGACTGACCTCTTTGTCTAAATTGGTTTCAAGGTGGGCAATGGCTTCGCCGATTCGCAGCAATGCGCGGGAATCCGCATTTTGAGATTTTCCGTAGCAGCGGGAAAGGAATCCGACGATCTGCATGAAGAGGGCGGTGGAAACAAAACCGAATCCGGGCGCACGCGTGCTGAGTTCGGCATCGAGTTGATCCACCAATGCGAGCAGGTGGTCCAGTTCTTTCTGGCTGAGATGCAATCGGCTTTTGAATTGATGACGTTTTCTCCAGGCCGGTTCCAGGGTGAATAATCCGTGGTAGCCGGGCAATGTGGAGAGATCCAATAGATCCATTTTCAGGCGTTCAGGTTGAAAAAGGATATTGATGAGCCGCAGATTTTTCATGTCGCGATACTCATGGGCCTGTGGACCGATCACGAAAACGTCACCCGCCGCAAGGGGCCAGGATTGATCGCCCGTGACATGGAACGCGCTCCCTCCGGTCACTATGACCAGTTCGGAAAATTCGTGCTTATGCGGGTAGAACGGTTCCTGGGGGTCCCGTCGTTCCAGCGCGAGCGGAAAGCCGTCTGCATGGAACCAATCTTCTTTTTTGAGAGTGCGTGACATCAGGGATGTTGGTTGGCAATTTTATCCTGCTTTCTGGCAGAATCGTCAAGGTTTGCGAGGGCACGACTTTGTTAGGATTGCTCAATAGCACCTGGAAAATTTTGCCAGGTGGTTTGTTTTGTGGTGGATGAGCCACCGGAACCAAAGTCCGAAAGAGCTTTCATGTTGAATCGAGAAAAGCAGATCGAGCAGTCCTATGTTTTAGCGAAGGAACGCTACGCCTCCCTGGGGGTTGACGTGCAAAAGGCGCTGAACATTGTGAGTGAATTATCTGTGTCACTCCACTGTTGGCAGGGTGATGACGTGGGTGGTTTTGAAAACGCGGGCGGTGAACTGGGTGGTGGACTTGCCGTTACCGGGAATTATCCCGGCAAGGCACGGACTCCGGACGAGTTGCGTGGTGATCTCGAAAAGGCGCTTTCGCTCATTCCCGGAAAACATTGTTTGAACTTGCACGCCTTCTATGCCGAGACGAACGGTAAACGGGTGGATCGGAACGAGCTTGCCCCTGAGCACTTTCGCAACTGGATCGATTGGGCAAAGGCCAATGGACTCGGGATGGATTTCAATCCCACTTTCTTTGCACATCCCAAAGCATCTGACGGATTTACCCTTTCCCACCGCAGTTCGGAAATTCGTCAGTTCTGGGTGGAGCATGGGATTGCATGCCGTCGCATCGGCGCTGCGATGGGCAGGGAACTCGGCAAACCGTGCATCACAAACGTCTGGGTGCCGGATGGCTACAAGGATACTCCGGTGGATCGCAAGGCACCGCGCGAACGATTGGCTGAATCACTCGATGCCATTTTTGCTGAAGCGATTGATCCCGCTCACAATCGGGATGCTGTCGAAGCAAAACTGTTCGGCATCGGATCGGAAAGTTATGTTGCAGGTTCGCACGAATTTTATTTGGGTTACGCAGTAAAGAATCGAAAAATGATTTGCCTGGATGCAGGTCATTTTCATCCCACGGAAACGATCGCCGATAAGATTTCGTCGGCGTTGCTCTGGCTCGATGAGATTTTGCTTCATGTCAGCCGAGGCGTGCGTTGGGACAGCGATCACGTGGTGACTTATACCGATGAATTGCAGGCGATCGCCCAGGAAATTGTGCGAGGCGGTTATCTTAACCGGGTGCATGTCGGACTGGATTTCTTCGATGCGAGCATCAATCGAATTGCCGCCTGGGTGATCGGCACGCGTAACATGATCAAAGCGATGCTCATTGCTTCCCTTGAACCGATCGAAACGCTGCGCTGTGTAGAGAACGAAGCGGATTATACCCGGCGCCTGGTGATGCTTGAGGAACTGAAAACCATGCCGTTCGGTGCGGTGTGGGATTTTCATTGTTTGAAGTCGGGTGTGCCAGTCGGTGAAACATGGCTCGATGACGTGCGGCGTTATGAGAAGGAAGTTTTGTTTAACCGCTAATCTGCGCTAATGAACGCTAATAGAAACAGATGATAACTCGATTAACGTTTCAAGTTTTGCCAAACGTTGGACGGAAGCTTTGTGCCGAAGTTAATGCGTATTCCAATTCCCGGGGATTAGCGTTCATTAGCGCAGATTAGCGGTAAAGAATTACTCTGATGAAAACGGAAATCTTCAAAGATGAGGGTTATAAATTGATGGGGGCAGCTTTCGATGTTTACAACGAAAGTGGTCACGGATTGGCGGAGGAGATTTATCAAGAATGTCTCGAAATTGAACTGGAGCTTCGGGGTTATCCATTTCAATCCAAGCAGGAGTTAGCGTGCTTCTATAAAGGACGGGAACTCAAGAAGCGTTACATCCCTGACCTTTTTGTTTTCGGTTCTCTCGTTGTTGAACTTAAATCCGTTTCTCAACTCGCGCCTGAACATGAAGCACAACTTTTGAATTACATGCGCATCGCCAAACAACCGGTCGGCTATCTCATCAACTTTGGACATAAAGACACTCTGGAATGGAAACGTTTTATCCTTTCGGAACTCATTACTGGCTCTTTTAACCGCTAATCTGCGCTAATCAGCATTGATAAAAACAAATGATAACTCGATTAACGTTTCAAGTTTTGCCAAACGTTGGACGGAAGCTTTGTGGCGAAGTTAATGTATTTCCGATTCCCCCGATTAGCGACTATTAGCGCAGATTAGCGGTTAAAAAAATGCCCCCTCTCCTCCAGCTTAGCGGTGTGACAAAATCCTTTGGCGCGGTTCGCGCGTTGAAAGGGGTTTCGTTTTCATTGGCTGCTGGTGAAGTTCATGCACTTCTTGGAGAAAACGGTGCAGGGAAATCGACGTTGATCAAAGTGATCACCGGGGCGCATCAACCGGACAGTGGCACCATTGCCGTAGATGGCGAAACGACCGGCAAGCTCACTCCTTCAACGGCTCGAACTCGTGGGATCGCGGCCATTTACCAGCAGCCAGCTTTGTTTCCTGATCTCACCGTCGCCGAAAACATCGGTCTCGGCCTTGAAAAGCCATCGCCGTTCCGTCCCGTCCGCTGGGCTGAACGTCGTGCTCATGCCCGGGAGTTGCTGCAGCGGGTTGGAGCAAACATCGATCCCGAAACAGAGGTGCGAAACCTTTCGATGCCGGAGCAGCAATTGGTCGAAATCGCGCGCTCCCTCGGAGCTGGCGCTCGCATCCTGATCATGGATGAACCCACTGCTTCGCTTACCCAGAAAGAAGTTCAATTATTGCTGAAGCTCGTTCGCGATCTTCGTGAACAGGGCGTGGGTATTATCTACATCTCACACCGGCTGGAGGAAATTTTCGAAGTCGCCGATCGCGTCACCGTTCTGCGCGATGGAGAAAGCGTCGGCACCAAATCCGCGAAGGAGATTGATGAACCGGGGCTTATTCGAATGATGGTCGGGCGCGAAGTCTCCAGCATTTATCCGCCTTCAGAAAGTCAGCCGGGCAAACCTGTTTTGCGATTGGAGAATGTGGGCTGCAGCAGTTCAGGGGTGCGCGGCGTCAGTTTTGAAGTGCGTGCCGGGGAAGTGTTTGGCCTGTCAGGTTTGGTCGGTGCCGGTCGAACGGAGTTGGCGCGGATTCTGTTTGGAATTACTCCCGCTGATTCTGGGAAAATTCTACTGAAAGGTGATTCCATCGAGATTCATTCACCTCGCCAAGCCGTGGAGAGCGGAATTGCGTATGTGCCCGAAGATCGGCGACGGCATGGAGTGGTTTTGGAAATGCCGATTGCGAGTAATATCACGATGGCCATCCATCCTTCCTTTTTTCCGGGGAGTTGGCTGCGTTTTGGTAAAGAACGTGAGTTGGCGGAGAAGTATATTAGCGATCTGCAAATCAAAACCCCTTCCTCCGAAGCTCCGGGTGGATCCCTCTCGGGTGGCAATCAGCAGAAAGTGGCTTTATCCCGCTGGCTGGCAACGCACCCCAAGGTATTGATCCTGGATGAACCGACTCAGGGCGTGGATGTCGGCGCGAAATCTGAAATCCATAAGATCATCCGCAAACTAGCGGCAGAAGGATTGGCGGTCATCATGATCTCTTCTGATCTGCCGGAGGTTCTTGGGATGAGCGATCGAATTGGTGTGATGCGAGGCGGAACGTTGACGCGCATTCTCGACGGACCGACAGCCGATGCGCATAGCGTGATGTCGGCGGCACTGGGCCAGGATGAAGCGGGAGGGATTGCCGCGTGAAAAAATATTTCCGCGAAATCTCAGTAGCCGTTGCGCTTGGATTACTTCTCCTGGTGCTGGCAATCTTTGCGCCGGATTTCTTCAAGCCAACGCAACTGCTCACAATTTTAACCGCAGCCGCGCCGGTTTTGCTTGCTGCTTGCGGGGTGGCACTCGTGATCATGTGCCGGCAGATCGATATTTCCATTGGTTCCCAGTTTGCGCTTTGCAGCATTTTTGCCGGGATGGCTGCCGGGCACGGTTTGCCGATGCCACTCGTAATGCTGCTGGCCATATTCTCGGGCGCACTCTTCGGGGCGATTAACGGCGCGTTCGTTGCCGGTCTCGGGTTGCCGTCCATCGTTGTGACACTTGCCACAATGGTCACCTGGCGGGAAGCGTTGCGCTGGTGGCGTGAAGGGGAATTTGTTCGTGATCTGCCGGGGAGTTTCCAATGGTTTGGATTCAGTCAAAGCACGGGGCAGATCGTCTTGCTCGCGGTGGCGGGAGTGGTTTTTCTCATCCTCGTTTTCGCGCTGAAACATGTTTCCGGCGGACGATTTGTTTATGCCGTTGGTTCTGACGCGGAAGCGGCGCGTTTGGCTGGCATCAATCCGCGGCTCGTGACTTTTTGCGTGTTTGTTTTGATGGGAGCCTTGACTGGTTTGGCCGCACTTCTGAACGCGATTCGTTTTCCGGATGTAGATCCCAAGACCGGCACCGGACTGGAGTTGCAAGCGATTGCTGCGGCAGTGGTCGGTGGTGTGGCGATTTCCGGCGGACGCGGCAAACTCTGGGGTGTTTTAGCGGGTGTGTTGTTGCTGGCCTGCATTGCACCTGCGCTCGTTTTTCTACGTGCGGAACCGCAATGGGAACGTGCGATTCAAGGCAGCATTATTCTTCTGGCAGTAGCTGCGGATGGCTGGCGTTCGCGGAAAGGAAAGATTTAAGCGATGACAAACCCCATTGCCAATTCAGCGACGTTCAAAACCACGCCCAAGTGGAAGAAAGCTTTTTTCTCATTTGAAGCGTTGCTGGTCGTTGTGCTCGTTGTGGAAATCATTATTTTCAACAGCACAGGGACCAATTTCACAACGCGCGACAATCTCTTCGAAATTCTCCGGTTCAGCGTAGTGCTGGGTTTGCTCGCGCTGGTGATGACACCTGTCATTCTAACTGGAGGAATTGATCTTTCGGTTGGTTCGCTGCTCGGACTTTCCGCAATTGTGTTTGGAAAACTCTGGCGTGATGCAGGGATGGATCCGTGGCTTGCGGCGATTTGCACTTTGGTCTTCGGAGCGGTGGCCGGTGGTTTAAATGCCGTGCTCATTACGCGACTTCGATTACCTCCATTGATCGTCACGCTCGGTTCGTTTTCGTTGTTCCGCGGACTCGCAGAAGCCCTCACGCGCGGAGTGGATAATGTCACCGGATTCCCGGAATCTTTCCTGTTCCTTGGGCAGGGCTACTTGTTCGGCGTTATCCCTGCACAACTTCCCATTTTCATCCTAGTGGCGGTTGGTGTTTGGCTGCTGGTTCATCAAACCACCTTTGGCCGTTCGTTTCGTGCGATTGGCTTTTCTCCAGAAGGAGCGCGGTATGCGGGTATTCCAGTCGAACGGCGCGTCGCGTTCGTTTACATCCTTTCCGGCTTTATGGCGGCATTGGCAGCCTTGGTTTATGTCGCCCATTATGGCCAGGCCAAAGCAGATGCCGGTTCCGGCTACGAACTGCTGGCGATCACTGCGGTGGTGCTCGGAGGAACCTCCATTTTCGGTGGTATCGGTTCAGTTCACGGCACACTGCTCGGGTTGGCTGTTCTGGCAGTTCTGCGACGCGGCTTGACCCTTTCCGATCAACCGGCGGAACTCGGCTCCATTCTCACTGGCGGATTACTTTTGGCAGTCCTCGCCGGTGAAGTTTTGCTGAAAAAGTTTTCTTCACGCCGCGCCCGTGTTAAAACAAACGCACAAGTTTCCCAAATCACTCCCACAACGTAAAAGCTTATGACAAAACTACTCGTTTCACTCCTCTCATTGACTCTGCTCCTGACCGGTTGCGGACAGAAAACTGCCGATGGCGGCAACGAAGGCGGCGGCAAACAAATCACCGTAGCCCTCATGCCGAAGAGCAAAGGCAACGCCTACTTCATTGCGTGTCGTAAAGGTGCCGAGGAAGCTGCCAAGGAACTTAACGTGAAGTTGCTTTGGGAAGGCCCGACCGAGTCCGATCCCGCCAAGCAAAACGAAATTGTCGAAACCTGGATTACCCGCGGCGTTGATGTGATCGCTGTGGCCGTGGAAAACAGGGAGGGTATTTCCAGCGCCTTGCGCAAAGCTCGCGCCAAAGGAATCAAGGTTGTGACCTGGGATTCCGATGCTGCCACCGATGCGCGCGACTTGTTTGTTAATCAAGCCACTCCTGAAGGAATTGGTACCGCTTTGATGGAAGAAGCGGCCAAAGCCATGGGCGGACAAGGTGAGTACGCCATTATCACCGCTTCCCTGACGGCTGCGAACATGAACGAATGGCAGAAGCATATTAAGATCGCGAACGATACCCGTTTTCCGGATGCGAAACAGGTGGCGCTCCGTCCCTGCGACGACATGAAGGACAAAGCTTTCTCAGAAGCGACCGCGCTCGTGAATGCTCACCCGAATCTCAAGTTGATCCTGGCCATTTGTTCACCGGCGGTCCCGGGCGCTGCTGAAGCTGTGAAGCAAGCGGGTAAACAAAACTCCGTCAAAGTAGTTGGCCTTGGTCTGCCAAACGAAAACAAACGCTACGTCAAAGAAGGCATTACCCCTTCAGTAATTTTGTGGAACACGATGGATCTCGGTTATCTCGCGGTGCAAACCGCCACCGCACTGGCCAGGGGCGAAGTAAAGGCTGGCGACACAAAGATCCAGGCGGGTCGTCTGGGCGAAATGGAAATCCAGGGCGATAACGTTCTGCTCGGCAAACCCTTCGTGTTTACCGCCGATAACATCGATCAGTTCGATTTTTAATAAATACCCGGCGCAACGCTCAATCTGAAGATTACGAACATGCTTTCAAAAACCTTTCTCATCGCAGGCCTGCTTTGCGCCGTCACAAACCTGGGGGCGAACTCGCTACCCGGACTGCCGCGCGAGGTGGCTGCCAAAGCACAAAGCTCACCGCTCTCGACAAAGATTCTTCCGCCGATGCGCATTGTCTGGCAAAGCGATAAGGGTGTGAAGAATGCGGAAAACCTGCTGCAACCCAAAGCCGGTCAGGCCGTCCTTTCGGAGCCGGTTCCGCCGTTGATACTGCAAAGTTCTTCCAACGAACTGGCTGGAGTCCTGATCGATTTCGGAGTGCAGATTTCCGGTTACGTTGAACTCATCACCCCGATGACTCCGGATCAGACCAAAATGCGCCGTGTGCGTGTTCGTTTTGGTGAAAGCGTTTCCGAGGCGATGTCAGATGTTGGCGGAACTCAAAATGCCGGAAACGATCATGCCATGCGCGACCAGGAGGTGACGCTTCCATGGCTTGGCAAGAAAATGGTGGGTCCGAGCGGTTTTCGTTTCGTTCGCATTGATAATATTGATCCTGAATTGCCGGTGCAGTTGAGCGATGTCCGCGCGGTGCTACAAATTCGCGATGTTCCCTATATCGGCACATTTCGCTGTGATGACGAACGGCTCAATCGCATTTGGGATGTTGGCGCCTACACGGTTCATCTGAACATGCAGGAATATCTCTGGGACGGCGTGAAGCGCGATCGCCTGGTCTGGCTGGGTGACATGCATCCTGAAGTCAGCACCATCAACGCTGTGTTCGGGTTCAACGAAGTGGTGCCCGAAAGCCTTGATTTGATTCGCAATGTCACCAAGTCCACTGAATGGATGAATGGCATCAGCAGTTATTCCATGTGGTGGGTGATCATTCACGAAGACTGGTATCTGCATCATGGCAACCGTGCGTATCTGGAAGCCCAACAGGATTACATGCGCGCACTGCTGCGTCATCTCACGACGTTCGTGGAGGACAACGGAAAAGAGAAACTCGACGGAATGCGATTCCTCGACTGGCCGACCTACGAAAACAAAACCGCCGTCCATGAAGGGTTGCAGGCAATGATGCTTTGGACGATGGAAAGCGGCGGACGCCTGATGAAGATTCTGGGCGATACGGAAACGGCCAAACTATGCAGTGACACCGCCGCCAAGCTCCGCAAACACAATCCTGAAACCAGTGGACGCAAATCTCCGGCTGCCTTGTTGGCACTGGCAGGAGCACGCGATGCCAAGGAAGTTTCCAATGCAGTGCTGAAACAGGATGGGCCAAAAGATATTTCAACGTTCTACGGTTTCTACGTATTGCAGGCGCTGGCGAAATCTGGTGATTACGACACAGCACTCGACTTCATCAGCACTTATTGGGGTGCCATGCTGGACTTTGGCGCAACGACCTTCTGGGAAGATTTCGACCTCGCCTGGACGGACAATGCCGCGCGTATAGATGAACTTGTACCAGCAGGCAAAAAAGACATACACGGCGACTACGGGGCACATTGCTACATCGGGTTTCGTCACAGCCTTTGCCATGGCTGGGCTGCCGGGCCGACTGCATGGATGAGCCAACATGTGCTCGGGGTGCAACCGCTTGAACCTGGATTAAAAAAAGTCCGCATCGTGCCCAACCTCGGACGTTTGCAGTGGGCGGAAGGCACTTATCCAACTCCAAACGGCCCCATTCAAATCCGGCATGAACGCCGTGAAAATGGCACAGTGAAATCCACGATCAAAGCGCCGAGAGGTGTGACCGTCGTTCAGAAATAATTCCTTAGTAACTTTCGCGCATACCGCGAACCGAATCTTGTCGCTCATGAAGAAAATCTTTTGCATCGGAATGCTCGCGCTCATTTGTTCATCCGCCGCTCATGCTGCACTCCAGCCCGTTGAGTTGCGCACCGAATGGTTGGTCAACCCAGTTGGAATCGAAGCTTCCGCACCTCGCGTTTCGTGGCGGGTGGAATCGGAACAGCGCGGTCAACGTCAGACGGCGTATCGGCTCCTCGTCGCCAGTGACGAAAAGAAACTTCAATCCAACCAGGGTGATCTTTGGGATTCCGGCAAGGTGGCCAGTGATGAAACATTGAACATTGCGTATGCCGGCAAACCGCTCGCTTCCGGACAACGCGCCTTTTGGAAACTGAAAGTGTGGGAAAAGGATGGCAAAGAATCCGCGTGGAGCGAACCCGCCTCCTGGAGCATGGGTTTGCTCAAGCCGGAAGATTGGAAGGCGGAGTGGATTTCCTACAAGGACACCTCGCCGCTGCATACAAAGCGTGACTCCCTCTTCCTCCCTCCCGCCAGTCATTATCGAAAGCAGTTTAAGACCAAAAAGGAAATCAAACGCGCCACCGTTTACGGATCGGCCCTTGGAATTTTTGAGCTGCACGTGAATGGGCAACGTGTCGGCGATGCCTGGTTCGAACCGGGTTGGGCCGATTATCTGCAACGCGCCTATTACACCACTCACGATGTGACCGGTTTTGTTAAAGCCGGCCAGAACGCCATCGGGTTCATTGTGGCTGAAGGCTGGTATTCCGGCTACGTCGGATACGGTTTGCTCGTGGGCTACGGTCCGAACAAGGTGGGTCGCTATTTTTACGGCAAAACTCCGGCGCTCCTCGCCCAGTTGGTGATCGAATATTCCGACGGCACACGTGAGATCATTGGGACAGATTCCTCCTGGAACGTCACTAACGATGGTCCCATTCGTGAAGCGGATATGATCATGGGTGAAGCCTACGACGCACGGCGGCAACGAGACGATTGGTGCACACCGGATGGTGCCAAAGAGTGGAAGTGGCAAGCTGCCATCCGCGCTCAGGAGAACGGCAGCACCAAAGCCACTTTCTCGGATAACGAAGGCAATCGCGAAGTGGAGCTCGGCTTCCAGCGCCCGCCCAAAATGCAGGCCTACACTGCGCCGCCTATCCGGGTAACTGAAGAATTACAAACACGCCGAATCACGGAACCTTCGAAAGGCGTTTACATCTTCGACCTGGGCCAGAACTTTGCCGGGAACATTCGCCTGAAAGTGAGCGGCCCTGCCGGAACAAAGCTGCAGCTTCGTTTCGGTGAAATGCTGCATCCTGACGGACGGCTCATGACCGAGAACTTGCGTCGTGCGCGTGCCACGGATTTCTACACCCTGCGCGGCAGTGATACTGGCGCGCCTGAGACATGGCAACCGAGCTTCACCTATCACGGCTTTCAATACGTCGAAATCACCGGCCTCTCATCCAAGCCTGCCCCAGATATGGTAACCGGCCTGGTACTGCACAACGACACGCCGCTCGTCGGGTCGTTCGAATGTGCGGACGACGTAATTAACAAACTCGCTCAAAACGCGCAATGGACTCAGCGCGCCAACTTCATCGAGATCCCGACGGATTGCCCGCAACGCGACGAACGCCTTGGCTGGACCGGCGATGCGCAGACCTACATTCGCACCGCCACCTTTAACGCCGACGTCGCCGCTTTCTTTACAAAATGGTTCGATGACCTTGAAGAGGCGCAACGCTCCTTTGGCGCTTACCCGGATTATGCGCCATATCCGATGGGTCACGGGGAGCCGAAGAAAACGTTTGGAACCGCCTGGACCGATGCCGGGGTGATCTGTCCCTGGACAGTGTGGAAAGTCTACGGCGACACACGCATGCTGAATCGGCATTGGGATTCGATGACGCGCTTTATGGATTGGCGTGCTGCGAACACGACACCGGACGGTCTCGGCAAGAGCATTGGCAACACCTGGGGTGATTGGCTGAATGTAAATGAAAAGACACCTATTGAGTTCATCGATACCGCATACCACGCATTGGTTTGCACCATGATGAGCGAAATGGCCGATGCGCTCGGACGCAAGGGTGAAGCGGAAAATTACCGCAAGCGATTTGCCAAAACAAAAACCGCGTTCAACAAAGCCTATGTCAGCAACGACGGCACATTGAAAGTGGACACACAAACCGCATACGTCCTGGCGCTCTGGGTCGGATTGCTTCCGGAAGACAAGGTGACCAGGGCGGCAAATACTCTCGCGGAAAAAATCTCCAAAAATGGCAATCGCATGGCGACCGGTTTTCTTGGCACACGCGCGTTGCTCCCGGCACTCAGCGCTAATGGTCAGCATGATCTCGCGGTGCAACTGTTCCAAAGCCGCCAGTTTCCGAGTTGGGGTTACGCGGTGGTGAATGGAGCCAACACAATTTGGGAACGGTGGGACAGCTACACCGAAGAGCATGGGTTCAATGGAGCCGACGGCAAACAAAACGCTGCCATGAACAGCTTCAGCCATTACGCCTTCGGTGCAGTGATGGAATGGGCCTATCGTGTATTGGCTGGCATTGATACCGATGGCTCAGGTTACAAAAGAATCTTCATCCAGCCGAATCCCCCTTCGTCAAACGCAACGACGGCCAAAAACGCGCCGCAGATGAACTGGGTGCGAGCCGAGTACGGTTCTGCCCGTGGAAAAATCACGAGCGCGTGGAAAATGAACAACGGCAATTTCGAACTGAATGTCACGATTCCCGCGAACACGACCGCCATCGTTTCATTGCCGACACGTGCTGCGGACGCAATCACGGAAGGTGGCAAACCGCTGAAGGACGCTGCAGGGGTGAAGTTCCTTCGCGTGGAAAACGATCGCGCGATCCTCGAAGTCGGCTCCGGTGATTATCGTTTCGTAAGCCTTTTGAACCGCTGATCTTCGCTAATCTGCGCTGATAAAGACCGGCGTCCAATTGTCCCCATCCCATTAGCGAAAATGAGCGCTGATTAGCGGTAAAAACCATGAACGAAAAAGTTTTCCTCGGAATCGATCTCGGCGCGGAGAGCGGTCGGGTGATGGCAGGACTTTGGGACGGCAACCGCATGACTCTCGAAGAGGTGCATCGCTTTCCCAATGGCGCGGTGACGATCAATGGAACGCTACGGTGGGATCTGCTGCGGCTATGGGGGGAGATTCAGCAGGGGTTGACGCTGGCAGCAAAACGCTACGGCAAATCCATTGTTTCGGTCGGGGTGGATACATGGGGCGTGGATTTTGTGCTGCTATCGAAAACGGGAGAACTGCTCGGGCTTCCGTTTCATTATCGGGACGAACGCACCCGCGGAGTAATGGATGAAGCGTTCAAGCGGGTCTCCCGCGAGGATATTTTTGCAGAGACCGGCCTTCAGTTCATGGAATTCAACACGCTTTACCAACTGCTTGCGTTGCAGAAAAAAAGCCCTGAACTATTGGAAGCAGCAGATTGTTTTCTCACCATCCCCGATTTCCTGAATTGGTGTTTAACCGGCCGCAAAGTCGCTGAATTCACCAACGCCACCACCACTCAATGCTGCAATGCGGTGAAACGGCAGTGGGCTTCCGGGTTGTTGCGTCGGTTCGATCTGCCCACCTCCATGTTCCCCGAAGTGATCATGCCCGGAGTGAAACTCGGGCCATTGCAAGATTCCGTTGCGCGCTCCACCGGGTTGCAGTCGGTGGAAGTTGTCGCCGTCGCCGCGCACGATACCGGTTCCGCAGTGGTTGGTGTTCCGACAACCAACACCGGCAAGGCCAATTGGGCTTACATCAGTTCGGGCACCTGGTCCCTACTGGGCGCCGAAGTGCAGGAGGCAAAACTTTCGGCGCGCGCGGCGGAACTCAATTTCACAAATGAAGGGGGAGTGGACGGCACCTATCGCCTGTTGAAAAACATCATGGGCCTTTGGCTCGTGCAACGTTGCAAACGGGCCTTCGACGCGTCTGGGGGTGAACTGAGCTACGCTGAACTGGTAACCATGGCTGAGTCCGCGCCAGCGCTCCGTTCCCTGGTGGATCCCGATGATCCGAGCTTTCTTAATCCTCCTGACATGCCGCGCGCCATCCAGGATTTTTGCGGTCGGACAGGTCAACCGGTGCCGCAAACCGAAGGCGAGTTGGTGCGTTGCGCGCTGGAAAGTCTCGCTTTGAAATACGCCATTGTGCTTGGGCGCCTGGAAGAGTTGACCGGCGAACGGGTGGAAGTCATTCACATCGTCGGCGGCGGTTCACGCAACGAGCTGCTCAATCAATTCACGGCCGACGCCTGCCAACGCCCTGTGCTCGCCGGGCCAGTGGAAGCCACCGTGCTGGGCAATCTCATGATGCAATTACGTGCTGCCGGTCAGATCAGCAGCCTGGGTGAACTTCGAACCGCCGTCCGCAATTCTTCTGAACTCAAGGAATTCCTTCCCAACCAAAAACAAGCCCCCGCCTGGGAACACGCACGGAACAAGATTTTCGGTTCCATGGGATGAGAGGCTCGCCAGCTTTTCTTAACGTTTCAGAATTGAATATAATCATCAGGCGGTTTATCAACGCACATGGCCAGACAATATCGACATGGCGATGTCATCATTGAGGAGGCAGAGGCATTGCCGAGCGGAGGCGAAAAATTACCGCACACGATTCTTGCTCACGGCGAGGTGACAGGGCACGCCCACCGCATCAAAGAATCCGGAGATGCCGATCTTTACCTGGCGCCGGGATCTCTTTTCTTACATGTGCGGGGTCCTTCCGTAACTGTTATCCACGAGGAACACAGTCCCATTACCCTTCCGAGCGGCTTTTATCGGGTCTGGCGCCAGCGCGAATATTCGCCGGAAGAAATTCGCGTGGTTCGAGATTAATTCAAAAGGATTACGGTGATTATTCTTTCTCCGGAAGAAGCCCGCGACGCCATTCGTCGGGGCGACATGTGCGGTCCCGTAAGGGTTAAAGGCCGGCTCGATTTAACCGAACTTCAGCAGGAGAGCCTCCCGCCCGGTTTACATTGCTATGAACTCGATGCGACCAAATCACAGATCAAGAATCTGCCCGCAGACCTAAGAATCGACGGACGCCTTGTGTTAGATAATTGCCAATCTCTCGCCAGCCTTCCGGAAGGACTCACTGCGGGATCCATCAGTCTGCGGGATTGTCCCTCGCTACGTGCCTTGCCGGAAGGGCTCAGCACATGGTTTTTAGACATGACCGCGTGCTCCCATTTCGAAATGTGGCCGACGAGAGGGACGATTCATCACGGCGCGCTTATTCTTCGCAACTGCATTGGTATCCGATCGCTTCCGACCTGGATCGGGAGACTGGCACAATTGAATGTTGCGGGTTGTACGCAGCTTGGAGAAATCCCGGACGGCATTGCGGTCAGCAGTTGGGTGGATGTCGGCGGCAGCGGCATAACGGGATTGCCGCCGAGTTTACAGGGAGCCCCGTTGCGCTGGCGCGGAGTCCGTGTTGACGAACGAATTGCTTTTCATCCGGAAGAATTAACCGCAAAGGAAGCACTCGCTGAGAAAAATGCCGAGTTGCGCCGGGTGATCATTGAGCGAATGGGTTACCTCCGGTTCGCTGCGGAAGCAGGCGCCAAGGTTATAGATGAGGACCAGGATCGTGGCGGTGCCCGGCAATTGCTTCGTATAGAGTTGCGGGAAGACGAACCGCTCGTCGGGCTCTCCTGTCATTGCCCCTCCACCGGACGTCAATATTTTCTCCGGGTCCCTCCAAAAATGAAAACTTGCCACCAGGCTGCGGCATGGATGGCGGGATACGACGATCCTTCACTTTACCGTCCGCAAATCGAAACCTAAAAAACACACCAATGAATCGCAAACTGGTCTATATGGACGCCAAGTCCAGCAAGTTCTGGAACATCGACCTCACCGGCTCTTCTTTTACGGTCACCTATGGTCGCACCGGCTCGGATGGTCAAAGCTCTACCAAATCTTTTCCAACCGATGAGGTTGCGAAAAAGGAAGCGGACAAACTCGTCAAAGAAAAGCTGGGTAAAGGATATGTGGATGCCGAGGCTGCTGTCAGCGACGGTGCTGGTTCGGCAGGAGAGACGAATGTGCTCATTCCGTTGATCGCTTTTTCATCCATTAATCGCCGGGAAGATATTGGTGAGAATGCGGGAACGTTCATTGGCAAGCGGGTGGTGGATTACGATATGGAAAAGCCAGTCCGGGCAGACGTGGTTTATCGGTTTCGCACCGACTGGGAAAATGACGAGTTAATTCCGAACCTTGAACATTTTCTTGCGAATGACGCCGCTCTCTCGACCATGGCGCTTGTCATCGGCGCATGGCATGGAGATGATTCTGAGCGGACCCCGGAAGAGCTCATTCAATCGCTCACGAGCAAAAAAGATCGCCTGCCAAATCTTGCAGCAATTTATGTTGGTGATATCACGAGTGAGGAAAATGAGATATCCTGGATCCATCAGTGCGATCTCTCGCCGTTGCTCGCAGCCTTTCCGAAACTGCAATTGCTTCGCTCCAGGGGTGGTATGGGGTTGGAATTGAAGTCACCCGAGCACGAGAATCTTCGCGCTCTGGCCATCGAGACCGGTGGCCTCGATGTCGGTGTGATCCGCTCCATCTGCACCTCCAATTTTCCAAATCTCGAATACTTGGAATTATGGCTCGGAACCGATGAATACGGTGCCAATCATAACGTTGCGGATCTGCAACCCATTTTATCCGGTAAACTATTTCCGAAATTGAAATACCTCGGTCTGCGCAACAGTCATCTAGCCGATGAGATAGCTGGCGTGGTGGTGAATAGCCCGATGATCGGTCGCATCGAAACATTGGATTTCTCACTCGGAATGCTCACGGACGAAGGTGCCCGCGCCCTTTTGAAGTTGCCGGCCAGCCCAACGCTCAAGAAACTGAACCTTCACTTCAACTACATTAGTGCTGACTTGATCAAACAATTGAAGGCATTGCCGTTGACGGTGGATGCTTCAAAGCCCAGCGACATGGAGGAAGATGATGAATGGCGTTTTGTCGCCGTGGGTGAGTAGCCCTCGCCTTGGCCTGATCGGGAATCCAGAGAACCGCAGAGTTCGGGACTTCCAATTGGCGGTTCAGGAGTTGGGCTATGCTTCGCCTAATTGCCTTTCGTACGAGGAGTTGCTGCGCGATCCCGAATCGCTGGCGAACCTCGATGTTGACCTGCTCCGAATTGATTCTCCCGGAGAAAATGAGTCGGTAACAAAGGCGCTGATCGCGCTCGGAGGCGGTCCGGAAAATCTCATGCTGAAATTTGGTGAAATCGCGTTTCCAAAAGAATTTCACCGCGGATTCTGCAAGGTTCTCGAGTGGATCGAACAGTGTAAGATTCCCTGCCTTAATTCTCCCGCGGACATTGCGGTAATGTTTGATAAGTGGGAATGCCACGAGCGGTTTGTGCATCACGGAGTGACCCGGCCTCCGTCCGAACTGGCACCTGCCAGTTTTGAGGATTTTCGGAGTCAGATGTGCGCCAAACCAAACGGGCGTTTGTTTTTAAAGCCGCTACACGGCTCCTCTGCTTCCGGAGTTTGCGCACTTCGTTGGACACCGCAGCATCAGCAACTGATTGCGCCGATCAGGATTCAATCTTCAGGCAGCGAAGCTATTCTCGTGAACAGTCTGGGAGTTCGCACCTACACCTCGCTCGCTGATATCGCGCTCATTCTCGGAGTGTTGCTGCCGCAGGGAATGATCCGCGAACACTGGATTCCGAAACTAACGCTCCCGGGTGGAGCGGTGGATTTGCGAGTGTTAGTGATCGAAGGCGAAGCTCGGCACTGGGTGGTTCGGCAAAGTCGGCACCCCATGACCAATCTCCACCTGGGCAACCAACGTGGTGATGAAACCGAGTTGCGCAAAACCATTGGTTCCGAAAACCTCGCAGCAGCTTTCACTCTCGCGGAAAAGGCCGCGGCCTGTTTTCCTGATTCTCTTTACGCTGGCGTTGATATTCTTCTCGATGGACGGCACAAAGCCTTCGTCGGAGAGATCAATGCATTTGGCGATCTTCTCCCGCGTTTGACCGATCGTGGGGAATCGGCCTATTCAGCCATTGCCAAAGCCTGCCATGCTCACTGCTGTGCTATTTGACCTCGATAATACGCTGATTGATCGCGACAGGGCCGTCCGCGAGTGCGTATGCGATCAATTTAGCAACCCGGCTGTTTGCGCGGAATTACTCGTGCTGGACGAGGGCGGCTATGGCGATCGCCAGAAACTATTTGCCACATGGCAAGAGTATGCGGGCACTCCAATAGATCAACAAAGCTTCGGAAGACTGATCGCGGAACGCATTCAGCCAGATCGAGAGCTATTGAATGCACTGCACTCTCTCTCAAAACTTTTTAAGCTGGGTATCATCACGAACGGTGGAAGTGAAAATCAGCGCGGGAAATTTTGCGCAGCGGGTTTGTCAGAAGTAATTCCAAATGAATGCCTGTGGGTCTCCGCTGAATTGGGTATGACGAAACCTGATCCCCGGCTTTTCCTGTTCGCCAGCCGCGCTCTCAATGAACCGCCTGAACATTGCCTCTATATCGGAGATCATCAAAATGATCTGGCTGGCGCGAAGAGCGCCGGGATGCGAGCGCGCATTGTTGATGGCGTGCTCGACGCAAGTCGAGTTAACGCGATAATCGCCAGCGAACACTTGCAATGAAGCACTTGATTGGCAACGCGGACATCTTATTCATCACGCTGGATACCCTGCGCTATGATGCTGCTCAGCAGGCGTGGCGGGAATGTCGGCTTCAGACACTCGCACCTTATCTCGCACCGCAAGGGTGGGAAGAACGCCACTCACCCGGAAGCTTTACCTATGCGGCTCACCACGCATTTTTTGCCGGGTTTCTCCCCACGCCACTCGCTTCCGGTCCACACCCTCGACTCTTTGCCGCCGAATTCGCCGGAAGTTTGAGTACCGTTGACACAACATTCACCTTTGCAGAGGCAACTCTTCCGGAAGCCTTGTCAGCACGGAATTACCGCACTATTTGCATCGGAGGAACCGGCTTTTTCAATCAACAAAACGAACTTGCTCGTGTTTTACCGCGACTCTTTTCCGAGGCACACTGGACTCCAGATCTCGGAGTTGCATGCCGCAGCTCCGCAGAGAATCAGGTGGCGCAAGCGATCCGATCCGTTGATGCCGCCGGAGATCAACGGGTTTTCTTGTTTATCAACATCTCCGCCATACACCAGCCGAACTGGTTTTACGGAGCCGATCACGGACCCGATACATTGGCGACGCACACCGCTGCATTGGTTGCCGTTGACCAGGCATTACATCCGCTTTTCCAGCATCTCAAGCAACGCGCTCCGACTTTGGCAATCGTCTGCTCGGATCACGGCACTGCCTACGGTGAGGATGGCTATGTCGGGCACCGCGTGGCACACGAGGTGGTATGGACGGTCCCTTACGCCGAATTCATGTTATGAGACGCCCACTGGCACAACGAATGAGCGATGGTGGATATGATGGTTACGCTTACGGCTATCCGCACAAGACATCGTACGGCCCGCTCCATCCTCCCGTGCCGCTCGAACGAGCCTGGCAAACTGAGGATAAGAAAAAGCTCTTCCTTTACGTGCATCTGCCCTTCTGCGAAATGCGATGTGGCTTCTGTAACCTGTTCACCACCGTGCAACCCGGTGCAGGATTAGTGCAACAAACCATCGCAGCAATTCATCGCCAATCGGAAATTGTCGCCGGAGCAATCGCACCTGAACGAATTGCACAAGCAGCGTTCGGCGGAGGAACACCGAGCTTTCTGTCGGAGGGCGAGATTGAGCAGCTTTTCTCGAAATTGCGCGGCACATGGCCGGTTCAGTGGCAAGGCATTCCTGTCTCCTTTGAGGTGTCTCCCGGCACGATCACACGCGAAAAACTTGTCTTGCTGAAATGCATGGGGGTGGATCGCATCAGTATGGGAGTGCAGAGTTTTGTGCCGCAGGATCTGGTTGCGCTGAAACGACCACAACCAGCAGGACAACTGGAACAGGCATGCCGGATGATCAAGGCGGCTGGCTTTCCTGTCTTCAATATTGATTTGATCTACGGCAACGAAGGACAAGACAGCAAACGTTGGCAAACCAGTCTTGAGCGTGCGCTGGAATGGAGCCCCGAAGAGCTCTACCTGTATCCACTGTACATACGGAATCTCACCAACCTCGACCGAAGCGGCAAACGTCCCGCTGAACATCGCCGTGACCTTTACCGGCAGGCGCGCGACTTCCTTCTCGCTGCAGGCTATCGGCAGGTCTCCATGCGACTCTTTCGCCGTGCGGATATTAATAGAGCAACAGATTACTGCTGCCAGGAGGATGGGATGGTTGGGTTGGGACCCGGCGCTCGCTCCTACACACAATCACTTCATTACAGCAGCGAGTATGCAGTCGGACAACCTGGCGTCCGTTCAATCATTGAGAAGTTCAACGTTCAGGATTCACCTGGTTACGCTTGCGCGGACTACGGCGTAATGCTCGATGAGCACGAACAGAAATTGCGTTATGTCATCAAATCACTTCTCCGCACGGCAGGGATTTCTCATGGAGAGTACCAACGCCGCTTCGGCAGTTCCATGGAGGAAGATGTTCCACAGTTGCTCGAACTCTTCGAACTGGGACTGGCTACCGACGATAATTCAGTTCTGCGTTTGAACGACGAGGGTATGGTGTGGAGTGATACCATTGGGCCTTGGCTTTACTCGGACGCCGTTACTTCACGAATGGATGTCTACGAACTAACATGAACCCGTGGAACATTCTCTATCGTGGTTCTCTCTCGAGCTGCAACTATTCGTGTGATTATTGCCCATTTGCAAAGACAACGAACAGCCTGGTTGAGCTTCAGAAAGATCGGATGGAACTTGAGCGATTCGCCGCCTGGGTTGAAGCGCAGCAACGGCAGGTTGGCATCTTAATCACACCATGGGGAGAAGCCCTCGTTCACCGCTATTACCGTGAAATGATGACACGCCTGTCGCATCTTCCTAACGTTTCGCGCATCGCCATCCAAACCAATCTCAGCGCTCCGATTGACGATTTCACGGAAGCGAATCGCACCACGCTTGCACTTTGGACCACGTTCCACCCTTCGCAAATATCCGTGGCCCAATTCATCACGCGCTGCCGTCAACTCGACAGCGCCAAAATCCGTTACAGTGTGGGGGTGGTCGGGCTCCGCGAACATTTCGACTCCATTGAAGAACTCCGAAAGTTACTCCGTCCGGAAGTGTATCTTTGGATTAACGCGTTCAAGCGAGAATCGAACTACTACCAACCGCCGGAAATTAATCGATTGCAGGCCGTTGATCCGTACTTCCATTGGAACCTGCAGAGGCATCCGAGCGCCAATAGACCGTGTCATGCCGGCGAAACCACGTTTACCGTTGACGGAAGTGGTGATGCTCGACGCTGCCATTTTTTGCCGGGGCCGATTGGGAATATTTACGATTCCCATTTTGCCGATTGCCTGAAGCCGCGACTCTGCTCGGCGGCCACGTGCGGTTGTCACATAGGTTACATTCATCGGCCCGAATCGAAACTCGATGAACTATATGGCGCAGGCCTTCTCGAGAGGATCCCATCACACTGGCCGGAAGTCGTCAGGGAGTTTTCTGCAGGATGACCGCCAGACTTTGCCCCGCACGGAATTTAGACTGGTCAGGAATGGTAAGGAGTGATTGAAAGGGTTGAAACTGCTCGAAGGAAGATTCGCAATAGGACGCGAAGTCTGCGCTCGGCTACGATCGAAATCCTGTTCGTCACCTCCCGACTGGCAAGTGATCTACCATGAGTTCCCCGGAGCAACACTCCGCCGAGCCTCAGATTTGGGATTACCTGCGCTTTTAACGCATGCGGCTGCAGGCTTTCGGCGTTCGCAGGCTGCTCCGTTAGTCAAAACGATGGGCTCCAGGCAAAGCAGACCGGTTTACCTGACCAGTCGGAAGAAGCGAGCCGAATGCGTGCCACTGATTATCACGGCGTTAAGTTCGTTCGTCACAAAAATTGAGCCGCCCGCCGCCGTCCACAGAGTATTAGATGCAAGGAGGTTGGTGGCTGACTGCGGGCTAAAGCAGCTCGGTGAAGGCCATGTGAGCAGCATGTTGGTTCCTGTTCTGGCAATATTCAGTAATGGCGCACTCAATTCACAGGCTACCCGCAGCGACGCCACGTATAACGGATCCGGATCCAGTTGGGTTGCATCAAACAACCGATTCCCGTCATAACTACCTGCGTCGGGCAGCACCTCTGTGGAGCCGTCGAATATGACTTTGCCTTGTCCAATTAAGCTTCCGTTCACATTTGTTCCAGGCCCAACGATCCGGTCGGCTTGCATCAAATTCGCCAATTGAATTCTGTCGATGGACGCGTTTTCAGGCACGCCCATTGCGGACAGGTCAAACCCATAGGAATGAATCCCTTCAGTTCCGGAGGTGATTTGGAAGTTGGTAGAGGCGAAATAAAACCAGTCGCTCCATAAATCGGCCACGTGATTAGTTCGGACCCGGGCCATCACACCTTCAACACCGCTGATGCTGGAGGCAGACTCGTAGACGACAAAGTCTGTTCCAGCCATGTTTGGAATCGCACGATTATTGCTCCACCTAACTTCGATTCCATGCCGGTTGGTTGCGCCTTGATTGCCATTTGGCAGGTTGACGGCATAGAGCCCCGCCCGCAGTCCTGACAGTTGGGCGAGAGAAAGATTGGTATTAAATCCTGTGCCTCCCTGCGGAAAATTAATTGGATTGATAGTGGTGGATGAAGCGAAGCCAGAACTGAACTGGGCTCCGCCTAGGTTCTGGGAATCTCCGAGGCGCGCTCCGCGGTCGGGCGTGTTTCGCTGGTCGAAAGTGAAACCACTGAAGGTAAAGATGTCGTCAGCGCGTGCTGGAACAATGATGTGCAATAATCCGAGGCAAACAGCCGCAACTGTAGGGGAAAAGAGGTTCACGAATTGCGATCATCCACAACGAACCAAAATTCGGCAATGGGACAAAGCCTTAGGCATGTCCTTCTCAATTTCTGCTGAGTCGGACTGGTCATGTGCCTGCGGCCGCTGAACGTCTCCAGATCAGACACGCCGGGCTGAAAAAACGTCAACCGCGATAGCGGAACTGCACCACCAATCCCGGTGTTATCTACATTCCTTTTTAGGCCATAGATTGAACCTCTGCTGCATGGTCGTGAATGAACTGAGCAATCTGTGGGCGATAACGCGATGCCCAAAGCATGTCATGTAGATAGCAGCCCAAGCCAACCAGCAAGCCCGCTCCAATCGCGCCACCCCAAGTGCCGATGTCAGCGGAACTACCAAGCCACCATCCCGCCAGAGCACAACCAACGAACACGACAACACCGAGAATGCGAACCCTAGCTCGTAATAAGTGAGGATGAACGCACTGCCGCCAGACAAAACGGCGTTGCTTTGCTGATAGCTTCGCCAACTCTGGAAGCCCTGAGGGTGTGAGATAGATGCTCATGACGTATGTGGCCTATAAACGCCAGCGTGAGCCACCGCCGGCCAGTGACTCAAGGATAAAAGAGAAAGCGCAACCGGCGGTTGGCTCGACGCTTTGGTTCGGCAAGTTTATGGCTCGCGCGTTGTGATCCATGACTCTCCCTTTTTTCGTACGATAAGGTTAATGCGCTTGTGTGAAAGTCGCTGTTCAGATTCGGTGTGACTAGTGAGCCTTGTAGGCGGAACACGTAAATCTGGAGAAAACCAAAGGACTTCAGGATGATACGGTAAAGTCGGGCCGTATTCAATATGGTTGAGCATGTATCGCGAACTGAATGATTGCTTCGGTGGCCAGCCTACAATGTCAACAATCGAGCGGTTCCCTTTCGGATCGCCGAAATCGTGAGGCACCATCATCACGGCCGTAGGGTCAATTGAGACAATGTGAAAGGTGAAAGGGGCAAGTCGCTCGCGGTAGCCATCGGATGATGACTGCGACTCCGGCCACCTGTCGAAGTAACCAAGCTCCTTGAGATACCGCTGGATGGAAGCGGCAATATCCGATGCGGCGCGGCGGGTGCCGTAGGCAAAAGTCCAATCCGTCTCCGTCGTGACTACGGAGTCCATCATGCCCGCGAAATACGCTCTCTCGAATTCACGCGTTTGCACACTTGGCGCAACCCACGGTCCGTCGATGGGATTTTCTTTCCATTGGGCGGTCATGCGCCCAGTGGAGCATGAACACAGCAGCAAAGTGAAACCGCAGAATAGCGACGTGAGGAAAAGTTTCGTCATGTTGAGGCCGAACGCTCCGCATCACTGACCCCGCGCCAGTGATACTCGAATTGAAACCACAGCGCTATCGCGGGGTTCAGTGCATGTGGTTGGTTCGGCCACGTCATAAACCAAGTGGATGTGCTGACCGCCACGGAGCGAACTCCTCCGAAAGCCGCCGCAAAAGTGCTGTGTCGAAAGAAAATCCATCTGCGCCTCCATCATACGGAATGAACACGCAGTCCGTCACCTCCGAAACGAAGGCGATGTGTGCTTCCTGGCCGTCCGCAATCGCCAAGAGCAGTGTGCGAAAAACCAGCGCGTCCCAAGTCGTGTGCGCCATCCAAGAATCCCAACCGTCCTCCTCCACAACTCGATGAAGCGGTGTCCAAACCAACTCAGGCATCAACTCCGCACTGCGAGGGAAGCCGTTGAAGCACGACTGAATGACCAAGCACGGAGCGCACTCGCCAAGCAAAGCTGAACCAAATCGTGAATGCCGGTCGAATACTATCTCCCTCTCGGCATCGGTTTCGGGATAGCGCTTGGACTCAGGAAGCGAATGAATCCGCAGCCAATACTCTGGAAAAGCCGCACGCATGAAATGCGCGACTGGAAACGCGTCACAGAATGGATGGTCAAACCAGCGGCTGTGCATAGTGGCCTAACGCCAGCGTGAGCCACCGCCGGCCAGCGACTCAAGACAAAAAGAGAGAGCGCAACCGGCGGTTGGCTCGACGCTCTGGTTAGCCCGCGTGAATCCAACTGTAAACCTCAATGTGGTCATCGAAAATCTGTCCGTAGTTCGGGCCGCGTCCGAGCACATCATCAGCGCGCAAACCGGCGAAGTGCATCGCCTTGTCTGTGGCCCAGCCAATCTCTCCATCGAACACCTGCCTGTCGAACGACTCAGAAAAAGACTGCGGCATCAAGAATATGCTGCGCTGAGCCAACACTGCAAGAGCCGCGCAAGTGGGAACAATGGAAATGCCTCTCGGGTCGCGAAGAGACTGCAACATCGGTTCGATGAATCCGGCTGGTCGCTTGGCCATCGCCGTACAAATGCCGAGCAGACGCTCACGCCACGATGCACCGGTAATCATGGATGCGACAAGCTCATCGGACACCGATGGTGCGAGTGCAATCACTGGCGCAATCTCTTGCCGGTATAAGTCGCCGCTCCGCTTCGGATGAATCAGGCAAAGATACGCGCCTTTGGTCTGTTCAAAGATGTCATCCTCGGTCATGGCGTGAGAAGCGGGCTAACCATATGATTCACAGGCAGATTTGCCCTGATAACGTGATATTAGCCCGGGTTTTCGGGCTGGATTCCCCGATTGGCTTAAGTGTGCGACTGGCCCAGGAATCATTAACTGAACCTTAATTATTACGATGGGAAGTCAAGCCAACAGCGTAGCTGTTGAAACAGTTGTTAGCAGATTAGACGGCTCCGACAGCAATTTTGGGTCTCCAAAATAGTTTGGAGGACTAAAATTGCCGATTTCAGCGCTCCAAAATAGTTTGGAGGACTGAAATTGCCGATTTTAGTCCTCCAAAATAGTTTGGAGGACTAAAATTGCCGATTTTAACGCTCCAGAATAGTTTGGAGGACTGAAATTGCCGATTTTAGTGCTCCAGAATAGTTTGGAGGACCTCCATCGCGCCTTTTTTTAACCCACTCCATGCTGGAACTCCCTCCAGCGAAATGACTTACGACCTTTTGACTCGGATTTCACCCTTTTTCCACGTTAAGCCGGAACGATTCAGTTGAAAATGCACCGGAACGCCGGATTCATCCGGCAGGAACGTGAATCTGTTCCGAACGCGGCAGTTGTTCTGGGCACCGTTTTGGGGTTCGGGAGTCTGCTGCCGCATAAATGCGGCGTTCCGTGCATCCGCACTGGTGTGAAACTCGTGTTTCAACACGCATCCTATTCAGTCATAAACGCATTCTTTTGTGTTCTTTGCGTTCTTTTGCGGCCATTCCAAATGCGGTTTTTAGGAAGAGCCTGTCCGCAAAACGGATATTTCCTAGTCGCTAATGGAGAAGTGGTTATGCGAAACAAGGACTTCACCCAACAGGTGGTTGGCTTTTCAATCGGCTTCTTCGCAATCCCCCCTCTGATTAGCGGTCATTAGCGTAGATTAGCGGTATTGAACTGCCGGATTTGAGTTTATCAGTGTCCATTCGTGGTTAGCCCCCTTTCCTGACCCAAAAGCGGTTGAAGCTGTCCACGCGTCCCTCGGTTTCTTCCTTTTTCGAGTCCCGGATTCAGCCGGTTGGGCGTGGGCTGCGAGTGGCGTTGTCAATTGTCACGAGGATTTCAGGAGAGATTTGTCCTGGTGCGAAACGGATTGCCGAACCAGTTTCTCGAATTGAGTCATCAAGGCTCCGATGGCATCACTGCTGAAGAGATCGGTTCGATACTCGAACAGGCAGGTTACCGTATCCTTTTGTTCTGAAATAAACACAGCAAGATCGAATTGCGCCGTTCCTGGAGAGACAAAGTGCGGCACGGCTTTTACTTCGCCCATCTGGAATGGTTGCAGGCAATCAATTGCGCCAAACCACACCTGGAAGAATGATGGATTTCCGGTGGTTCGCATAGCCTGCACCACTTTTTGGAACGGCACATCGGCATTCGAGAATGCTTTCATGGAATTCGCGCGGATTTGCGAGACCAACTCCGCAAAAGATGTTTCCGGCGCCAGTTTGTTGCGCAGGACGAGTGTGTTGACGAAGAAGCCCGCCATCTTTTCCAGGTCTGGGGTGCTTCGGTTATTCTTGGGTGCGCCTACAAAAAATTCATTCTGCTTGCTGCATTGAGCGAGCAATAAGTTATACGCGGCCAGCAATGTCATGAACAACGTGGAGTTCTCCCGACGATTAAATTCCCGGAGTTGCGCCGTGAGTTCCGGGCTAAGGAGAAGCGTTTCGACGCGAGCTTTGCTGGTCGCAAACTTCTTCGGTTGGCTGCCGGCCAATTTCAAGGAGGGCATGGAACCGGATAACTGCTTCTTCCAAAACGCGACCTGTTCTTCAACCGTTTTCGGTGACAGCGCCTCGCGTTGCCATGCGGCGAAATCAGCATACTGAAGTTTCAACGCTGGCAGTTGAGAAGGTTTTCCGGAAGCGTGAGCGGAATATATTTCCTGCAATTCACGCAGGACGATGTCCACGGACCAGCCATCAATAACCGTTTGGTGAAACGTTAGGACAAGAAGGTGTTCCTTCGGATTCAGGCGAAGCAATTTGGCTCGAAAGAGTCGTCCGGTCGCCAATTGGAAAGGAATGCGGGCTTCGATTTCGGCAGTGCCAAGTGCAAGTGTGCGGCGGTATTCCTGGGGGGAACCGGTCAGATCCAGAATGGGTAAATCCACTTTTGCATGAGGAGCGACCACCTGCTGAAGGTCGCGATCGAATCGAAGGTTTGTCCGGAAAATGTCGTGGCGCGCCACAATGTCATTCAGGCTTTGCTCCAGAACGTCCAGGTCCAGCTTTCCGAATAACTCAACTGTCCGACAGATGTTGTAGAGCGAGGTGCCTGGCTCCATTTGATCCAGGATCCAGAGTTGTTCCTGCCCGAAGGAGGCGGGCAACTCTTTCCCACGCGAGATTGATTTCAGTTGCGGGGCGTCATCAAGCACGGTGCTGCGCTGCAATTTCTCGATCCATCGCGCCATGCCAGAAATCGTCCTGGCTTCTTCGAAAATGGTGGGCAATGGAAGTGACACGCTGAACTGCTCGCGGACGCGTGAAATGATTTGTGATGCTTTCAAGGAATCGCCTCCGACTTCGAAGATGCTGGTGTTTGCACCGAACTGAATGTCCCCCAAAACTTCGCTCCAGATTTCCGCCACCTTCTTCTCGGTGTCCGTCTCCGGTGCCTGCCCGTCGGATCGGTGGGAATTCTGGAGGCTCTGCAGAATCTCTGTGTAACCCCCCTGTTCCAGATTCTGTTTCATCTGGGTGCGCTGGATTTTTCCGCTCGTGGTTTTTAAGAATTGATTTCTGGCGAGCGGCAGAACGACTCCGGGCGAAATGCCAAAGGCGGTGGTCACTCTTTCGCGAATGGCCCGGCTGATTTGGAGCGGGTTGCTCCCGGGTTTCGCCACGAAGAATATGGACAACATCTCTGTGCCAGTTTTCGCATCGGCTGAGGAACAGGCTGCCGCGAATGTCGGTTCCACTTCCCGGATGCTATTCACGAGATCTTCGATTTCGTAGCAGTAGAATTTGGCGCCGCGAATGATAATCATTTCCTTCTCGCGACCGGTGAGAAAAAGGTGTCCATCCAAAATGAAGCCAAGATCGCCGGTATTAAACCAGCCATCGCCGACAAAGGCTTCTTCGTTCGCCCTGGGATTGTGCAGGTAACCTGGTGTTACGACGGCGCCTTTGATTTGGAACCGGCCGATGACGCGCTCTGGCATTACTTCATTTTTAGCGTTTGTAATTCGAATCGCCACTCCGGGAACAGGCGCGCCAAGATCGACAAATTCAGCCGCAGGCTCTTTGCCATCGCGAACTTCCTCCAACGTGGCGCCCAGGGAATGTTTGCTGAAGCGGCGCGGACTGCAGGCCATCGAGAAATCATTTGTGTAGGTCATGCAGGTGCAGGCTTCCGCCATGCCAAACGCAGGTTGCATCGCGGTTTCGTTGACGCCGAAGGTTTGCACCGCGCGCAAGAACTCCTGCACCACTGGGCCGGTGACCTGTTCGCCAGCATTCATGAAGAACTTTACCGAGCTGAGGTCGAACGTTTTATCAGGATTTTTTCCAAGGAAATCAGCCACGCGTTTGAACCCAAAGTTCGGCGCCCAGGTAAGTGTCACGCGATGTTTTTCGATCAGTTCCAACCATGTGCCCGGATTGGAGAGAATGACATCCGGCTTCACATGGATCTGTTCGTATCCGAGATAAACGTCTTTCAAATGAACGGTGAGAATCGGCACGACATGATCGAACGGGAGCCAGTTCAGCGTCACTTCGTTTTCTGAATAACGGCAGAATTGCTGGGAGGCGTGAATATGAGCGATGACGCCGCGATGCGTTTCCTGGATGCATTTCGGGACACCCGTGCTGCCGGATGTGAGTTGGTAAAAGAAGGGGTCGTTTGGCTGGGCATCATAAAGCTCGGAAGCTTCTTCGTGCCCGGCCAGTTCCTCCACTGAAAGGATTTTTAACCCATGCATTTCGAGGGTCGGCTCAAGGCTGGCGATGGAATCAACGAGGTGCGCGTTGGTGAGAATCGGCGCGCCACCCAGTAGCTTCCAGGTGTGATAAAGTTTTGCGACCACTCCGTCTTTTTGTTTGTAGCTGGAAGGAATCGCGACAGTGACGGGGATCATGCCGCCGAGAACGCAGGCCCAGAAGGAGGCAAAGTGAAAGTCCATTTCTTCTATCTGCAGGATGACCCCTTGGCGTGGTTTGATCCCGGCCTGCCGCATCCCGGTGAGAATCCGCCGCGCCCGCGCGAGTAACATGGGATAGGTTTGAAATGATTCCTTGCCATCTGCATGGATGAACCTGACACCGCGGTTCGGGCGGGATGATGCGGTGAGCAGCATAGCCTGGACTAAAGTGCGCGGCGCGGATTCTGGAATTTGGAGTGGGCCACCATCACTCAGGGCAGGTATGGGTGGTTCGGAGAATGGTTTTACTGGTGCGCAGGGCACGGGAATTAGCAACTCACCGTCTGACATAATCTCAAATCATAAATGACAGCAGGGTTTCCCCCCATCAGGCGGCGTGCTGTTGTTGGCTTACGATTTGCGATGATTCGGGGTGCAGGCAGTGTTCGCCACGGATGTCAGGCTCCTGCCATTTGAAATATGGAAGAGATTCCTCGGAAGTTGTCCTCAAGACGAAAAAACCCTGAGCAGAATTCTGCTCAGGGTGTGATTTTTTCTTATTGAAGAAAATTTACTGCCACTTGATGGCATCGGCGATGACCACGTATCCAGTGGTAGTCCAACAGGAGAGTTTCACCTGGTTACTGCCGGCGTTCATGCTCCAGCTACCGAGTGATTGCCATGAACCACCATTGGATTGCTGGTTTTTGGCAACAGTAGTCGAACCAGACGCGTGATAAACGATGTAGGGAGCCGAGGCGGAACGATTGGTTCCAGCGCTCCACCACGCATGGACGCTGTAGGTCTTTGTGCTGCCCAGATTGACCGTCCATGTTGCGGCATCACTGATAGCCTGGGTGGAACGGAAACGGTAATCGGAACCGTATTTATCCGGCGCCGATGTGGCAGTTACCCAGGTTGAGGATGCCGTAAAGCCTGAAGCGTTGTTGTCCACGATCACGGCAGTGGTGCGTCGGGCGGCAATGCCGTTTCTCGCTTCGCCACCGCTGTAATTGGTGGTGATGTATTGATACACATTATCGCCTGGGCAGGTCTTGGTGGAGACGACGCGATGGCCGTCGGTATAACCTGCAGTAACGCCGCAGTAGGTTCCACTTCCGTAGGGAGACCAGCCATTCGGCATACGCCACGCGATGACGTCATATAGGGCGCTGCGCATGGCAGTGGGTGGCACGTTGATTCCAGGATTGAAATTGCCAAGGCAGGAGAAGCCGAAGCTATTGGCATTGCAGCCGTCGTGGGCGCCGCGAGGCAAGCCGCTCATTGAGTTGGCGCGAGCTTCGAAAATGTTTCCGAACTTATCGACTGTGAAGTGGTAGCCGATATCGCACCATCCCAGGGTGTTCTGGTGATAACTTTGAGTCGCGCGCATTCTGGACTTTGACCCATCGAGGCTGGTGACATTGAAATCATTCGAGTTTTCGGTGTGGTGAATGATGGCCCGGCTTAGGGCCGAGATTGTAGTGGTGCAGCTGCTTGCGGCGGCTCCCCAGCAGGCTCTCGTGCAGATTGTCGGCTGCGGAGCTTTTGTAGTCTGAGCGATCAGTTCCGGGCTCAGCAACAGCGTTGCTGCAGCGATGAATAGAGGACGAATGATGTTTTTACGTGTGTTCATGTGATTTGGATTTTTTGTTACATTCCCGAGACGCCAAACGACGGCAGCAGACAGACTGCTCGACTCGGGGGGATTACGGCTCCATGGGAATGGTTAACAGGTGCTCCCGTTAAAAGCTTTTGTCAACAGTAATGGAATTTAATTTTTCGGGGGAGATGGGGAAGTAATATCAAAAGAACCAGGAAACGCCCATCATGACTCCTTGCGCGTTGATGCCTAAATTATTCGGTCCCGTGTTGGCGTTGGACAGGTGTTGAAAGCGATATTCAGCATTCAACGCGAGGTCAGGGCGGAGAAAATAGCGAAACCCGAAAGCAGTTCCCATGTTGAAGCTGAAGACCTGCCCGAAATACTTTTGATCGAAATCCATCGCGGATACACCCCACCCCAACTGGGCATACGGCACAACTTTCCAGTCCGGTTGCACGAAGTTATAACGCAACCACGCGGTTAATCCCGCCAGATAGTTGCCGTGACCGACAAATACTCCGCCAGCAAAAACTTCCCCCAATACCTCCAAATTCCCACGTGCCACTCCCCATTCCCGAATCTCTGTCAGCATGTAGCCGACATCCACGACGGCAACCGCATAATTGAAAGTCGGACGATTGTGTGTAGCGACAAAGGGGGAGAAATAAACAGCCGCGCCAGCGGTGACTTCGTAAGTGCCCGGTCTGAATGCGTCAGAGGTCTTGTAAGTTATGTCCGGCGCAGTGATTGAATCTTGCGCCTGAATGAACCCAGTCCCGCCCCAGAGAAGTAGAACAACGGCCCCCAGAAATCTCATCCCTCGGTTTTAGTCGGAATGCAGAAAATTACAATACCTGCCCGGACGTCAGTCTTCGGAGAAAAGATACTCAAGGTCTCCCGCAGAGAGGCTTCGGGCAAAACCTTCCTCGCCGAGAACATCGGTGATCGTCTGGGCTTTGCGCTGTTGCAGATCCCAAATCTTTTCTTCAACGGTTCCGGGAGCAATCAACCGGTAGGCATTCACGGCGCGCGTCTGGCCGATGCGATGCGAACGATCGATCGCCTGCGCCTCCACCGCTGGATTCCACCACGGATCGTAAAGCACCACGTAACTGGCGGTGGTCAGATTCAGACCAGTCCCAGCCGCACGAAGGCTGAGCAAGAAGACGGAACCATTCGGGTCGTCCTGGAACGCGTTCACCACTTCCTGGCGATCTTTGGTTTCACCGGTGAGGATGTGGGTGCCGATATCGCGTTGATGACATTCCTTTTCCAATAATTTCAGCATCTGGACGAACTGACTGAACACCAAAACTTTCTGGTTATCAGCCAGTAACGGCTCGAGCAGTTCCATCAAGGTCTCAGTCTTCCCGGAGGCCGCATCATTACCCACGAGTTTCGGATGACAACAGATCTGGCGCAAACGGGTGAGCGCCGCGAGCACTTGAATTTTGCTCTTGTTGACCCCTTTTTCGGCAACGATCTGGGCGACCTGTTCGCGGCTGCGACGCAATTCCGCGAGGTAAAGTTTTCGTTGCGCCTCACCGAGATCGCAATCACGGCGTTGCTCAATACGATCGGGCAGATCTTTCGCCACCTGACGTTTCAAACGGCGCAACATCAGCGGGCGCAGTTTCGCCGAGAGGCGGCGACGCGCAATGCGTTGGATGTCCCCTGTGTTTTCTCCGTCATCTTTTGGCTCGTAGGTTTCTGAGAATTTATCCTGCGTGCCGAGGTAACCAGGTTGAACGAAATCAACGATGCTCCACAAATCGAGTAATCGATTTTCCAGTGGTGTGCCGGTCAGGGCCAACTTCTGGTCGGCTTTCAATTGTTTGACCGATTGAGTGACCTGCGCGGCGGGGTTCTTGATGAACTGCGCTTCGTCGAGAATGATGGCGCGGAACGAGAACTTCTGGAGCGCTTCCAGGTCGCGACGCAGCAATGCGTAGTTGGTCACGATGATATTGTGCTGCGGAATTTGTTTCCGGAGATTGTGACGCGCTGAACCGCTTTCCAACACAAGAACCTTCAGGTGTGGGGTGAATCGTTCCGCTTCACGCCGCCAGTTGTGCAGCACAGAAGCAGGGCAGATCACCAGTACCGGTTTGCGATCTTTCGCATACTCTTCATGCATCCACGCCAGCCAGGTCAATGTTTGCAAGGTTTTGCCCAGGCCCATGTCGTCGGCCAGGATTCCACCCATCTTGTGACGTGACAAATGGCAGAGAAAATCAAGGCCAGTCTGCTGGTAAGGGCGAAGGTCCGCCTGCACGGATCCGGGAATTTTGGTCGTGGCGATCCCTTGAAAGTCCGACAAACTTTCCCGCAACGCCCTGGCCGCCGCAGAATCGCCGAACGGTTTGAGACCTTTTTCATCAAGGTGCGCCGCTTGTGCCATGCCGACCCTTTGCGGGCCAGCTGTCAACGCTTCCAGCCCGAGATCCGCAAAAGCTTCATGAGCGGCATGAACAGCATCAGTATCCAGTTCCATCCAACCGGAGTCCGGGAGTTTCACGAAACGTCCCGTGGCGGTCGCGAGGCGCTGCAAATCAGCCGGCGTGAGTTTCCATCCCTCGATTTCCCATTCCGTCGAAACGGAGAACCAATCAATGCCACTGCCTTTGACCATGATGGTCGGGCGAACACGGCGCGGAGCGAGGAAGAGTCGTTGAAAGGCCGGGTTGCCGAGGAATTCGGCATCTTTCGGACGATCCGACCAGGCGAGAGCCAAACCGTTTAAAAAGTTTTCATTGGCGTCGCCGATCCAGAGTCCCGGTTCCGGGGTGAACCAGTCCAGCCGCCGCAACCATAACACCGCTTCGTCCAGTCGCGCATCATCCAGGATCTCCGGCTTGTTGACCGTGCGAATCAGCGGTTCTTCGAGTTGCCATTCGTGCCCCGCCCAACGCCAGATGCTTTTATCCTTCTCGCTGACTGCCAGGAGACGGAGCCGCACCGTTTCATCCTCCAACTCAAAAACGAATTGAGGGGTGGCAGTATGCGCGATGCAGAGTTGATCCCAATCAACGCCAGTCGCGGGTTGCGTCCGGCGCAGTTGAGTCAACATGCGATGGCTCAATTTCGTTACCGGGAGAGCTTGTTTTTCTGCCCAGGTGCCGAGCAATTCCGCCGCTGGCGCATTGCGCAACAGGTAAAACTCGTTCCCAAGCAACGCCAGGTTGGGATGGCCCGCGAAAAATTGCGCTGCAGACAGCGGTCGAGATTTCCCATTCGGAAGCGAAACAAGGTGCGTGAATATCAGTTCGGCATCAGCTTCCTGCAATGTTGGTTTCAGTTCGGCGAGATGCCCGTGGAACTGCAGGAGTTTGCGGTCGGTGGCGAGTTCCAGTCGCTCGCGATTTCCCCAACGAACGAGCCATTGCATCAACTCAACCCCGGTCAAAACAAAACTGTCACCCCAGAGACCTTCCGGATCGGGATGAGCATCGGACAACCATTGAACGAATTCCCAATCACGCGGCAGGAATAATTCCTGTTCATGCGATGCCCGGGTGGTCAGCTCGACAATTTCCGTCAGAGTCTTGGCTTTTTCGCCGGTGCGTGGACGGAATAGATGAAAGGTGACGGATAACCCATGCAGACCGGCGGTTTGTTCCACCGGTTTCGGTTCGCAGACCACTCGCAAAGCCGCACGCGGAGAGTCCAGGTGCAATGGAGTGGGTGGAAAAAGCCAATGTTCCAGTTGTTGAACGAGCTTTTGCTCCTGCTCTGCCTGTTCGATTTCGGCAAAGCGATCGAGATTGGCATGACTGAGAAGCTCGGTGGGAAGTGGACGATTCGCCCGTAAAAATAAAATTGCCGTTTCTTCGAGGCGTTTCTTTCCGGCGGAGGCCAGGAGACGCGGCCACCATTCCTGGTTGGAAAAATCTTTGCGGGAGAGCGACAGCTTCTCGAAGTAATCCTCAAGCAGAAGCCAGGCTCGCTGGGAGTCGCGGCAATCGGCGAACATCCTCAAAATTTCTGTGCGTTCGGCAACAGCCGCTTTGGAGTCGGAAAGTTCCCGGCGCAAATCGGCGAGAGCGCCATACGTCTTCGACAACACATTATGATGCGCGTCGTATTTCGTCGTGCTGCCCGAGCGCGATGTCTTGCCCGATTTACGTGAACTGATTGACATGATTACCCAAAATAGGCTTATAAATTGGTCAGAGAATGCCCCTTTGCGTCAATCAGAATCGTTACAATTCTGTTCCTATACACAACTGGAAATGCATTTCTGCGAAAATTCCTCAAAGCTGGATCAATGCCGGATTGAGGAAGCTTTTCACCATGGAGGCAAAGTGCGGCGAACCGCTTTCCGGATACGCCGCGTACCGTTATCAGTGCTCTGTGGTCAATTCCGTGGACCCTAAACTTTCCCAATCCACTTACGATCGTCCCACACGGCTTTGAGCGAGGTGAGATTGCGGGAGTCAAAAATATTCTTCGTGGCTGCTATCAGCTTTCCCTTTTTCAAATTGTTGAACGCATCGCTCGCGCTGATCGCCACGAACTGCAGGACACTCGGATCACGATAGCAATCAATCATGCAACGGGTGCAACCGTCGCGGATCAACTTCGAATCGTCCCACTCATACACGTTGCACATCGGCGTCTCCCAAAAATGGCAACGATAAAGATTCAGGTTCCAATCGAGATAAAAATATTTATGACCTCCCAAGCAGGCGAATTTCTCCTTTTCACCGCGCAAATGGCGCTGCATTTCGTGGAGCGATTCCGTCGGGTTCACCACTGGATAGCCACTGCGCTGCTTCATCTGTTTGATTTTTTCAAACAGTTCGATCAATTCATCCGTCTTATAGGAGACGAGATTCGAATCGCTGAAGCTCAAGTAACTTGAAGCGAGGGAAGTCAGTGGATAACTGAAAGTGCAACTGGTGAATCCAAGCTCTTGCAGAAACCCCGGCAGCTTCTCGTAATCTTCAATCAGCTTGCTCGCCGTCACGCTTGCAGTGGTTTGGATGCCCAGTTCCGCGAAGACTGCGTTCGCTTGTTTGATTTTTCGGCAGACATCGGGCAGCCCGCGATTCTTTTCGTGCTTGGTGACGTCGTGCGAATCAATGGACATGATCACGCTGCTCAAGCCGTCGCTCGCCAGGTCGCGCATGTTCTTGTCGGTCCAGAGCGAGCCGTTGGTGCAGACCATCGGCTTGATGCCGCGTTCCGCCGAGTAACGCACCATGGCGCGCAATTCTTTATGCGCGAGCGGTTCGCCGCCGACGAAAAGCAGGTAGCCGATATGATTCTTGACCGCTATATCGATGACATCCTGTGCTTCCTTCAGGGTGACACTACGGCGTTGCTTCGGATCAAATTTATCCACCGCAAAGCCGCAGAAATCGCACTTCGCATTGCAGATGTTGGTGATAGCGAACTGGAGATAGCCCGGTCCGCCGTGCTCGAGGACTTCCCCGATCAATTTGAACGTGCTTTTCTTCGGTTTCTGGACAGGACGCGAAAAATCAACCGGCGCAGGCTGCGGTTCGGTGAGGACATTTATCGACTTGGATTCGGCGCTCATGAAATGCGGGTGGATTGTCGGAGAAATCGTGTTTGTAGCAACATTTCTTTTGGGAGGGAGAATCCCTCATTGGGCCGCACTCCCTTCTTAATCTTAATCCAGTTCCCGAAAGAGAGTAAGATTAAGAGAGCTTACGTGCTGCCAGCGTCTCTCTGGCAGGTTTCATTACAACAGCCCAGTCTGTTTCGGACTTAAATCGCGCTTCGCCGTGAATTCACTTTTCAAATGCTTCAGTTGCGCGGAGGTATACTGTTTGCGCAGTTTATCTATCGCGGCGACTGCCAATACATCGCATCGTTCATTCTCGCGATGGCCAGCATGACCCTTCAGCCATTTCCATTGAATTTGATGTGTGGTAGCCAGGGCATCGAGCTGTCGCCAGAGATCCTCGTTCTTGACCGGTTTCTTGTCGGTCGTGCGCCAACCGCGCCTTTTCCATCCCGCTACCCAGGCGGTGATGCCATTCTTGAGATATTCAGAATCGGTGAACAACTCGATCTCGCACGCTTCCTTCACGGCGGCCAGCGCCGAGATGGCCGCCTGCAGCTCCATCCGATTGTTGGTAGTGGCCGGGTCGCCTCCACTGATCTCTTTCCGGTGAGCGCCGTATTGGAGCACAGCCGCCCAACCGCCCGGACCGGGATTGCCCTGGCATGCTCCGTCAGTATGGATTGTGACTTTTTTCACAAAAATCAAAGCAACTCGCTAAAGTGAATAATATTCCAGCTATGGAAGGTGCCAATCAAGTTTTTGTGAATCGGAGCAGAAGAAACCACGAACGAACACTGAAGAAACACGAATCTGAATTAGGAAAACTTTATTGTCCACTATGCGGCCCAAGTCAAAACGCATGAATGACGAGAGAGACGTGGGTGCGCCCGGTGCTCCAAACTTTTCCTTATTCGTGTTTATTGGTGTTCATTCGTGGTTAAAATTTTCTCACCTGTAATCCAACTGCGCCGTTACGCCGCAATCTTTATCCGTGACGAATCTCAACCAGCGCGCCTGGAACGACGCAGGGAATTTGTAACTGACCGCTTTGCCCGGCTTCACCGCAAATCTCTTATGCGCCACCCACAATCCATCGCCAGTCAGATCCGCTTCGACCGTGACCGTCGCTGGCTCATCGGCACGCAGCGTCAGGTGACGTTGATCGTAGCCCCACAGCAGGTAAGGATCACTCGGTTTACCGGCTTTGACAGCGGTATCTTTCCACGGTCCACCCGTGCCGGTTGGTTTCCCGAGTTTCCATACATCATCAATGGCTCCGGCCCAAACCGCCGCCTTGCCATCCGCACTACGAATGATGTGTTCATTGCGTGGCCCATCCGCCTTCATGCCAGTGAGAATCAGCAACCCTCGATACGAACAATAATCCATCAAACGCAAAGGGTGCGTGGCCACCGGCCGAATCTTCGCGAAACCATCGGCGTTCTCGGCCGGGAGCTCAAAGAAAGTGCCATGCGCACTGAAGAGATCGCGCTCCGTCGCCACTTCGCGACTGATGCGGAGCAAACCGGACGTCGTCGCCGCATCATATGCAGCATCGCCCTTTGGCAGACGCCAACGCCGTCCGCGATCATCCACGACCAACACCGACGCAGCATCCACCTTCACGACATTGCGCGGGATGGCGACTTTTGCTTTCAATTCTTCATGCGCCTTTACGTCATCCACAGGACGAAGTTGCAACGCGGCATCCAACTCATAATAACCGACATCACTTGCCTCCGTTCCCTCCACACGCATCGCCGCGAGTTGAAGTGTCCGTTTGCCCTCGCCACGGGCGCGGACGATTCCGCCAAGGTGCGCTTCGTTGTCTTTAACAGAAGCAAGTCCCTTGAAAATGGAGGTTGGTTTGGTCGAACGCTTATCCGCATTGCTGAAAGTGAAATGTACCGTGGCCGCTGCACAATCCGCTCCCGCTCGCACGCGCACCCATTCGCCTTTGTCCGCGTTGCCAAATTCCACCCAGGCAGATTCACCCGCGCCCACCGACACCGTGCGAAACGATGTCCATCCACCGTTTCCATTCTTATCTCTTTCAAGCATGAAACTCATTGCGGCCTTCCCATCATTTACAAAATGCGCCGAGCGCCGTTCCCATCCGGCAAAGAGAAACGGTTCGGACACCTCCCCCGATTTCACCGCATCCCGCAGCCAGACCGCGCCGCTCGCCAGCGTGGGGCCGAGTCGATCGGGCGTTTTCGGATTCGTGAACCACAGATTTGATTGCGATTCGCCCGGACCTTCGATGTCGCCCTTCACCTTGCGCTTATTGAGGAATTCCGATTTGGCCGAGTCATCACACCCGAAGACCAGTTGATCGTTCCAACGACAGAAATCCCCGATCACTTTCAGGTAAGCCGAGCGCGGGCGAATCCCCGCTGAATTGCCGGCCGTAAACGTGCGTGGAAACCGCCAAAACATTCCATGCATCGTCATCAGCATTTCACGTTCGCCGATGTCGCGGATGCGCGGCCATTCCGTATTCCAGCCATGCGCGCCATCGTAACTATGACTGGCCTTGGGTAACCGGTACGAATGCCATTCGCCACCATCCAGCAGCATCAGGATAAGTGAACGGTGATCCCAACCGATGCTCCAGATCGGATCGGTGTCCGGACGCGCATTGCCATAAAGCCCGCCGGGACCGGTCACCTCCGTGAATTGATTGCGCCGTACCACGCGCCAGTCGCGTCCATCCCATTCCGCCAAAGCACCCGACGCAATATCCGGTCGTTGCCGTGCCTCCACGGATCGTTCGCCGTTGTTCGCATAAACCAACCTGCCTTGACCTGAATAGGATCCTTTGCCGTGATAACCCGGCAGCAAGTCACCCGCCTTGTTGGCCTGGAAATTGGCGTCAGGATAAAGCTCCTTCACCGCCAACGATTGGACATCCACCTCATAGAAACCTTCCTCCATGGTGGCGTAATAAATTTTCGTAGCCGGATCGAAAAGATGGCGCGCGTTGCCAGTGTGACGGCCCCGCATGGTTTCCGGTGAAATGGCGCGGACATTGCGCATCGCATCAATCGCATATGGCCCGATAAAAAGCTGCTGTGATTCGCGATGAAACATGCGGTTGGCCGGTGTGCCGCCCACACTCTCCGGACGAATGATCTGCGACAGGCCGGGGGTGATTTCGTAGAGCTTGTCAGCGGAACCAGAAGGCTGGTGCGGCGAGTAGGTGATGACCCACAACCGATCCGCCCATGGCACCACCGCGCCCGTTCCACATTCCCCCTGGTCATTGAACATCGCCAGGTGCGGATAAATGCCGGATAACGACCGAGACTCCGCCGCACCCACAAAGCCGCAGGCGAGCGTAAAGAAGCAAACCAGCCGAAGACAAAATCGATTCATGAGATGCACCCATCAAACAGAAATCGGGAAAAGGTGAAAAGGTGAAAAGGTGAAAGAATCGCGCGACGCAAAAACTTCCGACCGTACTTGAACCTTACCCGGAACTAATAGATGTTCCCGCGCTAACTGTTTACAAAACTATGGACACTCTATCTACTGTTTACCTCAAACCCGGCGAAGCCGATCGTATTATTGCAGGGCATCTTTGGCTTTATTCCGGGGCCATCTCCCGCATTACCCAGGAAACGCCCGATGGCGACCTGGTGCAGGTCAAAGATCATCGCCAACGCCTCATTGGCTCCGGTTTCTTCAACTCAAAATCAAAAATCCAGGTGCGGATGCTGTCGCCGGAGCGCGTCACCGTGGACGAAGCTTTTTTCGAAGCACGCATTCGCGAGGCCCTAGCCGTTCGCAAAAAACATATGCCGCACGCCACCTCTTTCCGGGTGGTAAATGCCGAGAGTGATTTCCTCAGTGGATTGATCGTGGACAAATATGAAGATGTCCTTGTCGTCCAGATTTCCGCGCTCGGCATGGAACAGCGCAAGCCGATGATCCTCGCCGCGTTGCAAAAAATCTTTAAGCCGCGTGCCATTGCCGAAAAAAGCGAAAGTTCCTTCCGCAAATTCGAGGGAATGGAAGAGTCGAATGGGGTGGTGTTCGGAAAGATTGACGGACCGGTCCCGATTCAATTGAACGGGTTGAAGTTCGATGTGGACATCGCCGGGGGACACAAAACCGGTCTGTATCTCGATCAACAGGTGAACTATCAGCAAGTGGCGGATCTGGTCACCGGCGGTCGTGTGCTGGATTGTTTTAGCTTTTTAGGTGGCTTCGGTTTGCATGCTGCCCGAGGCAAAGCGACGCAGGTCCATATGTTGGATCAAAGCGCGGACGCCATCGCCGCTGCTACCCGCAACGCGAAGAGCAATGGCCTCGCGGAAAAATGCACTTTCGAAACCACGAATGTTTTTGACTGGTTGAAATCCCACACCGCGACGGCGCCAAACGAAAAGCTGATTCCGAAATTCGATTCTATTATCCTCGATCCGCCGTCGTTTACACGCACACGCGCGGCCGTCGGGGAAGCGTTGCGTGGCTATAAAGAGATTCATTTGCGCGCATTGAAATTGCTGAAACCGGGTGGAACTTTGGCAACCTTCTGTTGTTCGCATCACGTGGATATCAGCACATTCCAGGATGTGATTCTCTCGGCAGCTTACGATACGCGGAAGATTCTGCGTCGTGTAGCGACATATACCCAATCCCCCGATCATCCGATCATCCCGTCCATGCCAGAAACGGAATACCTCAAGGGTTACTCGTTTGAATTGGTCCGATAAACCTAGAACCCGGCAGTCACTTAACCGCTAATCTGCGCTGACCAACGCTAATCCAAAGATTTGCGGGGAAAACAGCTTGGTTTGCGGGTTCAAAAGCGGAAAATCGAACGTAAAAAAAACGCATAATCGACGATTATTAGGGTCGCGAACCTTTCGTCTGGACCAGGATAAACAAGAAAATCTAATCATCGTTTTGTTGTTTTTTACCTCCCGTTGCGGCCCATTCCTTCCATCCATTCTAAAAATCTGCGCGGCTCTGTGTCATCTGCGGAAAACACTCTCCCCGTGCGACTTACAAAGAATCCAACACGCAAAACATAGTATAAAACGCGCCGACGCGGACCCCTTTACGAAAAAACGGGTCCAAAACCGGCCGTCACGGACCCCTTTTTTAAAAAAGGGGCTCAGGAATCTCCGTCGCGAACCCTTTTTAGAAAAATCGTTAACAAAACTTTCCGTAAAAAGGCCCTTTTTAAAAATAGGCCTCCAAAACGCGCTGATTTGGACCTGTTTTTTTGTAAAGGGGTCCGTGACGCTCCGTTTTGGACCCTGTTTTGCCTAAAATTGACCGCGTCGCGCCGACGAAAACCCTGTTTTGGAAAACATCCTCCCTGTCGCTCGGCAAAGAAGCTCCGCTTATGAATTTCGCCTCTGGTTATCGCGGTTTGTTGCTCTACAAAGGAATGAGGGTATCAGGTGAAGCAGCAAGAACCTTCAAACACAAAAGCATCCCTCTTGAAGGTGAGCGGTCGGTCTGGTATTTGGAACGATGGACTTCGCAACCAGACAACCGATCCTTTCCCCACGCAGGTGGTGCAGGGCTTTCGAGGTGCTGGTGCTGGTCCAATTCTTTTTGATCCTGTCATCCGATGCGGCCGTGACGGTCGGTCCTTACAAAGAGATATACCGCGGTGTTTTCCATGCCACGGGGGAAGCGGATGCCGCGGAGAGCCGGTTGCAAAAAGTCAACGTGCTTCAAGATAGATGTTCAGGCTCCCGGACTCGAAGTTTTCACCACTCCGTCCAACGGTGCAGCACTACTCGAGACTGCCGGGCAGACCACCAGTGGATTTCTCATTTCCGAAAATTTGCAGGTCGCCGTGAATGCGAACTTTTTCAGCCCATGTTGCTCATCTAATGTGGGAGAAAACAAGGATCTGACCGGCTTCGCCATGTCGCGCGGGCAAATAGTTTCACCTGCCGTCACCGGCACCTTCTCAACAGCACTTTTGGTCACGAGCAATTCCGCCAGCGTTGCTTCCACTCCCCTTAACACCAATCACGTTTACGCAGGAATCGGTGGCGCGGAAATCATTGTGCAGAACGGACAGAACATGGGGGTCAATCCCGGGGTCGAACCGCGCACGCTCGCCGGCGTCTCGCAGGATGGGCGCTATATCTACTTGATGACCATCGATGGCCGTCAACCCGGTTACAGTGAGGGCGCCAATCATTTCGAAGCTGCGCAATGGCTAATTCGCTTCGGCGCCTACAAAGGTTTTATTCTCGATGGCGGCGGTTCCACAGCGATGGCGATGTCCGACAGATCCGGCGGCGCCATCACTTTGAACCGGCCGAGCGGTGGAGTTCAAAGGGTCGTTGGCAATAATATCGGTGTATACGCGCAACCGTTGCCGGATGTCGTGGTCACCGCGCTTGAGTGGTCGCCGACTAATTTAGTGGCGGGAACGGGTGTCGTATTTCGGGCCACCGTTCTGAACCAGGGCCATGCGCCTACGCCGGACGGAGTTATCCTTGGGGTTGGTTTTCTCGTGGATGGTGTTGGCGCCTGCTGGAGTGATCAATACACCAATGCGCTGGCCCCCGGTGCTTCCATCACCCTGACGGCGACCGGCAGTCCGGCTGGACCCAACACCTGGATCGCCACCCACGGCACGCACCTGGTGACCGCCACCGTGGATGACATCAATCGTTTCCCTGAACTGGATGAAACCAACAATTCTTTCAGCCGGAGTCTCAACGTGTTGCGGACCAATTACATGATCAACTCCGGCGGCGGCAGATCACTATCCTATGAAGCAGACGACTGGTTTTCCGGCGGTGCCACGTTCACCGGATCGGGCACAATCAATCGAACTGGAGTCAGCAGCCCCGCTCCCAGCACTGCTTACAGAAGCGAACGTAACGGCGCTTTCTTTTACACGTTAACCAACCTCGTCCCGCGTGCTTCCTTCAAAGTGCGCCTCCACTTCGCCGAACTGGTTCATACCTCCGCCGGCCTACGTCAATTTCACGTCAATGCCAATGGCAACCGAATGTTGTCCAGCTTCGATATCTTCGCCGAGGCCGGGGCCACGTACAAAGCCGTCGCCAAAGAGTTTACCTGCCTGTCTGATTCCACCGGCACGATCATTTTGCAATACGTTCCGGGAATTGGTCTGCCCAAAAGCAGCGCGGTGGAACTTTCATTGCTGGCTTTGCCCTCCGCCGACAATTTCGATCCTCCGTATCTCTCAGGCATCATCTTTGCCGGGGAAACTCTCAACCTGAGTTTCTCTGCATGGCCCGGAAAAACCTACCGGATCCAATACAGGAATGATCTGTCCCAATCGAGCTGGATGGATTTCGGTGAAACCTTTGTGGCCAATACCTCGACGATCACCATCTCAAATCTTCCCCGCGTGGACGGCGCGCGATTCTATCGCGTGGTGGAGCTTTACTGACTTGGCTGTTTGCCTGGGTGACCAAACGGCAATCCTGGACATGCTTACCCCACGTCGGTAGGCGGTTGAACTGAAAAGAAAACGAGGAAGCCGTCTCGGATTAGCATTTGGTTAGCGCGGATTGGCACGCGAGGAAAATGCGCCAGCGTTCAAAACCTCGTAGCAGCCGACGTGAGGAGGCTCTAATGTTTTTCTTCGAGGCAATGGCGCGCAAACAGTTTGAGCCTCCTCACGTCGGCTGCTACCAGGTGAGAACGTTGGCGCGACTCCATCGCATTCCGGGGGTGATTGAACCTTGAAATTGCTAATGACTTGCGAAGCTAAAAAAGTGAACCTGGCTTCACAACCATGGGTATCCAAAAACTGCACGACGGTCTTTATGACCAACTACTCACGGGGTCTCTGGCTCAGCTGGTTTCCGGTTTAGACAATCCCCAGTGCCGGTCTCTTGCTTCACTCACAGCCGAGGAATCATCTGCAAGACTTGCGGACGCAATCTCACGACAGATGGTGAGCATTCTCGATGAAGTGGGCGGTGATCGCGGCGAGAAAGCGATGAGGCAGTTAGAGCTCGTTAACAAAGTATTGAGCTTTGTCCGGCAGCAAGCCGGAGACGGCGCAAGTTGGGTGGATCCCATCAACAACCCCGCCGAGATATTACAATCGGTCCATAAAGCAGGTTTCCCATCGCAGATTCCAGACACCGGCCTCGCCATACCCTGGTTGTTCACCGCCGGCAAGGGGTCCCCATCGCTTTTGACTGAGCTCCGTCATGAGATCGCTTGTTGCGATCGAGTGGACATTTTAGTGAGCTTCATCACCGTCTCCGGAGTTCGAAAACTGTTTGATATCCTTCAGAATGCGACGGCAGTGAACGCGTCTGGAGAATCTAAAACCAAGATTCGAGTTCTCACCACCACCTACATTGGAGCGACGGAGATGGAAGCGCTCGACTACTTCGCCAGGCTTCCCGGCTGTGAGGTAAGAGTGTCGCTGGACGGAAGACGTACGCGTCTTCATGCAAAAGCCTGGATTTTCCAACGCAACACCGGTTTCGGGTCTGCATACGTCGGAAGTGCAAATTTATCAGGAGCCGCACTCCTGGGTGGTTTGGAGTGGACGGTGAAGTTTACCCAGCAAGGACAAGCATCTCTTTTCACTCGGGCCAAAGCTCATTTTGAAACCCTTTGGAATGATGGCGAATTTCAGCATTACGATCCAAACAACAAAGACCATCGGGTCGAATTATCTCGCGCGCTGAAGCGTGAGTCGGGCGACTCTGTTTCCGCCACAACAACCTTCTTCGATCTCGATCCCAAGGATTACCAAAAAGACATGTTGCAGCAGCTTTCGATCGAGCGAGAGCATGGGCGGTATCGGAATTTGGTCGTCGCGGCAACTGGCACCGGGAAAACCGTCGTTGCCGCCTTCGATTATCGAGCCACATGCAATCAAACGGGAGGACGTCCCCGCTTGTTGTTTGTCGCCCACCGCAAGGAAATCCTGAACCAGGCGCTGCAAACTTATCGCCAGGTATTGCGGGACAATTCGTTTGGAGAACTCTTAGCCGACGGATTGGAACCGCACAGTCATGATCATTTATTTACAACGATTGATAGCGCCGCGAGTCGAGAACTCGTTTCGAAATTCGGACCGGACCACTGGCATACTGTCGTCTTCGATGAATGTCATCGCCTCGCCGCGACGCGGTTCGATGCGTTGGTAACATCCGTTCAACCAAAAATATTGCTGGGACTGACAGCCACACCTGAACGAACAGACGGCAAACCGATCTTTCCGTATTTCGATAATCGTCCGGATGGCTCTCCGGCGGTTGAGCTTCGACTCTGGCACGCGCTGGATTTCCAACTCTTATGTCCGTTCGAATATTACGGCTGCGACGACGAAACGGATTTTTCGAGTGTGCCCTGGAATAGGGTGGGCGAAAAAGAGGCCATCGAGAAACTCATAACAGGAAACGAAGTGAGAGCCCGGTTGGTGGTCAATGAGTGGCGCCGTCTGACGGGCGATCCGAACCGAAGCAAGACGCTCGTGTTCTGCGTCAGTGTTGCTCACGCAGAATTCATGACTCAGTTTTTCAACGAAGCCGGGCTACCGGCTATATGCGTAGTTGGCAAAACCGACGACGACGTTCGGAGGCAGGCTCCCAATCGTCTGGCCAGAGGCGAAGTATGTGCAATTGTCACCTGCGATTTGTACAATGAAGGTGTCGATATTCCAGCGGTGGACACACTTCTATTGCTGCGACCCACACAAAGCCCCGTTCTATTTCAACAGCAAATCGGACGAGGTCTGCGTCTGAAAGAAGGTAAACAAAGCTGTCTCATACTAGATTTTGTTGGACGTTATCGCGCTGACTTCCGGTTCGATCGTTTGTTCTCTACAATTACAGGACTCGCACGTGGAGAAATGATCGACGCTTTCGAGAATGGGTTTAGTTCTCTACCGCCCGGCTGTCACATCCAACTTCAACAAGTCACGCGCGATCAGATACTGCGTAATCTCCGAACGGCGATCAACCAGTCATGGCGACGTCTTACCAGCGAACTCCAAAGTTACATCGCCCTTCGCGGTCGGCAGAATGTCCATTTGGCGGAATTCCTTCACGACCAGGCGCTGCAGGTTCAAGAAGTTTATCGCAGTCAAAGTCCGAGCGGTTGGACCGCGCTGGGGCGGGCCGCTGGGTTAGTGAGTTCAAAAGAAGGTGGAGAGGACGAATACTTTGGACGTCGCTTCAGTGCTCTCCTTCACTGGGATGATCCAGAGCAAATCGAACTCTTAATGGGTTTAACGAGCCGCAGTGTCCCGGTTCAGCCATTGAGTGATCGTCAGGGACTTCGGTTGCAAATGCTCGCCTATCAGGTTGATGGCCAGGAAAAACAAACGGGGACGGGCGAAGAATTTCTGGCCCGGTTGTCTGTGGAACTGCGAGCGGAACTATCTGAACTCGGAAAAGTGCTCTTATCCAAAACGCATTTACGGTTCAGGTCAGTTCCTGGCTTGGAGGCGCTCCCGTTGTGTTTGCACGCTGCCTACGACCGACGAGAAATTCTGACAGCGGCAGGTTGGCTCACTGCGGCCAAACGACAGTCCTCACGAGAAGGAATCGTTCGGCTTAAAGAGCAAAAAATAGAACTGCTCTTCGTGACGCTCGATAAATCAGAAGGGTTTCATGACCGCATTGCCTATCACGATTATGCGATCAGTGTAGATCGATTTCATTGGCAGACTCAAAACTCTGCCGGCCCGGATACCCCCATCGGCAAACAGTATCTCGAAAGCAAAGACAACGGCTGGAGTTTCCAATTGTTTGTGAGGAAGACTGCTGACGACCCTTATCGCGCATGCGGCCCGGTGACCCTCGAAAAAGCGGAAGGTTCAAAACCAATGTCAATCACGTGGAAGATGGGCGTACCTTTGCCGGTCCGACTCTTTCAAGAATTCAGTGTCCTGCGTGGCCAGTGATGAGGTGTGTCGTATATGCCGATGCTGAATCGAGTTGCCAGAATGTTGAAGCCGTTTATCGCGCAGATCCCGAATACTCATTGGCTGTGGGTAAATCGTGAATACGGCAAGCAATTGGAACGGTTGATACCTCCAGGCAAGAGACGCACCCGATGATGTCGGTCCCGCGCGGCTCGCGAACCGGGGCAGGCTTTTGTGGCTGTGCGCACATTGGCTAGGCTCAACCTCAACGAATGGTTCATTCATTTTCGGTTTTCTCGTCCATCATCCGAAGAGTGTTCGTGGCAGTTTCACGAACTCGTGTTTCAGGGGCAGACAATGCCCTCTCCACGTATTGTTTTTGCCCCAGATCACCGAATGCATACACAGCAGCAACTCGCATTTGTTCGTTTGTGGATTGGAAAGCGTTGAGAGCGATGGAAACGGCAATCTGCGGATTAGGTGCCAAGATCGCCAGAGCACGAACAGCCTTTGCTGCAACCTGCGTATTTGCATTTGTGCTCAAGCTGGAAAGATGAGGAATCAAGTGTACCCCATTGGTAAGGCCTTTAGAATAAAACCGTATCGAAAGAAGCCCGACGGCCAACAATCGGGCAGGATGCTCAGGTTCTCCAATGAACCTGGCAAAAATCGGCAATGCTTCGTCTCCAATGGAAAGAAGAGAAGTTATCGCCCGATGGCGAACATCAACATCTGTGGAAGTGTCGACTATTCGGGACAATTGAGGGATCGCCGATGTGCATTGGGAGCCCAGCAAATGAAAAAAATTTTCAGCCGCGAACGCTTTGTCTTCTCGCTTCTGTCTTGCATCCAGAATCCAATCACCCATCAGTGGTATTTTCGTCATAAAGGAAGGTTCCTGCGACCTTCCTTTTTCCTGACTGATACACGCAAGGATGGCAGGGATTCCGTTGGTTCCTATCTGCTTGATCGCATACTCCGCTTCTTGTGCCCCAAGTTGGTCACCGTCCAAACGCGCAGCCGCATAAACGTAGGTCCATTCTGTGACGGTGCGGCCTTTGTATTGAGGCTCTTTGTCAGACCAGAAAAACAATCCAATTGCCGCAGCAACACTCAAGCATGCCAATCCGACAAGGATTCGTGTGCGCAGACTCATGGGGCAAGTCTGGTCATTTCTTTTGACCATTACAAGGAGACGGCGTGAAGGCTTTCTGTGCACCACCCACGTTGTTGCTGGCTTCACCAGCGCACACCCCGTTGGGGTTGGAAGCTGGGATTGAAACTTGTGGGTAATGCCAACCGCTTCCCCAATTCGTGTCTATTAGTGTTTATTCGTGGTTAAATTTCCCCTCTGTGCCTCTACGGCAAACTACTCCTTCACTGGCCAGTTGCGCATCATGTCGGCCAGTTGCGGGATGGTGGGGCTTTGGGCGGTGCGAACGTAGAACCCGCTAGTGGTGACGCCGGTCAGGACACTCATCGCGTTGTTCAGCCCGAGTAATTTGCCGAGACAAAAACCGGAATTAAAATGATCACCGGCACCGGTGGTGATGAGCGGGATTCCGACGTGAGGACCGTCCGCCAGATCCACCGTATCGTTGCTCACCGCAAGAGCGTAGGTGACGGGATGCACGACAAGTGTATCGATACATAACCGTTTCCTGATTTCGCGTGCGAGCAGGGAAAGGCATTCCGGCGTTTGCGCCTTGGGGGTGATTCCATAGACCTTGCCAATCTCATACGCCTCCTTCTCATTCAGGCCGAGAATGACGTCGAAGTAGGTCTGGAATTTCGAGATGAGCTCCAGGGCGCGGAGAATATCGGGCTGCTTGCGCTTTTCGGGATCAGCGAGATCAAAAAAGATTTTGCGGCGCGGCCCGCTCAGGGTTGGACAGATTTCCGTCTGCAACGATTCCCAGATATCGCTCATATACGGGAGCATCGTCCAGTTCACAAATCCCACCAGATCGGCGCTCCCGAACTTAGCGACAAATTTCTCACGGCCGAAACGGGACTGAATATTCGCCCAGTTCACTTCCTTGAGCGAATCATGTTTGCCCATCATGATTTTGCCGTCTTCGAATTCGAGCGCATCGGTATGGCCCGGTTCAGCAATGGTATGGACTTCCGAGCGTTTCGCGAATTCGTCGAAGATGGGATGCAAGTTCGGATAGCCGAGATTGCCGAGGTAGGTCACCTGCAAACCGAAACTCGCCAGCGCATTTGCCATGATCGGTCCATTGCCACCGAGTTTGGTGATCTTGTTTACCATCTCAACATTCGTGCTCCTGCCGGCTGCGCCTGCGAGGCGTTCGGCAAATTTTGCGATGGTTGGGACGCGATCGAAGTTGTGGGCGTCATACCGCTTGTCCACCAGGTGAACGATTTCATCCACGAAACCGTCGAGACCACAGAAGGCGGTCAAGCTTTTGGCTTTATCCAGCGAGGCAAGGAGTTGTTGAGCGCACTGCTCGCGAAGCTCGGGTGTATTCATTTGTCTTAGTGAATAGTGGAATGGTTGCATCGTTGCATGGGAATCAGAGCGGAGACGATGTAACTATGTAACGATTCAGCCATGCAACCGCTTAATCAACCTTGACCCCGGTGATGCTGAGGATCCGCTCCAAATCATCGTCACTAAAAAATTTGATTTCGACGGAGCCTTTGCCCTTTTTGTAGCGGAGCGAAACTTTGGTGCCGAACTTTTCTTGCAGTTTATTTTCCACATCCATGACGTGGGCGTCGCGGTTGGCTGTCGCCCTTTTTGTACCCGTGCCGGAGGTGGAAGGGGTGGATGGATTTTGCAGAACGCCGACCAGTTCTTCTGTCTGACGCACACTTAAGGCGTCGCGGATCACGCGATCAGCTGCGAGTTGTTGATGCTCGAAACTGGTGAGACCGAGAATGACCTTGGCGTGTCCAACGGAGATGCGGCCATCGCGCACATGCGCCTGGATGTCGGAGGCCAGTTTCAGTAAACGGAGTGCATTCGCCACGACGGCCCGGCTTTTGCCGACTTTGCCAGCGACCTCTTCCTGGGTGAGCGAATATCGGGTGACCAATTCACCGTAACCAAGCGCTTCTTCAATTGGATTCAGGTTTTCGCGCTGAAGATTTTCGATCAGGGCCAATTCCAGGAGATCGCGATCGTCGGCTTTGCGAACGATCACCGGTAATTCGGTCAGACCGGCGAGTTGGGCGGCGCGCCAGCGACGTTCGCCAGCGATCAATTCGAAATTATCACCGTTCTGGCGGACGATGAGTGGTTGGACGATGCCTTTTTCTTTAATGGAATCGGCCAGTTCGCGGAGTGTTTCTTCGGTGAACGCTTTGCGCGGCTGAAAAGAACAGGGGCGGATGCGGTTGACGGCAATCGTCAGCACCATGTTGCGTTGGTCGGCGGGAGCCGCAGGCGCGGGAGCGGGCGGTTGCGACGAAAACGGTGAGGCTTTTGCAGCGGCGGCAGAAACGCCACCCAGCAAAGCACCTAAACCGCGACCTAAGACTGGTTTTGCCATTGCACGAAGGATAAGTGGAAACCGCCTTGGAAAAAGAAAATTGTGAACCGGGCAGGGGAACTTATCTTGATTCCCGTGAGTCACAAGAGTCCGAGGATCGCGCAATTGATCGAATCATGCCAGGGACAGAGCCTCCCTGCGCATTACCTGGGCTATTTCGAATGTTTCAATCGCGAGCAATTCTATGAAGCGCACGATGTACTGGAAGAACTCTGGCTTTCTGATCGGCACGGCCCCAATTACGCGTATTACAAAGGATTGATCCAATTGGCCGGTGCCTTTGTTCATTTGCAAAAGCATTCCTTGAAATACCCGCGACTCCGTCCCTCTTCAGCGCTTTTCAAATTAGCGCGAACGAATTTACAAAAATATCCATCCATTCACGAACAGTTGAATATTGCGGAGGTCTTGCTGCTGATCGAGGTGTGGTTGGGAAAGTTGGAGTTAAATGGTTTCGTGACAAATCCGCTGGCGACCGATGCGCCTCCGAAATTGGAGCTGGGCGGGGATAGCTGATAAACGGCAACTTGCTCCCGTCTGTCTTCTATGGATAATTACGACATGAGTGCGCAAGAAATCTTACTGGAAGAAATCAAGCATCAGCCTGAACCGGTGCTGCGCGAAGTTCTGCACTATTTAAGGTTTCTTACTCGCCAGCGCGAGGATGAGGTTTGGGCCGACGTGCGCCCTACTCGGGAAGTAGAACAGGAAGTTCTCGAAATTCTCGACAGCAAATGAACCCGCGTCATGGTGAAATCTGGCTCGTGGATATGGGCATGGTTGCAAAAACGCGTCCTGCCGCAGTTCTCATTGCCGACAATCTTGATGTCCCTCGTTCGTTAATTATCTACATTCCAATCACTAGGCAAAATCGCGGCAGTGAATTGGAAGTCTCTTTAGGGCATTTATCTTTTCTTGATCCGGAGTCCGTGGCAAATGTGCAAGGCATTGGCTCATTGCCATCAGTCCGCTTTGAACGGCGGCTCGGAACGTTGGCTGAATCCGATTTGAAAGCCATCAAGGCTGCTCTTATAAAAGCATGCGCCCTTTGATCTGGCACCTGGGAATTATTCCTTCTCCTCCACAGGATTGCTCGACAAAAACTTCTGATAGATAAACGACGCCAACATCGCAATCACCGCCACGCTGATCAAAGCGCCGATGCGATAGAGTTGTTTCAGGTGCGCCAAATCGTGGAAGAACAGTTTTAACAACGTCAGGCTCAAGAGTCCGACCGCTGCATAACGTACGCCGGGAACCCTTTTAAGAATCCCGATCAACAGGAGTGCAAACGCAAACAGCGCCCACGCAATGGTGTAAGTCATGTCGCGAGCGAAGTTCCCGGAGAACTGGAACGTAAGGGTCCTTCCATCGCTGAAGTAATCGGCGATTTGAATGTTCACCAGCAGAAAAAGGAGAATGGTTCCGAGCGAATACAACAGAGGCGTTACCTTTTTGCCGAACACAATATCACGAGGAGCTGCCAGGAACCGCGCGCCAGCGAACATACTGGCAGCCGCGACGAGGTAGGCATAGAGATACCAATTTAGAATGGGTGTCTCCGTGCGGGGATGATACTCCAGCACTGCTGGATTCAAAGCCAGTCGCACAAAAGCAATCAGCAGCAGCCCAATGCCCACTATGCGCAAGCCGGGGTGCGGCACACGATGGAACAACCAAAGCAAGGCTGCTCCTTCCAAAGCCCAACCGAGCGTGATCCATTCACGTTCAAACTGTATTGGGAAGATCAGCGTAATGAAAAAGAGGGTCACACCTCCGAACCATGCGAGTTGACTTAACTTGATTGGATTATCGGCGGGCACTTTCCGCAACAGGAAGACCAGTCCAAGCAGAGGAGGAATGGCGAATACCGCGGGCAACAATCCCATGAAGTTATTCGGATACAGCGCGGACACGGTTTGATGCACGAGAAAGAAATGGAGCGGCGCCGAAAGCGCGGCAGTCGCCCAGGTGATTGGCAGGTCGGCGAAACGTTTGTGGAAGGCAAACGGAAATAATCCAAAGATGAACGTGAACACCAGGTACCATCCGAGTGGTCCGGCACCCGTCTCCGGGCGAAAATGATCCAGATGCCACAGATATTCCAGCGCCAGCACACTGGCCAGGCCCACCGGCGCGAGAAAATCCTGACGAAGCGCATGGGCCACTCCGAGCACCAGAACAATCAGCAACAGCGCCAATCCAAAGAGCGGAAAGGGATTCGTCATCGGCAGCTTCATCGACACCATCATGAGCAACAGGAATGGCAAGATGGCGGAGAATGCCGGGAGTAGTGCCATGGTCGTTTCTCGGTTCTCAAGGAACGAGAACATCGAGGGAGTTGCCTGTTTGGGCTCCTCGTTCCATTTGGCCAGAATTTTCCGCGATGCAAAGATGCCGGCGGCAAAAAAGAAGATGGCGAATCCACCGATGAGGAAAAGCGATTCCGGCAGCAGTGTCAGTTCTGATGGAATCTTGAATATCCATAACGCCATCGAAAACAAGGTCAGGAGCAGCACCGCAAAAATGGCGAACAGCGAGGCTGTTACGATGGCGATACCGATCGCCAGCAGGTTCACAAGCAGGACACATATCCAAACCAGGAAGGAAAGTTCAGGGAGATTCAAAATCGGCAGCATCACGAGCAACAAAGCCAATGGTGGAAACAGATGTGCGCACCAGGTCGGTGCGGTGCCCGGACGTGACCGCTGCAGCACGATTGGAAAGACTGAGTGCAGAATGGCGAAGAGCAAATACAACCCAAGCGCCCAGAATAGCAGGGACGTATTGAGGAATCGCATGGTCCATATCGTCAGTAACACGAACGCGAAGGCGCCAGACACCATGTGCGCGGAGATCATTTTCGCATGCAACAAAACCACCGCCACCACACACAAATCGGCCAGGAGCACAAATGCGAAGATCGTTCCCGGTCGCAATCCGAGCGCCGGAACGCTCATAAGATAAAAGGCGAAGGCAAATGTGAAAAAGAAAATCAGGAGTGAGGCGCCTTTCATCCAATCGCTCAAACGCCCAAGGCGATTGGCCAAATAAAATGCGGCGAGAAACAATAGATTGAATGTCCCGAATATTCCGAGCGCGACGTACACTTTGCCGACTTCGAAGAACTTTGCGGTCCAACCGATTTGCATGATCACCGTCCCCAGCGCTCCGGCGAGCGTGAGAAAATGCCAGCGACGATGCAGCGCCACTGCTATTAAGCCCGCATCGAGCAGGGCAATGTAAGCGAACAAACCGAATGGATTGTCCTGTCCGGTGGAAAGCAAAACAGGTGTGAGAAATCCACCGAGCATCCCGAGCACGGCTACCACAATGGCATTCATGCGGACCGCGAGCAGAAAAGCTGTGGCCGTGATCAGCGCCATCAATAGAAAAGTCGAAATCTGACCGAACAAGGCGAAGTGATAGACGGAATGGCAGGCGAACGTCACCGCGTAGAGGATGACAACACCAGTCGCACAAAGTGTGTGTGAAGTGACCGTGTATTTCTTGTTCGATAACAGCACGCCACCAATAACTAGGCCGAAACCGGCGACAAAGCCGATGGTGGCACGAAGGACAGGCGGCACGAGGTCGTGCTCAAACGAATATTTCAGGAACAACGCGACGCCGATGAACAGGGCCAGTCCGCCGATCCAGGCGAACAACTTTACACCCATGAATTGTTCCCAATTGATGGCCGGTGTTTTGAATGGCGTGGGTGGTTGTGATAGAGGGGGGAGTGTTTCAGAAATTTTCGCAAGCAACGGAGGTTCCGTTGCTGGAAATAGTGGTGGCACTTCCGGCGCTGATTTGGTCTGTTCCGCAACAGGTGAAATAATCGGCGGATGACTGACAACCTGTTCCAGGTGAGGTGCTGGAATTGTTTCTTCCGCTGGCGGTGGAGCGGTGAATTCGGTCGGCGGCGTTTCGGGCTTCTGCAACGTTTCGACGAGACGCCTCACTTTGAGCAACTCCGTTTCCGCGCTGCGCAGCTTGAATTGCAGGTCCTCCATCTCGCGCGAAAGCCTGCTCGATCTTACCAGCGCCACAATCGGTGCGATGATCAGAAATAGAAGGAGGAGCAGGCCGATAAAAATCAGTTCCATAGTTTTGGCGACCAACCCGGTTTAGAGTGCTGCGACCCTACCTTCTTTGCCAATTGGGCGGTAGAACTAATTTTGATACCGTTAACTGTCATCACCATTTTCCGGAGTTACAGAGGTATCACCGGAAGGAAGAATGCAGTTAAGCCCCCGCAGCCAGGCATATTACTGTTTACCCGCAAGATAAGCCAGCAGGTCGGCCATATCCTGAGGCGGAATATTCGCTTCCAAACCTTCCGGCATGATCGAGAGCCCGGAACTGGTGATCCGCTCAATGTTCGATCTCAGGATGGTTTCTTCCGTTGATTCAGCGCGCCTCAGTGTGATGCTGGAAGCGGTTTCTTCAGCGATTAACCCGGAAAGTGTTGAACCGTCTTTCAATTCGATTTCATAGGCGACATGGTTCGACGCCACTTCGCGGTTTGGTTCCAAAATATTCATCAGGAGCTTTTCCGGTTCCCATTGTTGGACGGTTTCGAGATTGGGGCCGAGTTCGATGCCCTTTCCGGCAAAGCGATGGCAAACCATGCAGTTGTTATCGAAAACTTTTTCTCCATTCTGACGATTTCCTTTTAAGGACAGGCTGATCTTATATTTTTCGGAAACGTCTTTGCGGGAACCGAGTTCCTGGCCGAAAACTTTCGAGGCAAACTCTTTCAAAGCAGGATCTGCGTGATTGAGCAGACTGGTTTTCCGTGTCGCTGAAACTTGTGGCGCAGCTACAATGCCGGATTGAACTGCTTCGAGCAACGGCTTCAAACGTTCCTTGCGGGCGAAGAGCGCCGACAAAACTTCCTCCCGCACCGCTGGGGTCATACTGCGCCATGGAGCAATTAACAGGTTCGCCACCTCTGCATTCTTGAACCCACTGAGTGAACGCACTGTTGCGATTTGAATCTCCTGCGATTCACGTGCATCCAGTAGTTTTTCCAGAATGGGTTTCGCATTGGCAAATTCATCGAAACCTAAAAGCTGAACGGACGTGCGACGTTCTTTCGCGTCCGCCTCGCGGGTTTGTGCGTTGGCTTTGGCCCCGGCAAGAATTCCATCAACCTTCTCTGCGCCAATCGCCTCCGGGTTGGCGAAGGCGGTTCGGAAATTTTTGCCAGTTTGCCGCAGACCTTCTCCGAGGCCGACGATCAGCGTCTCATTCGCGTCACATTTGCAGTAGGGCAAATGATCGTAAGCCATTAACACGCGGTTCATGTTTTCCGCCTTGTTCTGTGCGCCGACGATGAAGGCGAGTTGGCGAATCCATTTCGGGCCGTCGCCCTCCGTGGCGAATTGTTCGGTCTGTGCCAGCGCCGCCAATAACAGCGCGCAAGTGTCCGGAGTAGCGCTGCTGACGGCGGCGCGAATCCATGGATCTTCACGGTCTTTGAAGGCGATGCGTGTCAGCACAGGAGTAGCCTGGGGCCCCGCTTCACCGACGCTGAGCGCGACTTGGAAACGAACCCGTGCATCTTTGTCGCTTGCGAGTTGCGCCACTTTGTCGAACAACGCCTTTGAAGTTGCGAGCTGGCCTTCGGACAATTTGATGGCCTGCTCACGAACACGCGGTGACTCATCGCTCAACCCGCGGAGTAAATCGTTTTCACTCACCGCGTTCAAACCTTGCAACGTCCAGAGCGCATGGATGCGGCCGAGCGGCGTGCGGTTTCCTTCGATTAGCTTTTGTAGCGATCCAACCGCAGTTTTGTCCTGTCGCTCGACGAGAAGGCGTTGCGCAGTTTCGCGCCACCAGGCGTTTGGATTTTCCAAATGTGACACCAGTTCGGCAGTCGAAGCTTTCCCGAGTTGCGGTTTGATGTTTTTCGCTTTGAAGTTCGGTGGGGCCAATCGGTAGATGCGCCCACGATCGCGACCACTTTCCAGATCAATATTTTCGCGGATATCATCGGGAATGGACCATGGATGTTCGATGACTTCGCGATACATATCGAGAACGTGAAAAGTTCCGTCCGGCGCATTGACGAAATTGACAGGACGAAACCAGGTGTCAGTTGAAGCGACGAATTCTGCTTTGCCGTCGGCGGGTTCAGCTTTGAAGACGACGCCATCCGCTGTGAGTTTTTGGCGATGAATGACATTGTTCGCCACTTCCCCAAGGAATGCGTCACCATCGTATTCGGTTGCGTAAGCTGCGCCGCGATAAATCGTGATACCACTGGATGATGTGAAAACACCGCCACCGCTTAATTCGCTGCGTGGAGTCTTCGCCTGCGCAGGATCAACGGACCAACGTTGCGCGCGCAGTTCGCGCCAGGGTTCCACCGGGCTTATGCGGTAAATCGGAAGAGTATCACCAGGAATGCGCGAATCATAAATCGCGCTCGGCACCGGGAGAAACGGGTTCCGCGCGAAATATCTATTTTCCAGGACGATCTGCTGCGCCGGATTGCGGATGTTGCAGATGAAACGGTTGCCATAATTGTCGAACGTATTTCCAAAGCGGGCGCCACCGGCAATCAGTTCAAACTCCTCAGTGACCGGGTCAATGCGATAATCATTACGGGATATCGTAATTGGTTTTGCCTTCAGATCTTCACCCGGAACAACTTTCCCGCCGTTGCTGGCACCCGCGACGTAGAGCTTATTGTCTAAACCCCAGATCGGGTTGTTCATCACCGCCTGCACGTTGTATTTGCGGAAACCGGTGAAAACTTTCTTCCGCACATCGGCTTTGTGATCGCCGGTGGTGTCTTTGAAATACCAGATGTCGGGTGTTGCCGTGACAAACACGCCACCTTTCCAGCAGGCAATGCCAGTGGGCCACGAAAGGTTCTCCGCGAAAATATAGCTCTTATCGAACTTCCCATCCCCATTCGTGTCTTCGAGCACGCGGATTTTTCCAATCGGTTTATCAGTCGTGTTGTCTTTCCAGGCCTGGTGAGTTGTTTTGTCGGTGTAGGGATAATCGTTCATCTCCACCACGTAGAGCAGCCCGTTCTCATCATAGACTGCCGCGACCGGATCGGTGACCATCGGTTCGGCGGCGAGAAGTTGCATTTGAAAACCGTCCTGGCAGACGAATGTTTTTTCGGCCTTGGCGGGTTCAACTGGCGGTAGGCGGGGAAATTCGTCTTTGTCTGTTTGTGCGGAAATCAGCGCGACTGAACTATACAAAATTCCTGCGAACCAAAGCAGCGGGCGTTTCATGGTGGTGATGTTAACCGATGCGGATAATAAATTTAAACAGGAAACAGACTCGTGATCGGATGAAGAGAATTTTGAGCGGTTCATCCATCCGTGAGAGGCAGCCTCAATCCTCGGCTTTCAAATCGCGTTGCATTAATTCCTGGAGTGCCTGGCGAATCGGTTTGTTTTCATAAAGAGTAGCGTAAACTTCCTCAATAATGGGTGTCTCCACATTCATCTTTTGGGCGAGCCGATGAGCCGAACGCGCCGTCGGATACCCTTCCGCTATGGTGATGGCGCTCTCCATGAGAGTTTCTACCTTTTCACCCCGACCGATGCGTTCTCCGAAGGTATGATTACGGCTCAGCCTTGAAAAGCAGGTCACCATCAGGTCGCCCAATCCGCTCAAGCCGGAAAATGTTTCCGTCCGCGCCCCGCAAACAACGCCCAGTCGGCGAATCTCAGCGATCGCGCGAGTCACCAGTGCCGCCTTCGAATTGTCGCCGAACCCGAGTCCGTCACACATCCCGGCCGCAATCGCGATAACGTTTTTCAATGCTCCACCCAGTTCCACCCCGGGCAGGTCGTTGCAGGTGTAAACGCGGAAGTTTGGCCGGTGAAACGCATCCTGCACCTGTCTCGCCGTGGACTCTTGATCTGCCGCTGCGACAATCGCCGCGGGAAAACCGCGAGCAACTTCTGCCGCGAGCGTCGGCCCCGAAAGAGCGGCGGGAATGGCGCGTGGCATGGTTTCACGAAGGATGCCGGACATGGTCAACCCGGATTCAAACTCAATTCCTTTCGTGACACTGACGGCAATCCCGGCGAAATCGGCGAGTTGAGCGGTTACTTCTCGAAAAGCTTTTGAGGGGAGGGCAATTACAGCGCAATCCGCTCCAGAAACTGCTTTTTGCAAATTAGCTTCCGCTTCCAATGCGGAAGAAAGATCTATTCCCGGGAGGTATCGTTCATTGCGGCCGGTTTCCCGGATCTCATCCGCGCGCGCGGCATTATGCGCCCACAAAGTGACGCGATGATTGTTCTGCGCCAGGAGGTTGGCCAATGCCGTTCCCCATGCTCCGGCTCCAATGACAGCGATTTTCATTTTGGCGTTTCCGTTTTCTTTTTGCCGACCCTGTTCTCTGTCCCGTTCAGTAACCTTTGAATATTCGCTCGATGTTTGTAAATGGCTAGTGCCGCCATCAGAAGCGTGACGATGATGAACTCTAATCGACCTTGGTATGAAAACCTGCCCCCGAAATGACCAACCAGCCATGTAGTGATCGGCAGGATGGCAGCAGCACCGATGGATGCCAGCGAAACATAGCGACTGAGGAAGAAGAGAAGAATCCACGTAATCAGAGCAAAAACAAACGGAAGCGGCACTAAGCCAAGAAGCACGCCGGCGGATGTTGCAATCCCTTTACCGCCTTTGAACTTCAGCCAGCAGGTATAATTGTGTCCTAGAATCGCTGAAATTCCCGCAACAATGGCAAGCATCGAAGCGGTTCCGCCAAGCGAATCTGACGCAACCAGATTGCGGGCTATCATCGGCGCAACCAGCCACACTGCCAGAAATCCTTTCAACGCGTCCACGGTCAGAACAAAGATCCCGGCCTTCTTGCCTAGAATCCGGAAAACGTTGGTGGCCCCGATGTTCCCGCTGCCGACAGAACGGATATCCACCCCTTTTGCCTTGGCGACGATGTAACCAGTTGGGATCGAACCGAGCAGGTAAGCGGCGACTGCAGTGATGATGTAGCTAAAAACTTCCACGCAGCGATTTAGTAGTGTGGCGCGAAAATGTAAAGCTGCTTACTCATCTGGCAGTGCCTGGGGGGATTACCTTTTCCACTCGCATCCTTTCAAATTGTTGCCATAACCGTCCCGCGTGAAATCTAAAAAGACATCCAACCAACCATCATCAAAACAATCCCCTGCCAAACAACCAGCACCCAAACGCAATCAAAGCACCGAGAATCGCAAGATGACCGGCACGCAGTTAGCGCGGATGTTGAAGATCCATCATCAAATTCAAGCAGGCCGCTTTCCCAATGTCCCCAGCCTTTCCAGGTTCATCGGAAAAGGAAAACGAGCCATCGAACGCGACCTCAGATACATGCGAAACGATCTCAAACTGCCGATTGACTACTGTCCGTTGCACCGTGGCTACTTCTATACCGAGGAGGTCCTGCATTTCCCCACCCAACTCGTCACCGAAAGCGATCTCCACCTCATCGCCGTCCTGGAGGCATCCGTCGCACAGTTCCCGGCGTGCGAATTAAAGAGCCGCATGCAGAATCTCCTCAAGGAATTCACGAAAGGGCTCCCGAACCGTTTGAAAGAGAAGCGGACCAACTGGCGAAATCTCGTTTCCATCCGGACCCCGAACAGAGCGAAGTTAAACCCGCAACATCTCGATTTCCTCGCCCAGGCCGCCGCCACCAATTCACAAGTGGGACTGGGATACCGAAAGCCCAACCAACCAGGGCATGAACACCGCATTCTCGATCCCCTTCACCTGTTCTGGATGAGTGGCGACTGGTATGTGCTGGCCAGGGAAGTCAAGACCGGGCTCGTCAAACGCTTCTCCTTGTTGCGCATGAAAGATCTCACGTTGACCGGCGTAAAATTCGAGCGCCCCGCCGACTTCGATCCAGAGTTTTATCTCGGCAACAGTTTCGGCCTCCAATCCGCCGACGGCGATTACGAAGTCATCCTCCGCATCAAACCGCATCTGGCCGATTACATCCACGAACGGGAATGGAACGGCATGACCAAACTGGTTTCCCTTCCGGGTGGTGGCGTGGAATTGCATCTGAGGCTGAGCAGCCTCGTCGAAATCAAACGCTGGCTCACCCAATGGGACGGCGGCATCCGCGTGATGCAACCCGCGAAGTTGCGGAAGATGGTAGCCGACTCCAGCATGGCGACTTACTGCGCGAATCAGGAGGAGGAGGCGGACGTGACGGAAGTAAAGTAGAACAGGATGAGTCATGACGAGGAGCGCGCCAGTGACGCTCGATTGGAATAGCGGCGTGATCGCGCTCCTCGATCAGTCGGCTTTCGACGTTTTCCTCACGTGTAAGTCTTACGACGCATTCCGACAAAAGCCCCAACCATCGAAAAAGCGATTCCTAGACAACCGAAAATAGTTGGGAATAGCCAGAGAGCCCGAAAACTACGGATTCTGGCTGCCTCAGGTGACTTAGGCTGATACAGCACGACTACTTTGTCTCCTACTTTGTATCCGGGGCGCGTCGACCACGAGGTGTGGCCTTTGTGCTTCTGGCCAGACGCATCCGAAAATGTGAAAACCGTATTGTATCCTCCACGAAAACCTGGAGATCTCCCGAATTCCAATTTTACGACGCGCCCATCGGCAACAGCGGCTGTGCGGACAAATGCACGAACCTCGCGAAGCTGGAACGCAGCCAGGATGATTAGACTCAAGCCACCTAAAGTGAACACAAGAGCTATTATCGTTAATACGCTACGAGGTTTCATGTGTGCAGACGGTGCTAACCAAGGGTCAGAGCGATAATAAGCATCGCAGTAAACCTAATGCATTTCTGGAACATAGAGTTAATCCACCCGTTCGGAACCGATCTGTTTCACAGTGTAATAGGCGACTGCCTGTTCTCGTGAAATTCCGGCAACAACCAGCAACTCGATCTGCCGCTTTGTGACATCTAGCCACTCACTTTCAGGAATGATCTCAGCGCCCTTGATCTTGACAACCTCCCGCACCGGTGGTGCCCAGATGCGACTGAAGAAATGTCGATGATCCCCGGCGGTCGGTATTTTGTCGAACAGGAGAATAATCTCCGGATCGTTTGTAAGACTGAGCCCCTGCACATACACCCGTCCGCATTGATCTTCCGGTACGTCACTTCCAGTCCTTTGCGCCTGTATCCAAGCTTGAGTGTCATATCCAGCGCCGCTGAAACATTCGAGCCAAACGTCTGGAATGAGTAATACGGCATCTCCATAGCCATTTGTGTGAAACGGAAACCGACCTTCATTCTCAGCGGCGTATTGTTTCAGATATCCCTCTGCCATTCTCCAACAGTGTGCGTGACCAAAAAATGATTCATTAAATATGAGCGGATGCCGTTGAACATAAACGGCACAGGAGAAGGCCAAGGCCCCAACAACGCAGAGCGAAAGAGAAAGTAGCTTTTTCTTGCGGCTCATAAGCCAGGATCAACGTGAATGTTCATGCGATTCATTCTTCTACGTAAAGTAACAATAATACCAATTCTTCTTCAGCCGGTAACACACGATCACATTCCCTCCGAAAATTTGTGAAAGGCTCCGAATATTCGAATCTACTTTGGCGGCATCCAAAATCCTACCTTTAACGGATGCGAGTGCAGCCAGCTCGTCAGAAGCATCATAGACAATTGTCGCCCTGTTATCCACAACACTACCTGGCCAGAGAAATGCGACTCGCAGTGGAGAGCCTTGTTCAACCTCGTAGTCAGATGTGCTATCAATTCGTGCCCCGTCCTCGGATTTTTGAGCGATTTGCTGAACGACTCGCTCGTACTCCGCCGCCTTCATTCTATAACGCACCTGCACACCGACGTAATTGCCCTGTTTCCATAATGCGACAGTTAAAAACAGCGCTACAAAAGCGAGCAGCAGGAACGATCTTCTCTTGGCTGCGACCTTCCACGAAAGCAGGCACCCATAGACGCACAGCCCGAGCCCACCTAAATAAACGGTGCCAAAGCAAGCCACCGCCACTGGCCACATCACAAGCAATTCGTGGGAGAAGATAAAGCAAGCCAGTGAGAAGAAGAGCCAGACGAAGATGAGCAGGAGATAGCTTTTCGGGGCATTCTTCATATTTTTATTTGAACCATTTACAGCGAGAGGCTGCAATTAAGGCGCTCAGGGTCATCGACACATTTTCGATCGTTCCGTAAATGTAAATCATTGGTCGATCCGGTTATTTATGAATGTCATTTAATTAAGATGGTTTGATGGGTGAGTTCCGAAGCAACGGATGACAAACCACACCCAAACGCACTCAATCTTCCTTTCAGAACAGAGTGTGACCGCGTCCGATCATACCCCGGTGTGATAAACGTTGCAGCACCATTCGGAAAGAGCGATGCCGGCTTGAAACTCCGCCAAAGATTCGACTTCGCGGATAAACACCGCTCGATTTGGATACCTGTTTACCCACCGTTGAACGCTGGCCCGTCCCCAAGCTGGAAATGCAGCCCGTGTAAATTCCAGAGAACCTGTGCTCCTGCGTTTGGTAGGCGTTACGACTCATGCCTGCTTACGTCGGACGAGCATCAGATCCTTGTCGTGGAACTCGGCGTAAAGTTTGCCAAACGCGGGACCGGCGAGCATGACACCCTCCCCTTTCCCCTGCCAGTAATCTACCCACCCAGGACTCTGGCTCGTAATGATCGACTCAACCACACCATCCCACTCTCCGATTCGTACGGTGTCACCCTCCCGAATCGGCTCTCCGGTGCAATATGTCGGCTCACTGTTCATGCCGACGTCCGCGACTCAGGCAGGCCAGACCAATGATGTTCGATGATTAACCGACGCGCGATCCCGGCCCTGTCTGCATCCGGTTTAGGCCAATGAACGCTGCGGTCTTTTATGACGTCGATGATTAATTTCGTGCTTATACCCACCCACAGCAAGGAAACTGCAATAGCCAAGTAGGCTAAGACTCTCTCAGGAAAGCTCCGGTAGAAGAAAAGAAGATAAAAGCCCCAGGCAAAAGGTAAAAGCGAAAGCGCCAAAGTGAGCAGAGCCTTGTCCATCTGTCCAGCGAGCCTCGGAGGATCGGTAACATTCGGTACCAGAGCCAGGAATATCAAATTGGCTGCAATGGTGCCAATCAGAAGGAAAATGGGACGATGTGAACGCATTGGGCTAACGTCAAACTGATCGATGATGAGGAACGTGCCAAGAAAATACCGATTGGAACGAGGCTGCGACCGCGCTCCTCGTCATTCAATCCAGCAATTGTTAGCCGGACAGATTGTGATATCCATACCAAATCCAAGGAGTGAAGCCAACGAGCATAGCCAAGTAAACCCACCAACGGCAAGGCTGTCGGTGGCGAATCCGACTTTCTAAAAGTATGATCGACAGCAGTGTCGTGACCAATGGAAGAAGGAAGAATAGTGCAGCCGCGAACACGGGAGCGTTCTCTCCTCGGGGTCGTACCTTGAAAAGAAACAGATGCCAGACTCCGACGAGTATGAACACCGAGATTGCTTGCGTGCGGACACCGATCGTGACTTGGTTCAAGGGGCGCATACAGCTAACGAAACCGCTCGGACATGCCAGGCCAATAACGGTGAACCACGATAGCGAAACTGCCAACACCATCTCGGCATTTTGCAGCGGCATTGTTCGGCTGCAGGTCGATAGGACGAACCTCAATGTCTAAAATCTGCCGATCGACAGGTGGCAGGCAAACACCGTCTGTTTTGCATGCCATATAGCTAATGGCAACCTGTGCTTTAATGCTTGTCGCCGCTTCTGCAATCTCGATAGGTAGACGCATTGTAACAGGCCCATCAGGATAGATGTCTATCGAGACGTTCAACTCGGGAATAGCATGGCTCTGAGGTGCAACGTCCGTAAAAGCTTGCCCAACTGCTCTGAGCGACGGATTAGGCAATAGTTCAAATTGCGTCGCTCTACCCACGCCACCGGTTTTATTTGGATCGAGATCCTTGCTGTAAAGGTGGAAGCCGTACGCAATAGGTGCGAACGTGGCACGTAGCAGCAGTTCTCCGTGTTCATCGGATTCCAAGAACGCGACCGTCTTCACTCCGTTGGCTTCAAACTCCGCCAACTGTGTCCGCACAGTAAAAACAGAATTCGGTGCATAAGTCCGCGCACCCGTCTGCGAGATCTGATAAAGCACAAAGGCAAGTGCCCCCACCGCCGCAAGAAGCAAAATAAGTTGTGTTCGTTTACTCATAACCTCACGTGAACCATTGATTATCAAGCTGACCTGCCTGGGCAAGTAGTATTAGTTAGCATAGCGAGGTTTTCTGGCTTCCACTGGTCGGCTGACTCATGTGCTTGAAATTAGTTTTTGAGCACCTCAAGTCAATCGCGGTTTCGGTCTTCCGGTCCTTGTCCTGAAAGGACATCTGATAGAAGCCCAATGTTTCAACATTGGGTTGAGATGGTTTTATGGGCGAGTTCCGAAGGAACGACTCACAAATTTTCACAAACCACACCTAAACGCACTCATCCGTATCTCTGAATCCCAAAGGGATTCCGTAACAAAGCCCAGGGTTGCTCGGCTACGAGCTACCCTGGGTTGAGCGTTAAAGAGCCAACAACCCCAACGGGGTTGCGTAAATCAAGATCACACAAACGCTCGTTTCATTGCGCTTATGTTGGCGTAAATTTGCAACTCCCATAGAAGGGTTACGCAACCCCTTTGGGGTTGTTAAATTCAACGGCGTTGTTCCCAGGGTAGCTCGTTCCGAGCAACCCTGGGCTTTGTTACGTAACCCCGTTGGGGTTGGAACACTGGACTTGTGGGGAATGACAAGTGTTTAAACATTGGGCTTCTCTCAATTGTTCCCTTCCGGGACAGTGATCTCCCGATCGGACAATATGTTTTCCGGGACGTTCCAGCCCACGTTTTTGAAGGTTTCGAAACTCTTTTTTTGTCCCCAAAATTATGTGGGAAGCTTTTTAAGCTTCATAAATGTCCCCAAATTTATGCGGGAAGGTTTTTAAGCTTCGTAAACGTCTCCAAATTTATGTGGGAAGGTTTTTAAGCTTCGTAAATGTCTCCAAACTTATGTGGGAGGATTTTTAAGTTCCATAAATGTCTCCAAATTTATGTTTAGAACTTTTTAAGAAGCTTAAAAACATTCAAAACACGTCACAAGTCGCTTTAAATGAGATACTTACCCGGATTTTCGTGGTTCCTCGCTGTTCGGTGGAATTCACCTTTATAAAAGCCTTGAGATTCTCCCTCACCCCGCCCCGCACCGCACAGCGGTCATCGACTCTATAGTTCTGGTTTCCCGCTGGGAGAGGGAGAAGAACTCCCGTCTTTTTAGAAGCCGAAAGACTGCCAGTCGCCTCGGGGTTTCTGCGGAAAACCTCCAAGAAACCCGAAAACGAATCCCCTCTCCCAGCGGGAAAGCCAGAACTATAGAGTCGATGACCGCTGTGCGGTGCGGGGTTAGGGTGAGGGAGAAAACTTCCGTCCACCAATCGAGCCTCATATCTGCCAGAGACACAACGTTCACGATTTCTATTCCACTGAAAACAGCGACGAACCATTTCCGTGGTTGGTGGCTATTTTCTATATGTTTAGCGTCCCAAGGGCTGAAGGCCCGCCATGTGATAGCCCAGGCTGTAGTGAAGTCAGACGAGCAAGACAGAACTATAGAGTCGAGGCCCGCTTGGCGGGCTGGCCTGGGTTTACGGCGACAATTTTCTGAGCCCTGTAGGGGCGACACCGTTTGTGCCGCTCTTACAGAGCTTGGATTTCCGGTGATCTTTACCTGGGCCTTGCTCGTCGGACTCGCTTGCAGCCCAGGCTATCACATGCCGGGCTTTCAGTCCTGAAAGGATTGCGGCTTAACAAAATGGCAGTGGGCCGGTGGGCCACTGCCATTTAGTTAGGGATTGAAGCGCTGGTTAACTCGGGACTGGAAAGTCCCGAGAACTGGCACGCCGGAAAGCGTGCCACTACGTAGTGGCAGGTTTTCCAACCTGCCAGTTCGGGCCACTTTCCAGTGGCCAGTTCGCATTCCCGATTCTCCCTGCCTTCTTCACTAAACCTAAATCCGGCAGTTGAAAGACAAGGAAGAAGGGAAACCACAGATAGACACAGATGAACACAGATATTTCAGCAAAAAAAAGCATTCACCTACAGGATGATCTCCATTTTCTTCACAAACCCTTCTTATCTGTGTCCATCTGTGTTCATCTGTGGTTTCAACTGCTTTTTTTAGGCTAAATGGCAGTGGGTGACTTGGAGCTGAGGGATGGCCCACCTTTGGTGCTGTTCGGGCGAGTTCGTTTTCAGTCATGCAATCTCCCCAAAACGGCACCTCTTTTTGGCGGCTCTACAAAAAAAACTTTTCTGATTTTTTGCAAATTCGTTGCAAGTGCCTGATTTCACGCTTCTTACGCCTGCAAAAATATTTTACACAAAAAAATTGGTCCGACACTAGGTGACGGAGTGACTGTGAAATGATGTTCCCGTTCGATTAACAAATAATGGAGTTAAGCGAGCAGTCAGTATTAACAAAATAAACAAAAGGATAGATCAGTATGAAACAAAAGATACCAGGCAGTATGAGCGGTCTCCTGAGCGCGACGAATACCGCGATCGAGGCAGGAACCTCCCTCAGCGCCACCGTGGCGCTCGCCCATAACACACCGGCAGCGTTCACCGTGGCACGGGGAGCAGCAGTCGTGGCGCGGGATGCGCGGGAACTCGGCAAGGAAGAGTTGCGCATCTTGCGCGAGTTGGCGGAAATCGAACGGAACGAGACTCGCGAATTCGTGATGCTCGGTCGCGACCAGCTTAAACCGACCCTCGGACGTTTGTATCATCCCGGGTGGGATATTACGGGCTTCCAGGGCACTCTCCAGGCCCCGAATAAACCGGATAAGCTGGAGTCGTTCGCGGAAGCGTTCCACAGTTACCTCGTCCAGAACCCAACCAAAGAGGTGCCGGCTCATGACATCACCGCGGTGAAGGCGGATGAGCGTTACAATGCCATCAAGAATGCCCGAACGGCGGTGTTGGCAAAAGAGGGAGAGTTGAAAACGCTCAAGCAAAATCGCGATGCGAAGTTCGCCGTGCTCGCGGTTCTGTTGCGGGGGTTGGTGAAGGAGTTGGGGCAGTTGATTCCTCCGCTGGATGGACGTTGGACAACGTTCGGCTTCAATACGCCGGGAGTAAAGGAACGTCCGCCCACTCCCACCAACATCAAGGTGGTGTTGATCGGGCCGAATGCGTTGTCGGTGAAGTGGGACAGATCGGCGCGCGCGGAATATTACCGCGTCTGGATGCGGATCGTCGGTGTGGGAACCGAACTCGGCGTGGTGGGAACTCCGGCAGACCTGGATATGACCCTGGAATCATTGCCGTCGAACTCGATCGTGGAGGTCGCGCTCTCGGCCATGAACAACGGCGGCGAAAGTGCCCGCAGTGAAGTCATCGCGGTGCAGACGCTGTGATGTGTGAAACCACATGGGGCATCTGTTGCTGCGTTGAGCGGTGGCAGGTGCCCTTTTTGGATTCTGGATTCTGGATTCTGGATGCTGGATGCTGGATGCTGGATGCTGGGAGGCATTGCAAATTGCAAATTGGATGACGCAGCACGCGTTAGATCCGCCGCAATTCCATTTTGCAATTTGCAACAAGTCTTGGCTATTGGGTTTCTGAAGCAATAGCCAAAACAGGGACGCCGCAAAAATCCAGCATCCAGAATCCAGAATCCAGAATCCAGAATCCAGAATCCAGAATCCAGAATCGGAGCCATGGCACGCCGCTAGCTAAATCGAATTCGTCTGCAGCTCGGGCGCAGGCAGCGCGGTGTTCGTGAGGCGCTGAATCTCTCGTGAACGATTAAGGAGTTCCAAAAACGTAAACACACTGTCTTTGAACGAGACAGGGAATTGATTTGAAATGTTGATCAATCCGCTTATTGCCGGACCAGCCGCTGACCCCTGGATGATTTTCCACGATGGCGCGTATTATTTTTGTGAAAGTCGCAAAAGCCGAACCATCCACGTCCGCAAAGCAAAACACTTTTTGGATATTGGACAGGACAATGGTGTGCAGGTCTGGGCACCGCCTCAGCGCGGTATGAACAGTAGAAGTATCTGGGCGCCGGAACTCCATTTCATTGACGGCCGATGGTTCATTTATTACGCAGCGGACAATGGTAAAAATGCGAACCATCGCATGTGGGTCCTGGAATCGCGGACGAGCGATCCTCAAGGCGAATATATCTGCCGCGGCTGTCTCGAAACAGACGGATGGGCGATCGATGGAACACCGTTTCTGGCGGATGACGGACAGCTTTATTTCATCTGGTCAGGCTGGCCCGGTAAAGTGGATGGCAAACAGAATCTATACATCGCGCCCATGAGCAATCCTTACACGCTTTCCAGCAAGCGGGTGCTGATTTCCGAGCCGACCGAATCCTGGGAACGCTTTGAAATGGCGATCAACGAAGGTCCGCAGGTGCTGCGTCGTGATGGGAAGTTATTTATCATTTATTCCGCCAGCGCCAGTTGGACAATGCATTACTGCCTCGGGATGCTCGAACTTACTGGCAGCAATCTTCTGGACGCGACCTCCTGGAAAAAAGTGGGACCAGTCTTTGAAAAGAACGAATTGTTTTGGGGTGTTGGCCATTGTTCCTTCGTGAAGTCACCCTGCCAGATGGAAGATTGGATACTGTTCCATGCCAAGACGGACAAAAGCGATGGCTGGCTGGATCGCCGAGTGCATGCGCAACGGTTTGAGTGGGATTTGAACGGGCGACCGAATTTTGGCAGGCCGACAGGATTTTTGCCTGCGCGAGCGGACAAGATGGCGGCTTAGGATTTGGGGTGCATCTTGACACTCCTCACATTTCGCTTTGCAGAGTTGCCTGAACTGGTAATTGTGTTTCATGCGTCACGTTCGCAGTTTTCTCATCATCGCGTTGCTCGGTTTCTTTGCTGCCAACCTGCAGGCGGCGGAGCCGCGTATCATCAAAGTATTGCCGCATTACCTTGATGCCCGGGGACGTCATACGCTTTCACCCAGTTTATACGAACGGGATGCCTACCAAAAACTGCTTCGCGAAAATCCGGCGCAACGTTCCGCTTTGCGCTTCGATGTGCAGTTGAAAGCGCCGAAAAAGCGCGATCAATTCAAGCTCCAGGTGGAACTGCGCGGCGTGAAAGGCCAGGAATTAACGACTGAAAGTGCGGAAGCACCCGTGGCGAAGGGCGGTTGGCTCACGACATGGTCTTCGGTCAAATTCTCCGGCGAGGATTACAAACAATTCGGTGAAATCACCGCCTGGCGAGTGACGATGTGGGATGGCGACAAGCAGGTCTCGGAACAGAAATCGTTCCTGTGGTGACTCGGCCGCGACACGTTAATCGGCAAACCATTTTGAATGTTTAAACGTTAACGAGCCGCAGCCTGACAGTTCTCCACATTAGAATGCTGTGTCTCAAGAATAAAAGTTAGATCAGACTAACTGCGGTAGTGTAAACTATTGTTCGTCCGCTTTCAGTGCTTTGGGTTGGAGGTTCTGCTGCTTTTTGAAACGCTTGTGCCTTCGCAGGGTCAGGGCGATAAGCTGATGCCGAACGGATTAGCACAAGGCCCGCGAAAACTTTAAAAGTTGAACCCCTTTCTACGGTTGCTTTGGCTGAATAGGGGCAATATTCTGCCAGTCTATCTTTAGGAATTTATGAATCAGCCAGAAAACCAGACTACACGTCGCGATTTCATTAAAACTACCGGAGCTGTAATCGGCGGCGCCCTCACTACGAACCTCATTTTTCCACAACGCACTTTTGCGGAGAACAGTGAGACGATTAAAATCGGCCTGGTGGGCTGCGGTGGACGCGGTTCCGGTGCGGCCAAGAATGCTTTGACTGTGGATAAAAACGCGGTGCTCGTCGCGATGGGTGATGTGTTTCCCGATCAAGTCAGCAAGAGCCGCAACAATCTGAAGGCGCAAAAAGATGTCGGCGCACAGGTGCAGGTGGATGAAGAGAATACCTTTACCGGCTTCGATGCTTACAAAAAGGTGATCGATGCGGGTGTGGATGTGGTGATTCTCGCGACACCTCCGGGGTTCCGTCCGCTCCATATGAAGTACGCGGTGAAACAGGGGAAACACGTTTTCTGTGAGAAGCCGATTTGCACGGATGCAGCCGGATACCGTTCATTCATGGAGAGTGTTGCTGAAGCCAAGCAAAAGAAGCTGGGAATCGCTTCTGGTTTCTGCTGGCGTTCCAACCATGCGGAGCGTGCCATTTACAACAAGATTTTGACGGGTGAGATCGGTGAAATTCGCTCGCTTTACGGCACCTACAACACGGGTGACCCGCGCATCGTCAAGGTGAATCCGAACTGGGGGCCGATGGAAGCGCAACTCCGCAACTGGATGCATTTCGTCTGGCTTTCCGGCGATCACCTGGTTGAGCAAGCTATTCATAACGTTGATTTAACAGCCTGGGCGATGGGCGATAAGATGCCGACGAAATGTATCGCGCATGGTGGTCGCCAGATTCGTCCCGAAAATATGGTCGGTCACATTTTTGATCATTTCTCCATTGTTTACGAATGGGACGCAGGGGTGCGCGGTTTTCTTTTCTGCCGTCAACAAGCCGGTTGCGCGAGTGAAAATGTGCAACGGGTTTACGGTTCCAAAGGGACGGCGAATGTCATGTTGTTCCAACCGGCTCCCTGCCATATCGCGGATTTGAAGGGTAAACCGACCTGGAAATATGACGGTGATAAAAATACGCCGAATATGTATGAGGTCGAGCATGCCGAATTCCTGGATTCCATCCGCAAAGGCAATCCTCGCATGGACGGGGAATGGCTGGCCAACAGCTCGATGATGGGTGTGATGGGGCGCATGGCCGCTTACACCGGGCAGGAAGTCACCTGGGAAGACGCAATTAATTCCAAGGAGAGCCTGGTGCCCGACGAAGCGGATCTGACGTGGGACAAGGCCCCGGCGGTTCCACCGCTGGCAATGCCAGGCAAAACGCCGTTCATTTAAGCAAATTATCAAGGCGGCTGAATAAGCCGCCTTTTTTCTTTTCAACGACTGCGGATGAATTCAGCAACACGACGCGAGTTTTTGCAGGTGACTGGTAGTGCGCTTTTTACCGCTGCTTTGCTTCCCAACGCCGTTAGCGCACGGGAATCCTCCGCGGCAAAGCGCCCATGGAAGAAGGGCTACATGCTGAATACCTTTCCTCCTGCCAAAGGTTTGTCAATCGCCGATAAGTTTGCATTGCTCAAGGCGGCCGGTTTCGACGGGGTGGAACCGAACAGTCATTTGGACAGAGAGGAAGTGCTGAAGGCGCGCGATGCCACTGAACTTGAAATTGCGAGCATCAGTTGTGGCGAGCATACCCGGCTGTTTTCTCATCCTGCACGATCCGAACGTCAGAAGGGAGTGGAAGGTTTGCGCTATGCATTGGAAAGCGCGAAAGTTTACGGCGCGAAATCCGTTCTCGTGGTCGCCGGCGGTGTCAGCGAAAAGAATGCTTCTTACGCTGAGAATTACGAACGGACGCGCGATGCCATCCAGCAAGTCATTCCTCTCGCGGAAAAACTGGGGGTTGTGATGGCGATTGAAAATGTGTGGAACAACTTTCTGCTGAGCCCGCTCGAAGCGGCGCGGTACGTGGATGAGTTTAAGAGTGCTGCTGTCGGTTGGCACTTCGATATTGGGAATGTGATGAACATCGGCTTTCCCGAAGATTGGATTCGCATTCTCGGCAAGCGGATCCAGGCGGTTCACTTCAAAGAGTTTAGTCGCGACAAGATGAATAAACAGGGGATGCGCAAGGGGTTTGCCGTTGAATATCTGGCAGGTGACAACGATTGGCCGCGTATCATGAAGTCGCTGGATGAAATCAGTTACAAAGGCTGGGCAATCGTCGAGCCGGCTTGTGGCGAATGTAAGCAAGACATCTCGCCGGAAAAATATCTGGAAAACGTTTCGGGACAGTTGGATAAGATTTTGGCGGTTTGAAAAGGTTATTACGCGTTACCCGATTGTAGCGCAGGCCTCTTCGCCTGCGAGTTCAGCGGCGTCTCGCTGGATCATTGACTGACCGATACTCTCTTTGCGAACCCGCAGGCGAGGAGGTTCACAACCACAAAAAAACCGGAGGCTCGCGCCTCCGGTTTGTGTTTTTCCGGGTTTTTCTAAGAGAAAACTTATTCCCAGCGAACGGCGTCAGCCATTACGACGTAACCGGTCGTTGTCCAGCAGGACAGTTTGACGGTCTGCGTGCCGGACATGCTCCAGGTGCCGAGAGTCTGCCAGGCGCCACCATTGATTTGCTGGTTCTTGTTGACGGTTGTTGTTCCGCCACTGTGACTGACAATGTAGGGAGCGGTTGAGGAACGATTTGTTCCAGCAGGCCACCACGCTCTTACGATCCATGAAGCGGAAACGTTGAGTGAAGTGGACCAGGTAGCAGGCTCGCTGACAGGAGCGGTGCTGCGGAAGCGGTAGTCTGTGCCATGTTTATCAGTGGCAGACGTGCCAGTGGACCATGCTCCGACCACGCTGAAACCAGCGGCGGTATTGTCAACTGTGCGAGCGGTTTTGCCCGTTGAAGGAGTGCGGCGATTGGCCACGTTGGTGCGAAGAGCGCCAAGTCCACTGATGATGATGTCACCAGGACAAGCGGTGGCTTTGACTTTGTAATGGCCATCCAGGTAGCCCACGCTATTGCTGCAATAGGTGCTGCTGCCGCTGGCAGACCAACCGCTGGGCATTCTCCAGGCAATCACAGCAGCGAGACCATTCTGCAGGGCTGTGGTGAAAGCGTGGTTGTAAGGAGTATGGTAGTAACCGAGTGCAGTGAAACCCATGCTATTTGCGTTGCAACCGTCATGAGCGCCTTTCTTCCAACTGCCGCTTGTGCCGATGGAACCAGCACGGCCTTCGTAGATATCTCCGTTTGCGTTCACACAGAAGTGATATCCAAGATCGCACCAACCGTTGCTATCCATGTGATAGTTCTGGTTTGCACGCATTCTGGCCTTTCCAGTTTCGTAACTGGTCGTGTAATCGCTGGGTCCAGCGGTGTGATGAATAATGGCGCGGGTCAGCGAACCTAGCGATGTGGTGCAGGAGCCAGCACGAGCACTCCAGCAGGCGCGGTTGCAGATGGTGGGCTGTGCAGCAGGTGTGGTTTGTGCAACAAGTTCAGCAGTGGGTAACAAGAAGGCGCCAGCAAAAAGGCCAGCAGCCATGATATAGGGTTTTGTTTTCATTTGTTTATTAGTTCTTTTCCGTCTGTTTGCGGCAAATGCAGGGAGCAGTTGTCGCTGTCTTATTTGTGGGGAACAGGTGTGTTGATAGTCTTAAAATAAGACAGAGTCAATAAAAAAGAAAATACACTAGCCGGGAACAGATGGCGTTCCCGACTAGTGTTGATCGAAGACTTACTATAAATAGCCTAAAAGGCTATTATTCCCAACGGACGGCATCCGCCATGACGACGTAACCGGTCGTTGTCCAGCAGGACAGCTTGACGTTCTGGGAACCACCCATGCTCCAGGTGCCGAGAGTCTGCCAGGAACCACCATTGACTTGCTGGTTCTTGTTGACGGTGGTGGTGCCACCGCCGTGGCTGACGATGTAGGGAGCGGTGGACGAACGATTCGATCCAGCCGGCCACCATGCGCGGACAGTCCATGAAGCAGAAGTGTTAAGCGAAGTGGCCCATGTGGCGGGTTCGCTGACAGGAGCGGTGCTCTTGAAGCGATAGTCAGCGCCATGTTTATCTGTGGCAGAAGTGCCCGTGGACCAGCTTCCGACAACACTGAAGCCAGCGGCGTTATTATCAACCGTGCGAGCGGTTTTGCTAGTTCCGCCGGATGTGCGGCGATTGGCAACGTTGGTGCGAAGAGCGCCAAGTCCATTGATGATGTTCGTGCCCGGGCAAGCGGTGGCTTTGACTTTATAATGACCATCCAAATAGCCGACGCTATTGCCGCAATAGGTGCTGCTGCCACTGGCAGACCAGCCGCTGGGCATCCTCCAGGCAATCACAGCAGCGAGACCATTCTGCAGGGCTGTGGTGAAAGTGTGATTGTAAGGAGTATGATAGTAACCTAATGCTGTGAAACCCATGCTGTTTGCATTGCAACCGTCGTGGGCACCGCGTTTCCAACTGCCGCTTGTGCCGATGGAACCGGCACGGCCTTCATAAATATCTCCGTTAGCGTTTACGCAAAAGTGATAGCCAAGATCGCACCAACCATTGCTATCCATGTGATAGTTCTGGTTTGCACGCATTCTGGCCTTTCCAGTTTCGTAACTGGTCGTGTAATCGCTGGGTCCAGCGGTGTGATGAATGATGGCGCGGTTCAGGGAACCGAGCGATGTTGTGCAACTTCCAGAGCGAGCGCTCCAACAGGCGCGGTTACAGATGCTGGGCTGTGCAGCAGGTGTGGTTTGTGCGACGACTTCAGCCGTCGGCAGCAAGAAGGCGCCAGCAAAAAGACCAGCAGCCATTAGATAGGATTTTGTTTTCATGTTTATTTGTTCTTTTCTACGGTTTGAACGGCAATGCACAGAGCATCTGCCGGTGTCTTGTTTGTGGGGAACGGGTGACTTGATAGTATAAAAAAGAGACAATGTCAATAGAAAGCGGATGCACTAGCCGAGAAACGAGGGGTTTCCCGGCTAGTGATGATAGTGCTACTACTACTGGAACAGCCTGAACGGCTGTTATTCCCAGCGAATGGCGTCAGCCATTACGACGTAACCGGTCGTTGTCCAGCAGGACAGCTTGACGTTTTGGGAGCCGCCCATGCTCCAGGTTCCGAGAGTCTGCCAGGAGCCACCGTTGACTTGCTGGTTCTTGTTGACGGTAGTTGTTCCACCACCGTGACTGACGATATAGGGAGCGGAGGACGAACGATTCGAGCCAGCCGGCCACCATGCGCGGACAGTCCATGAAGCAGAAGTGTTAAGCGAAGTGGCCCATGTGGCGGGTTCGCTGATGGGAGCAGTGCTCTTGAAACGATAGTCCGCGCCATGTTTATCAGGTGCAGACGTGCCTGTGGACCAACTTCCAACAACACTGAAGCCACCGGCATTGTTATCAACCGTGCGAGCGGTTTTGCCTGTCGAAGGAGTGCGGCGATTGGCAACGTTGGTGCGAAGAGCGCCAAGTCCATTGATTATGTTCGTGCCTGGGCAAGCCGTAGCTTTGACTTTGTAATGGCCATCCAGTCTTCCGACGCTATTGCCACAATAAGTGGTGCTGCCGCTGGCAGACCATCCGCTGGGCATTCTCCAGGCAATCACAGCCGCGAGGCCATTCTGCAGGGCTGAGGTGAACGAATGATTGTAAGGGCTATGGTAATAACCCAGTGCAGTGAAACCCATACTGTTTGCGTTGCAACCGTCGTGGGCACCGCGTTTCCAACTGCCGCTTGAACCGATGGAACCGGCACGGCCTTCATAAATATGGCCGGCTGCATTCACGCAGAAGTGATATCCAAGATCGCACCAACCGTTGCTATCCATGTGATAGTTCTGGTTTGCACGCATTCTGGCCTTTCCAGTTTCGTAACTGGTCGTGTAATCGCTGGGTCCAGCGGTGTGATGAATGATGGCGCGGGTCAGGGAGCCGAGCGATGTGGTGCAGCTTCCTGAACGAGCGCTCCAGCAGGAGCGGTTGCAGATGCTGGGCTGTCCAGCAGGAGTGGTTTGTGCGACGACTTCAGCCGTCGGCAGCAGCATGGCGCCAGCGAAAAGGCCAGCAGCCATGAGATAGTTTTTTGGATTCTTCATTAGTTCTTCTTTCAGTTTGGTTTTTTGTTAACCAGCTTTGTTATGTGCTGTTGCCACTCGGCAGAGCATTGGGGAGATGCGAAGTTAATACTAGGTGTCTAAAAATGTGTCAATTAAAAACAAGTGACTTATTTTTAGGCTGTATTTTTGGTTTTAGCTATGTAAGCGAGATGCATTCGGAGAGGGCAAGCCTTCTGGTAAATTTAAAGCCGTAATATAAAACATTATTAAAGTAAAAATAACATGGAATGCGTCGTGTCTTGTATGTTCCAAAAGAAGACACTGCCTGTTCCGGTTGTGAAAATGTTTTGAATTGCTCTCCGCTCCTTCTTCCGGTAAACAAACTTCCATGACACCGTTTCCGTTCCTCCGGTTTACCGGCCAGGTTTTGTCTATTTTCTTTCTTTTACTCTCTGCAGTTTCTTCACAGGCACACAATTCCAGCAAGGGGCTCACTGCGGTAAACATTCAGATATTTACCAATCGTGTGGAGGCGCAATTAGCCGTTTCCTTCTTTGATGTGGGAATGATGCTGACCCTGGATAAGAACAAGGACGGAACTGTCACTGCGGAGGAAGTTCAGGTCACCTTGAAAGAACTGGAAGGCGTGGCAACCAAAGAGTTGGAGTTTTATTTTGACGGAAAACGGGTAATGCCCTCGCAAGCCAGCGCCAGTCTCCAGGAGAGTAATTTTGAAACCCAGTTTGTTTTCGATGTGCCTTCGATCAAAGGCTTTACCCTGCTGTCAACCATCATTCGGCAAATGACACCGGATCATCAGCAATTTGTCACTGTCACGGATGCTGCTGGCACTACCCTGGCTGAGGCGACGCTTTCTCCGGCGGATATCATGTATCAATACGGATCTGGGTCAGGCCAAACTGCCACCTCGTTCACTTCGGGCAAATTCGTCACCTTCTTGAAACACGGCATCAAGCACATCCTCGGTGGGTATGATCATTTACTTTTTTTGTTCGCCCTTTTGATTGTCTGTGACACTTTTTGGTCGCTCGCCAAGATCATCACCTGTTTCACACTGGCTCATTCCATCAGCCTGGCGTTGTCCACATTGAACATCCTATCGATGCCGGCAAGCGTGGTAGAGCCGATTGTCGCGCTGACAATTGTGTATGTCGGGCTTGAAAACCTCTTTAAACTGAAGACCTTGCAATGGCGTTGGCTGGTCACTTTTGCGTTCGGCTTGATCCATGGTTTTGCTTTTGCCAACGAACTGCGTGATAAGGGAATCGGCGCTGGAAACATCTTTATTCCGCTGCTTTCCTTCAACCTTGGCGTGGAACTCGGACAAATCCTGATTGCGGCACTGGTTCTTCCCATTTTGTGGCAATTAAAGAAACTGCCACAGTTCATGCCTCGTTGGGTGCCGGTTACCTCCGTAATCGTGATTCTGTTAGGTGGGTATTGGTTTGTGGATCGGGTGTGGCTTCAAGAAGGTCCACCCAAGATCGAACAGATACAAAGTGGTTTTGAACAGGAACCGTCCGAGCGACAGTCGTAAAGACGTTTGGAACCTCGTTATGTTCCGGTAGCGTCGCCTGAACTCTTGTGAGGCCGTTTCCAATACAGGTAAAGAATATTGATGTCCCGTTGGTTTATGCGATGGATCAGCGCGACGTAATCCCGTTTCAATCCGCCGATCTCACAGGTCACATTCACTTCGAAGACAAAGCTGTTCACGCCGAAGACTTGATTGATAAAGGCTGGGTCAGCGATGCCATTCAGAATACTGGAGATTTCCCCCACCGATCTAAACGGCATATCATCGGCAGTTCCGTCCTGCCCGTCTTGCCCCTGGCGCCGCTGAAGAAGTAGCGAAACCGCGTTGGTATCTCCCAGGATCATTTGCAGAACATGGGCTGAAGCCGTGTTCCCGTTGACTCTGCCCATTGAAACCGTCGTGAACAAATCGTTCAACCCGACTGTGTAAACTGGCTGCGGCCGTTCGCGAAATCCTGGTCCTCTGGTCATGAAGGCGCCCGGCACGTAATTCGTTGAATTGGATCCCCAAAAAATCGCCGGATTTTCCTGGATGCCTTTGATCAGCAGCATCTCGGTGATATCAGCCATCGGACCGTTCTTTGCCTCGTAGGGCGGCTCCTGTTGCAGGTAATATTTACTCTCCGCTCCGCTCACTCGTTCGTCCTGGTCCGGGTCAATCCAGTCCTGGATGGAATCAGAGATCACCGAGGCTTCGCTCGCATCGACGCCAACGTATATCATGGTGCGATTTAGTATCTCTGGAACCAGGGTGGGGGGAGTGGATCGATTGACGTTAAACTTGCGTTCGGCATCTTCAATGGTGATGGAAATGCGACCGTTGCCCAACTCGACATCTTCAAAAAAGATCTCCGGCAAAACGTTCGTTCCACCTTCACCACCGGCCCACTTTTGGTTCAGTGCATCGTAGGGTTCCGCTGCACGATTCTTAAATTGTTCGACTAGAACGCACCGCGCCAGTTCTACCCCGGAACGGCCCAGCCATTCGAACTCGGATTCATAACTGGCCTGCTGAGCCAGGCGCATCTCCACTTTCATGGAATAGGCGAAACCGGCCGCCATGATTCCCAGGACGAAAACCACGACCATTACGATTATCATCGCAATGCCGCGGTTTGTTTTTTGAGATCCTATTTTCATTATCCTTGCGGACGATTGATTTGCGGCGGCACGGTCGAACCCGGCAACGCGATTGTCCGGGTCACAATTTCTTCAGGCTCCGACGAATTCTTATAGTTACCCCAACCGATGGTGACTCGCATCATTTTCGGGAGGGAATTGGTGTCCACATGTTCGGCGGCCCAGTAGCCTTTTACCGTATCCCAGAACTCCAGGTAAAAAAGACTGCAATCACGCACCAGGGTGATGGGATACGGCTGAATGATGTCATTCGTCACCGCCAGCATTGGGATCTGCGTCATGATCAATTGATTCTTCCCATCGTTATCCGGCACAATTTCGAAAGTAACGCGTCGAGGGGCCCCGGGATCGAACATTCCCGATCCAGGAAAATTCTCTGGCGGCAGCTTGGAGACGAAGGTGAGGTAATGAAAATTCTCGTCTTTTGTGTCCGTTATAAAATTATAATAACGGGTGTTCTCCCCGCCGAAAAATTGCGCGGTCAACAAAGCGTCTTCCACCGCCTTAACGGCAATGCGCGCCCTCTGAACCTTCGCCGCCGCGTCCAATCCAACCTTGGAACCTCGCAGAATCGCAGTCCAACTGGAATAAATCGCCACCATCACAATCGAAAAGATGAACATGGCGATAATGATTTCAACCAGGGTGAAAGCCTTGATTGAAGAATGCCGGACTTTTCTAGTTGGTGACAAAAGCATCATTACCTGGTCGATTCCGGGCTAAAGAGTAGGATCGTCAGTGTGGACTCCACATTGTTACCTTTGAGGACCGCGATGTTTACTTCATATAAACCATTTGTGCCGTAGATCATGACGTCCCGCGTCCAACTGTGGTTCGGGTATAACTCCCCAAAATCGCCCGACTCGGAACCCTCATAATACTTGTTGGTCATGGCCGTCATCTCGGCGGCGACCATCCCGGCGGTCGGCCCCATTTGGTTGAGGGAGCGGGCGGCGCGCAAATTCTGGCTGACGAGACCGAGAATCGAAAACAGCGCGATGAAAAAGATGGCGAGCGCAATCATCACTTCGAGCAGCGTGAACGCGCTGATGCGCCGGGGCTGCTGTCGGGAAAGAAATGAAGCGTCGTAAATTTTCATTTCACGTAATTCACATCGGCCAGCGCCGTAACCAATTCGAGGCTGATCGTGACCGTTTCCATCATATGAGACTTCAGGACGATTGAGAATTCATCCGATGTTCCATTCGAAAAGAAACGAACGGTCGTTTCCTCCATTTCCATGTCCACAAGCGAGAAGTTCACACCCATGAACTCGATCTGCACGTTCTCCGGAAATGTGAACGATTTCGTCGGCGATTTAAAGGTGCCTTCATGCGGCCGAATGGTCAGGGTGGTTGTCTCCTGTTTCAGAATCGCCATGGCCCTCGCGTCGGAACATGCCTCGACAAAATCGCTTACTGCCTTGCGCATTCCTTCCTTATGCATCGTGCGCGCAATCGAGGGGATTCCGATGGCGGTAATGATTCCCAGAATAGCCACCACTATCAAAAGCTCGAACAGTGTGAACCCCTTCTGCCATCGCCCGCTTTTAAACTGTCGCTTGGAAAACATTTAACGGGCGATATTCGATGTGATCGCAAACATGGCGGACAAAACGCTGAGCAGCAAAAAGCCGACGCCCAACGCCATGATGATGATCATTGCCGGTTCAATCAGGTCCATTACCACCCGCAGTGCGATATTCAATTCTCCTTCGTAGGTCTGGGCGATATTTTCCAGCGATCCGGGAACATCCCCGGTGTCTTCGCCGATCTTCACCAAGTCCACCATGAGTTGTGGAAACACTTTGCTCCGGGCCAGCGGTTGAGCAATGGTTTTACCATCGGTGACCTCCTCGCGAGTTTTCGCAATCGCTTCCTTCAGGATGACATTCGTCATTACTTCTTCGGAAATTTGCAGCGCGGTCAGAACCGGCACACCGTTGCGCAGTAACGTTCCCAACGTCCGGGCAAATTGCCCAAACAGGTTCAGCTTGAACACTTTTCCGAAAACGGGTGCGTTCAACATCATACGGTGAAGGGTGCGTCGCCCATTTTCGGTGCTTTTGTAACGCTTGAACAGGACGAGGAGCGCAATCACCGAAAGGATGATTACCCACCAGTAATCTTTGAAAACATCACTGACCCCAATCAGCATCCGGGTCGCAAAGGGCAGCGGAACATCCAATCCTTCAAAAATGGAAAGAAACTTCGGGAGCATCACAGTCATGAAGAAGAACATGATGATGATGCCGATGGAGACGACGATGACCGGGTAAATGAGGGCAGAGGTAAATTTTGCCTGGACCTGCGCAAATCGCTCGAAGTGATCGGCCATACGACGCAACACTTCCACCAGCGCTCCGGATTGTTCGCCTGCCCGAACCATGTTGATGTAGAGATCTGAAAAAATGAGCGGCTGCCGCTTCATTGCATCTGAAAGGCTTTTGCCTTCCATGACGTCGGTTTTTAGCTGGCGACTGATATCCGCTGGAATGCCTTTGGATTCCAGGTGGGTCATACTGTTGAGCGCCACTGTCAGTGGCATGCCGGCGCTCAGCAGGTTGGCCAATTGCTGGGTAAAGGTCGCCAACTCCTGCAGCTTCGGTTTGCGTTTGCGCTCCATCGCGGCGCGCAACGAGGGAGGTAAAATATCGGCCAGCTTGGTTCGTGAAGCATTTCCATTCTGGGTGGGCGCGGCTACCGCAGCGGCCCCGCCTTTGGCGCCATCAACGGCCACGGGAAACAAGCCAAGACGTTCGATTTGGACGAGGGCAGCGCTGCGATCAGCGACATCCAACACACCTTGCACAACTTCGCCGGAGCGGCGGCGCGCTTTATAAGAGAATTGCGGCATATTTAACTGGTACCTGTTTCAACTGTGGCAATTCAGGTGAAACAGGCGTTCACTTTTGCATAAAATCCGGCAATCGCCAAATAAGTCTTTTCCTGTGTGTGCCCAGATTAACCACGAATGGACACTACCTGGTTTTTCCCTTTTTGACCTTTCTATTTAAACGCGGCAATCGGCAGAAAGTTGCATCGGCACATCAACGCGGGGATTTGCGGATCGTTTTTCCATCCACCCACGTTCCCTCGACCAGGATCGAGTGCGCCAGGCTGGGCACGCCTCGTTCGTTGCGTTGCACCATTGCCACAAGGAAATCGATGGCCACTTCGCCGATCACCCGGCCATTCTGATAAATGCCGGCGAATTCACCGGAATCATCCGGGCAATTCAGATGCACAAAGCCCACGTCATCCGGCACTTGCACCTTGATTTTGCCTAGCCACTGCAAAATGTCTTTCTGCTGGCTGATGATGACATCGGGTTTGTTCTTCCGAAACCATTTCAGGAAATTGGCTTCGTTCCATTCTTCATCCTCCACGAGATAAAGTGGAACGCGGTCTCCGGGATCCAACCGCACTTGTTCGGCTAGAAAACTCCCGCTCCATTGGTGGTCCACGCGACTGTCGTAACTCGCGGCCATGGCCAGCCCCATGCGTTTATAGCCGACTTTGCGCAATTGCCGCACGGCCAGGCGCATGGAACGAAACTGATGATTCACCGCACGATGCAACGGCGGACGGGCCAAAGAATAACCTATTGTGACTGCTGAAAATTTGGCCCAGTCCAATCGCAAATGACCTTGCGAGACGGGCAGGGGAGCGATGAGAAGACCGGGCACATTTCGGTAGTAAAGAATCTCGCTGAGTCGTTCGGTGGACATGCCGGGTTCGCGCGACCAGAACTCTTCCAATTGAAACCCATGACGATCGGCCCCAGCCTTCGCTCCTTCGAAAAACTCGTTATACAACTTGTTTTCACGCCATTCCTGGCGCGTCGCAAAGGAAGTGATGAACCCAAGCGAAGAATAGGTGACGGTCTGGCGCGCGGAACGACGATAACTCATCAGCGCGGAGACCATCGGGTTGGGGCGATAGCCCAGTTCAGCGGCAATCTTGTTTACCTTATCTTTCGTTTCAGTGGAAATATTGCGTTGGTTACGCAAGACGCGTGAGACGGTCATCACGCTGACGCCGGCTTTTTCGGCCACATCACGTAAAGTAATAACCTTTCCGGAAGACATGCCGTTACGAGTAACAGATGGGCCGCGCAACGTCCAGACTCGTTGTGATTCTCAGTTGCTCGCGGGCGTGATTTTTTCCGGGTGAGATGGCGTAAAAAACGGAGCGCGGCTGTGCTCGAAGAGTCAGCCGCAGCGGGTACGGCAATAATTGCGGCGTTCAGATTTTGCAGGCCCGCTTGATAATCTCGCGTGCTGCGGCTGATGCTGCGCACAAATCAGAACAATAGAAACAACGAACCGCGTCGCGGTTACGCCGCGTCCGTTCCTTCGGAAATTTCACCCACTAATCACACCCGTTTGAGACCCGAAGACAAAATTGGCCCTTTTCCACCCGAAATTCCCGCGAAAATACCCAAAAGTAAGGAAAACGGGCTGTTTATCCATTTTTTCGTTCTGTTTTAGAGCCCTGGTTGGCCAACTTGCCGTCAAAACAGAACGAAAAAGTAGGTAGGTTGGCCAACGAGGTGTCTAAAACAGAACGAAAAAGTAGGTAGGTTGGCCAACGAGGTGTCCAAAACAGAACGAAAAAGTAGGTAGGTTGGCCAACGAGGTGTCTAAAACAGAACGAAAAGTAGGTAGGTTGGCCAACGAGGTGTCTAAAACAGAACGAAAAGTAGGTAGGTTGGCCAACGAGGTGTCCAAAACGGAACGAAAAAGTAGGTAGGTTGGCCAACGAGGTGTCCAAAACAGAACGAAAAAGTAGGTAGGTTGGCCAACGAGGGTTTCAAAACAGAACGGGAAAGGAGGCGAGTTAGCCCATTCTGAGCCTCCGACATCCGTTGACTCAACGTTTCAACGATTCCGCTGACGTTCGATGTGCTGTGTGTTCGGGGAAAAGGTGCGGCACCGTTTTCAGGTGCCGTTCGTCGAACGTGAGATCGGCGACCAGGGGCAAGTGGTCCGAGGCGATGCGGGTCAGGTGATTTCTGGGCACTTGCACTTTGTGAACGTTGAAATGGCCGGAGACAAAAATGTGGTCAATGCGGAAAACCGGCGAGGCGGTGGAGAATGTTTTACGTGCGCGAAAGTTCGGGATCATCAATTGCACATCATGCAATCGCGAGGTGAAGGCTCGATAGGGGAGGGTGTCGGGAAAGGTGTTGAAATCGCCACAGAGAATTACCGGTTCGTTCAATTCAATTCCTCCGATCCATTTTTTGCTGAGCAAATCCATGGCCTGCGACATTCGTTCGCGGACGCCCAGGCCAAAATGGGTGTTGATCAGGTTGATGAGAATTCCATCCATCTCAAATTGCACCCAGAGAGCGCCGCGAGGTTCGGGATCCACCTTGGGCGCTTTGGTGATGTTTTCCGCGCGAATGAGCTTCAACGGATACTTGCTGAGAATTGCGTCTCCATATTGTTCTTCGCCGTGCGCTTTGGCGGGGGAAAAATGGAAGTGCATTCCCAGTTCATGGGCGATCATCTCCACCTGGTGTTCCGTGCGAGAACGCGAACGGTGGATATCCAATTCCTGGAGAGCGATGACGGCAGGATCGTGCCGTTCGATCACCTGGGCGATTCGGTGCGTTGAAATTTTACCATCCATCCCGAGGCAAGCGTGGACATTGTAGGTCATCACGCGCAAATGCGGTGCGGTGCGGTGGACGCGCGAGATGCGTTTGCGGCGCAACAGATGGAGCGCCGCTTCGCGCAGGTTCGCCGGGCGGACGTAGCTGGTGTGGGTGTGGGGAAAGCGGGTGTTCTCGGGAACGAGCAGAAAACCTTGCGTCTCATTCGGGCCGGGGCCGCCGTGTGCGCCACGTTCTTCCTCGAAAGTCATTGGCGGACTGTCCGTGTTCCAGCCGAGCAGAATGACATCGCCAGCATATTCGTTGTGGCAAAGGCAAACCAGATCGCGTGCTGCTTCTTCATTCAGTTTTTCCGAATGAGGCAACACTTCAATCGCTTCCTCCGGCAGGAGCAGTTCGCCTTGTCGGCGGATCCAAAGGGCGTGCCCCGGCTCTGTCTTGAAAAGGACACCCGGGATTTTGGCGTTGGCAACCAGCCAGTTTGCGAACTGCCGTTTTTCTTCGATGCCGAGTTCCTGCGCAAAATAGACGTGGCCGACCGGACCCATGGCGGCAATGGAGAAGGAGTGGTTCTCATCCTCGGTGAGTTGTTCCCAGAGTGAACGTTCGGCCAGGCGTTTCCGGGCAACTTTTCCACCCGCCCAATAGGCCCTCGAATCGCGATCAGATACGCGCGATTTCCGCCGCTTCTGCCCCTTCACTGTGTGCTCCCATCCCTGCCGCACTGCTTCTTCGATGCCACCTTCGAAAATCTCCGAGAACGGCGTGACCGCTTCCTGTCCGTGATCGGAGAAAATCCAGACCTGGTAATCGCGCCGGTGCGAACGTTGCGCGGCAAAAAAAAGACGCTCAATGGCCCGGTCAATTCCTCGCAAGGACCAATGCGCAAAGGCAGAGCCGGGGCCGCGCCGGTGCGCTTGCTCGTCGTAGCCAAGAAAGTTGAGGTGTGTAATCGGCAGGCCGCGCGCGAGATCGATTTTTGCGCCCATGGTTATGACTTCACGCAAACCGATGGTGATGAACATGCGATTGAAAACAAATTTCAATTCGCGGTGTAACTGTTTGCGATGTCGAAATACTCCTTCGATCACATCCCACACGGCGAGAACCAGTTCGAACAAAACCAAACCAATCGTGCGAAGGACCATCGGGATCTGCAGCAGCATCAGTGCAATGAAACTGAAAAAGGATTTCGAACGCATCATGTCGCCGAAGCCAATGCTTGCGGCGCAAACATGGCTTTCCTCCTGCGTTGCGCCGCCGCAATAAATATTCGACCACGAACTGCCGCCCGTGAGCAGGCCTTCGCCTTTCTGCTGAAGAATTTCCTCCACCGGCTTCACGCTTTCCGGATGATACATGGTGGCGAGGCGTCGCTCTGCGCGATTCAAAAAACTGAACGATGGAACGACACAAGGCACTCCGTAGAAAAGCTCACCCTGCACAGCGGGAGTGGTCGAAGGAACACCGGAATAAAAACTTTTCAGCTCGTAGTGCTGGCGTCGGAGCAATCTTTTCAGGAAAGGCATTTTGCCGCGGCGTAGCGCTTTCTCGAACTGTCCCCGGGCGAGTCCATCAATCTGGATCAGGAGCAACCCGGGTTTTTCTGGGCGGGCATCCTCCGGGATGGGCAGTTTGAAATGGCGAATGGCCCATTCGCTCACACTCAAGCCGCGGCGCAGTTTCCGTAAGAAATTTTCCAGAAAGTAAATCACAATGGATCCGGTATGGATCAATGTAGTTTCCGTGCCGCATCGGCGCAAAACGTGGTGGCTAGTTTACGGTTTTCTACTGTCGGACGTTTCGCCTACAGGTTTCTCGGTGAAAGCTCTCCGTTCAGAAAGCGCGGTTTTACGCGTAGGTTAGGGAAGGAGCAAAAAACAGGATTTTACAACGAATGGATACGAACGGGGGAAGGTTGCATGGTTTAATTGTTAAATGGTTGCATTGGAAGAAGGGCGCATCTTCCATACAACGTGCCACCATGGAATTTCAGCCCTCATTCAGCAGGCAAATCAAATGAATGGATCGCATTCTGATTCAGACGAAATGGATTCCGGCAATTGGCTTCGGCGTTTGCTGATCATCCTGTTATTTCTCCCGTTGCTCCTGCTTTTGTTCACGCCATGGGGACGCACCTGGGGCCTGACGCCGATTCTGTTCCTGCTGCTCGCTGTCATTAACTTCATCCTGCTGATTTGGCTTTTCCGGCGGGCAGCGGCTGCCGCGCAGGCGCAGTTGCCTAAACCGAAAATGATTCATCCCGATGAACAACCGGATGTAATCAAGGAAGTGATGGAGGTATGTGTTGCCACTCACGAAGATGGAATTCGGATTTTTCGGGGTCCATTGCGTGAATCGCCTGAACAGGCATTTGAAAAATTGAAAGCGGCGTTTCCCGAAGACATCGTTCCATTGCTACAGCAGGATGAGCGGCTCGATACCTCCATCATCCTGATGGACAAACCGATCGAACAGGCCACGCTGGAAACGCCGGTCCGGCCGGCGCTGCATTGGCTCCTGTTTTTTCTGACATTACTCACCACAACATGGGCGGGAGCGATGTATCAAGGAATCGATCTCTTCCAGGAACCCGCCCGGTTTACAGCCGGCATTCCGTATGCCATCGGGTTGCTGGCCATTCTCGGTTGTCATGAGATGGGGCATTACTTCGCCGCCAAACATCACAAGATGAATGTGACGCCCCCCTATTTTATTCCGGTGCCCTTTGCATTGGGAACATTCGGGGCATTCATTCGCATGCGGACCCCGCCTGAAGAACGCACTTCGCTTTTCGACATGGCCATTGCCGGTCCGCTGGCTGGGTTGGTCATCGCTCTGCCTGCGCTGGTTCTTGGCTTGCAGACGTCAGAAATAGTGTCGCGACCGATCGAGGCAGAGGGGTTCATCTTTTCCGCGTTGCCGGCGAATTCGTTTTTGTTCGGACTGCTGGCCCGAATCTCATTTGCGGGCGAATTGAATCCGGGGGATCTGGTCCGATTGAGTCCACTCGGTTTTGCGGGTTGGCTGGGACTGCTGATCACTGCGCTCAATTTAGTGCCGGTCGGTCAGTTGGATGGGGGCCATATTGCGCGGGCGATGTTTGGAACGCGCACTGGTCTGACGATCAGTCGGTTAGCCATGTGGACAATCTTCCTGTTGGCCCTGTTTGTCTGGCCGTGGCTGTTGCTCTGGGCATTGATTATTTTCATGATCGCGAGACGCATCACGCCGCCATTGAACGACCTGACACCGGTGAGCGGATGGCGTCGCGGCCTTGGTTTCTTCACCTTTGTGATTCTTCTGATGATTCTCACTCCGCTGCCGGATGCTGCATGGGCCAGGATGTCCATGCATTTTCCGTGGTTTTGAACAGCAACGGATGTGGCTATTCAGTTAATGAAGTCATGGAACTTTCATCACTATAGCGATTGCCAAAAGTAATTTCCGAAAAGGCACTCAAGTTTGATCGGAAGCGTCCCGTGTTCAACCGCGAGCATTTATTGCACGGCGGGCTGTCTGGTTCCTTCTCCTCGGGGGAGAAGGTCACTGCCGTTTAGTTAAGGGCTGAAGGCCCGCCATGTGATAGCCCAGGCTGCAGCGAGTCAGACGAGCAAGGCCTGGGTTTACGGCGACAATTTTTCTGAGCCCTGTAGGGGCGACACTGTTTGTGCCCCCTCTT
>JACDHS010000176.1 GCA_013820875.1 Verrucomicrobiota bacterium | reverse complement strand
GAGCTGTCGCTGAGATTTGGAACCGCCTTGTCGCCGCGCCAATGTCAAGCACTTACCAGATTTTCCCCATTAAACGCTAATTTCTTCAGGCCGACTTATATAAACCTATTTTCAGACAGGCTCTTAGCATTTTGCCACACCCTGAGTCGGTGTGAAGGGTTCCCTGAGTCTCTGATAGAAAATCGTCGGAGGCAATGAAACGTGCTCCACCTAATATTGGAATATTCACCAATCCCGTAGTCTAAACCTACCATTAACCCAATGGCAACTTTGAGAGGAAGCCCTGATATGAATCTCGCCAAAACACTCGAAGAAACGGATGCGACCGCCACCGCGACACAACAGGTCGGCGAGGAAGCAGAACCGTCGAACATCATCAACTTGCCTGAGCCGGGATTTTTGTTTCTTTCGCCGGAAACGCACCAGGTTCAAGATACTTTTGTTGATCACGCGTTCAGCGCGTTGAACGAGTGGTGATGTTTCTTGAATCGTAACGACAGGATGTGTGCAAAAACTAGTGGCATCCCTCGCCGTGTTTCGTTTAAATGCGACATGCTCAACTTCAGACACTCAGGCATTTTGGCACTGTCCTTTCTCCTGGTTGGCGGGACAATCACTGCGGCTGACCAAAACAGTTGGTTCAAGGGCAATCTGCACACTCATACGCTCTGGAGCGATGGCGATGACTTCCCCGAAATGATCATCGAATGGTATAAGACCAACAACTACGACTTTCTCACACTCTCAGACCACAACACCATCGCAGACGGAATAAAATGGGTTTCCATTGACAACGACGGACGCAAAGCCGCGCTGGCCAAATATTTGAGCCGATGGGGAACGGGATGGATCGAGCAAGGCGTGACCAACGAGGTGACTTCCGTGCGATTGAAGACTTTCGAGGAGTTCGCTCCTGAATTCGTTGAACGCGGCAAATTCCTTCTCATGCGCGGCGAAGAAATTTCCGCCCGCTACCTCACCGCGCCCGTTCACCTGGGCGCAATCAATGTTCGTGAACTGATTGAACCGCGCGGTGGCACAAGCGTTGTCGAAGTGATGCAAAACAACATTGACGCTGTTTTGGAACAAAGAAAGAGAACGGGGCAACCGATGTTTGCGCACATCAATCATCCCAACTTCCGCTGGGCAATCACTGCCGAAGAATTGATGCAGGTGCGAAACGAGAGGTTTTTCGAAGTTTATAACGCTCATCCCCATGTTTATAATGATGGTGATGAACAGCACGCCGGCACCGAGCGAGTCTGGGACATCATTCTGACCCGGCGTTTAGCTGAATTGAACCTGCCCGTTATGTACGGCATCGCCACGGATGACTCCCATCGTTATCACACAATCGGTTTCGGCAAAAATAACCCCGGTGAAGGCTGGATCATGGTGCAGGCAAAAGAGCTTTCGCCGAAACATCTTATCCATGCAATGGAAGCTGGCGATTTCTACGCATCCACTGGTGTGACGCTTAAAAATGTTAACCGCGGTAAAAAGACTTATACTATCGAGATTGATCCGGAACCCGGTGTCGAATACATGACTAAATTCATCGGAACTCGCAAAGGGTATCTCAGCAGCAACGAGCCGTTCCGTGCCCCCAGCGGAACACCCCTCCGTGTCACTCACAACTACAGTGAAGATGTCGGACAACTTTTGGCAATCTCCACTGGAACCAAAGCCGCCTATCAACTGCGTGGCGACGAAATTTACGTGCGTGCGAAGGTCTATTCCACCAAACGCCGCTATACTGAAGACTCTTCAGAAGCAAAGAAAGGAACTGGTTCAGTGGAAGAATTCGAATCCGCCTGGTGCCAGCCCCTGGTTACAGGTGTGAAATAAGATTCCAAATAATTCTTCTGGCTGTTCTGAAAGGCTGGTTTTGTACCACAAAACGAAGAGTTTCATGGGCAGATGAGATGGATTGGCGTTTCCCGATTTCGAAACTGGATCAGCCACTGCAAAGAATACCACTTACCCTCTTTGTCCTCATTTGGCTCCTTTGCGGTGTGATTAAAAGTGTGTGAGCTATGAAACGCGTGCACAAGATTTTCATGGTTCCGCCTCAGTTCCGTGTCGCCGAAATAACTCGGCGCTCTTTGACTTTCCCTCAATGCCCTGTTTCATTTTGCGCATGTCAGGTTTAATTGCAATCGTCGGTCGGCCAAATGTCGGGAAATCAGCGCTGTTTAATCGCATAGCACGCAAACGTATTGCCATTGTGCATGATGAACCGGGGGTGACACGCGACCGCGTGATGGCGGAAGTCGAATGGCATGGCCGCCCCTTCACCCTCGTGGACACCGGCGGCATCGGGATGTTTCGTAACGAAAAATCCAGCGATGTGATCGCCAAAGCGGCCATCGAACAGGTGAACATCGCTATCGAGGCAGCAAATGTCATCATCCTCGTTGTCAATGTGCAGGAAGGTGTTGTTCCGCTCGACCGCGAGGTCGCCGAACATCTGCGCAAATCGAAGAAAACGGTTCTGGTTGCCGCTAACAAGGTGGACAGCCCCAGCCTTGAAAACGCGACGGCAGAATTCACCGAACTCGGTTTCGACAATATTTTTCCGTTAACCGCCATTCATGGGTTTGGGATTCAGGAGATAATGGATGAAGCGATGAAATTCATTCCGGAAACGATCGCCGTCGATCCGGATGTTTCCCTGGAGAAAGAGAATCTGCCGTTAAAACTTGCGATCGTCGGCCGTCCGAATGTGGGCAAATCCTCAATCATCAACGCGCTCACCCAATCCGACCGCGTGATCGTCAGCGCGATTCCCGGCACCACTCGCGACGCAGTGGATGTTCCGTTCGAAGTCGAAACCGAAGGGGTTCGACAAAAGTATGTCCTTATCGATACGGCAGGCGTGCGGCAGGAACGGCGCATTGATAATTCAATCGAGTTCTACAGTGTCAAACGCACGGAGGAATCTATTTCTCGTTGCGACATCGCTATTTTCGTTCTGGATGCCGTGACTGGCATTCTCGGGCAGGACAAAAAGATAGCGGACAAAATCACTTCCGAACATAAAGCCTGCATTATCGTCATTAACAAGTGGGACTTGATGGCTGAAGACGTGCAAAAGGCGCGTGAAGAAGAAATCGAGAAGCGTGCCAAAAATACCGCGCCCCGTGGCGACGCGAAATTCATGACCACGCTCGTGGAATTCGGCGAGTGGGTGCAGGAAAAATTGTTCTTTCTCGATTATGCCCCGGTCATTTTCACCTCGGCCAAGTCCGGTTTTCACCTGGATCGCTTGCTCGAAGCGGTGCGTTATGTGGCCGCGCAGTTAAAGCAAAAGGTGCCGACTTCAATTCTGAACCGCACCTTGAACACGGCGATCGAGAAGAGACAGCCGGTCAGTGCAGCCGGTCATCGCCTGAAGTTCTTCTATGCGACGCAAGTAAGACAAGCGCCACCCACCTTCCTGATGTTCGTCAATAAGAACGAACTGTTCTCCGACCAGTATAACAAGTATTTGTCCGGGGAAATGCGCAAGGCTTTCGGTTACGAAGGTTGCCCCATCCTGCTGGTTCCGAAACCACGTCCGAAAACGATCGAACCGGTGCGCAGGTTCAACATGCAGAAGAAGAAAGACGCCGGAGAACGCCCAACACCGAGACCAAAGCAGGTTACCAAGCCGAAACCGAAGTCGAAAACGAAAACAGCGCGCCCGAGATTATCCAAAGCTCATACGGTACCCACCAGGAAAAACACGCGTCGCGCACGTCGTTATTGAACTTCCACCAATACAGCGAGAGAACCGCGTCTTAGGTTCCTCGCTATTCAGTTGGATAAAGCTTCTGGTGGTTTCGCGCAAAAATGGGCTAACTAATGACCGCTAATCAGGGGGGCGAAGAAGGCCGCTTGAAAAGCCAACCACCTGTTGGGTGAAGTCTTTGTTTCGCATAACCACTTCTCCATTAGCGACTATTAGCGAAGATTAGCGGTTCAACTGCCGTTTTTAGGATCACCTAATTGATCAGGCACAATTAAAAGTCCGTATTTGGATTCTCCAGAGTGATATCTTCGATCCAGACGTTGCGATATCGCACATCATGGCCTTCACATTGCAGTTTCAAGCCAGCGGGACTGTCGGTGATCCCTTTACCGCCATCGTTTCCTCCGTCTATTCCCGAATTGGGTCCGCCCCACACCTGACTGATCGGTTGGTTCGTGTGAACTTTCACTCCATTGAAGTAGATCGTGACCATTGGTTTTTCCGTAAGCTTGCCATCTTTAAAACGAGCCGCGCGGAAGTTGATATCGTAGGCGTTCCATTTTCCAAGCCCGTTATAAACGTGATACGGCGAATCGGTCTCATTGATTACTGCTCCCATGCCGTGTTTTGTTTTATCGCTATCGCAGATTTGAATCTCATACCGGTTCTGTAGGTAAACTCCGCTGTTGCCGCCTTGATTCATCACGAGAAATTCAATGTGCAACCGAAAATCTTTATACACCTTTTTCGTGACGATATCCGCTGCGCCGAACTTTGCTCCTGCCGCCGCCGGATCATCGGTCATCAGAACCTTCCCCGAATCAACCGGATCGTCGACGATTTTCCATTTGATCGGGAGTGACGAACTAAACCGCGGCCCTTCCCAGTAAGTCCATTTCTCATCGAGCATTTCGCGTGAACCATCGAAGATCATTTCAGCGCCAGGAATCGGCTTTGCGCCAATGCCGATAGTCTTGTTCAACGCCATTTGCAATTGAGCCGGGATAAGAGATTCAATCTCCTTTGCAAAGAGGCGGGCAATGATTCTGTTTCCCTCTTCTGTAGGATGGACACCATCCGCCTGTCTCCAGCTCGGTTCTTGCAGCAGGAGCTGATTCAGATCCACCACAGGGACTTGTTTGCTTTTGGCGACCCGCAACGTTACGGCACGGTACTTTGCGACCCATGCTTCCAATCCACCTACAGGATCATATTTTTCTTTTGGATGCCGAGTGTAATAAGCCTCCGGATCGATCGGCGGAAGAGTCCCGAGCACCACCTTTGCGCCGATTGCCTCACAACGTTCGATAATCTTTACGAGATTCTCTTCGTATTCACGCAAGGGAACATGCTTTTTCGGCGCATCCTGCCGACTGTCATTCGCGCCGAAAAAGAACACCACCGCGTCGGGTTTATGCACAAGAACATGGCGTTGCAATCGCGCCAATCCCTCGCGGGAATTGCTGCCATTAACCCCGGCGTCTATGGCGCGGATGGGGAGGATTTTCTCCAGTTCCGCGGGATAGCCTGCATGCGTGATGCTGTCTCCGAGGCAAACCAATGTGACCTTTTTCTCAACTGAGCCCGCAATGCCGCCGGCGGGCTGCGCGGCAGCACTTGCGATCCAGAAGATCGCCGTGAAAAGGGTTAAGAATTTCGTCATAATCGAGGGATACAAAAAAGCCTATTCCTCGGAGCAGGCTTAATGAGTGACAGCCGTTATTTATAGATCAGGAATTCCTGGCGGCGCTTGGCAAACTGTTCCAGGTCCGGAGCCCAGATCTTTTTGATTTCCTCGAGTGACTTACCTTCTTTGATGGCATTTAACGTGGCGTTATGGCCGAGCAGTCGTTCCATTTTTTCAATGTCAAAATCCTTCGGATAAAGACGATGGATAATTTGCGCGGCAACAATGCCGATATCGACCGCGTTCAGTTTTTCACGATCCGTGACGACGCAATGGACCCCGCCACATTCCACCCCTGCCAATTTCGCGCCTTTGGCTGGAGTAAAGCGGATCGGGATAAACGAAACACCAGGAAGGTTCGCACGGTTCATTTCCCAGGCGAAGCGGACATCATCGATGAATGGAGCGCCGAAGATTTCAAACGGCGCGTCAGTCCCGCGGCCCATTGAAACTTTGGTGGATTCAAGCAGGCAGATGCCGGTATAAAGCGTGGCGGCGTTCAAGCTGCGTATATTCGGAGAAGGATGCGACCATGGCAGGCCGGTTTCATCGTACCACATGTCATGCGTCCAATTCTCCAATTGAACGACTTGCACGTCAGCCCCGAAATTTCGTTCTTTATTAAACATCCTGCCCATTTCGCCGAAGGTCATCCCATGGCGAACAGGGATATTGTGGAAACCAATAAAACTGGGGTTCCGTGTTTGCACCGGTCCCTCAAATTTGCCGGTGATCGGATTGACGCGATCAAGGATAAAGATTTTTTTGCCCGCTTTGCCTGCCGCTTCAATCGCTGCTCCGAGGGTTGCACTATAAGTGTAGAACCGCGCGCTGATGTCCTGAATGTCGAATACAAGGGCATCAATGTCTTTCATTTGCGCCGGTTGCGGAGCCCGGAAGCGGATAGCAATCATTTCATAATCAGCGTCGGATTGGCCGGGTTGTTTCTTTGGCAATGCGCCGTAGAGGCTATAGATCGGCAAGCCGGTTTTCTCATCCACACCGTCAGCAACATGCGCATCCACGGCGCCGCGAATGCCGTGCTCAGGAGCGAACAGGGCCTTCAACTCGACTCCCGGAGCATTATACAAAAGATCAATCGTCGGATTGCGATCGCGATCCTGCCCAGTGTGGTTGGTGATCAAGGCTACTTTCAAACCGCGCAATCGCAGAAATTGTTCACGTGCAAGGACATCAATCCCGTTCAGCACCATCTTCGGTTCACTGCGGCGAGCACGAGGAGCGAGTGCGCCGGCTGGAGCATTGGCAAAATCGAAATTGGTGATCGATTCAGCCGCCAGCGTGGCCAATGCCGAGCGCAGGGCGAGCACGTTTCCTTTGCCATCCGGATGATTCCGGTTACTCATGAACATAATGAAAGTGTTGGAGAATGGATCCAGCCAGAGACTTGTGCCTGTCCAACCGGTGTGACCATAGGAACCGAGCGCAAAATGTTTTCCACGGGGACCGGAGTAACTGGAATCAATGTCCCAACCGAGACCACGACGGGAGTTAATGTTCTCCGGGGTTTGAACGCTGGTCATGAGCTTGACGGTTTCGGGTTTCATGATGCGAACGCCATCAAGTTCACCGAGGTTCAGCAACATGCGGGCATAGCGCGCGAGGTCAGGAGCGGTGGTAAACAATCCAGCATGGCCAGCGACCCCGCCCATTTGGCGAGCAGTGGGATCATGCACAACTCCACGCAACATATTCTTGCTGGCATCCGGTTCAGTCGGAGCAATGCGCGACCATTGATCTTTAGAAGGCAGATAACCGGTATCTTTCATTTTCAACGGGCGATAGATTTCCTTTTCAGCAAACTGGTTTAGCGGCAGGCCGCTGGCGCGTTGCACCACTTCGCCCAACATGAAATAATTGATGTCACTGTAAACAAGTTGGGTTCCCGGAGTGCTCCGCAATTTTTCCGAGCAACCTTGCTTGATGGCTCCTTCGTAACCGGACCAACTTGAGTTTGCGCCAATACCGGAGCGCAAACCAGACGTATGCGTCATGAGATGGCGAATCGTGACAGCTTCTTTTCCGTTCTGTCCAAACTCCGGAATATAGGTGGCGACCGGCGCATCCAGCTTAATCTTTCCGCGTTCGATGAGAATCATCAGCGCTGGAGTCGTTGCACACACTTTTGTGAGAGAGGCCGCATCGAAAATGGTATCAGCGGTCATTGGCTCGGACTGCGGCCGAACGGCGCGACTTCCGTAGGCCTTGGTATAAACTGAGCCGTTACGTTCCAGCCGCACCACACCACCGGGACATTTTTGATCTGCGATGGCTTGCTGGATTGCGGCGTCAATTTCCGAAAGCTTGCCAGCATCAAATTGCGAGCTCGCTTTTTGCCTGGTGGAGACAGTGTCTCCCGACCGTTGAGAATAACTGGCGCTGGGTGCCAGGACGAAAGCAGCAAGGAGGACAGTGACAAGTCCCTGCCGTAACACCGCAGAAGAGTATTTCATCATGCGAGTGGATTAAACCACCCGGTTGAAAATCAGGACAAGGTAAATCAGGCTAGATTGAGGAAATTTCGCTCACTGGAACTTTTTCGGGAAAAACGGTTCTTGCGGGAAGAACCTTTCCGGATGCGCAATTCAAACAAAGATGGCTCATTGTGCGCGATGATGCTTCGAAGTTTCGCGATGCGGGAAACAGTAGCGGATGTGTCGGGAGTGGTCATGGATTCCATTCTACGCAAACACGCAAAAAGCGCATCCGGTAGAAACCTGATTGAATCCAACGGATTTTGACTGAGGCGGAAAGCCAGGGCGACGCTTCAAAACGCCCGATGCTCCTTCGGGCAAACCGCTTTTCCTCAGTCCATATAATAGAACATCTGCAAAACAGCCACAGCTACCACCGAGTGACATTCCAACGTTCGATGACGTGTCTGAAGGTCTGACCGAATGAGCATCCGGGAGCCCGAGTTGCACTTACGCCTGCTTGGGTTGAGAGCACCCGTGCGCTGAAGGGGACAGCCTGAACCTTGTACAGGGGACAAGCATCTTTTTCCTGTTTATGAAAAAGGGGAAAACAGATTCTCACCCACTTTTGATCGCGCTGAGATTTGCCCAAAGCCGAAACTGCCGCTTGCCGCCGGTTGGCAATCCCCTATAGCTTCTCGCCTGCGTTTTATGTCTCGTGAGTCGTTAAAGAATATCAGTCGAATTGTTGTGAAACTTGGCACCGGCGTCCTGACCGATGCAAAGAAACGCCCCGATCTCGCCCAGATGAAGCAACTTGTTTCGCAGATGGCGGCCCTGCGCAAGGAAGGCAAGGAAGTTGTGCTGGTCACCTCTGGCGCAGTGGGCGCCGGGATGGGGGTGCTCGGATTCGACAAACGCCCCGCTGAATTAGCCGAGCAACAAGCCTGCGCTGCGGTCGGCCAGTCACGGTTGATGGCAACCTACGAACAATTGTTCGGTGAATTCGGCATCGCTGTTGCGCAAGTGTTGCTCACACATGACGATCTGCAGCATCACGATCGTCATTTGAATGCGCGCAATACCCTCGTCACTTTGTTGAAACATGGGGTTATCCCGATCATTAACGAAAATGATGCGGTCTCCTTTACCGAACTGAAATTTGGCGATAACGACAAACTTTCCGCATTGGTGGCGGCACTGTTACCAGCAGATTTGCTCGTCATCCTGACGACGGTGGATGGCGTTATCGAAAATTTTGGAACGCCCGGGGCAAAAATCATTTCGGTAATCGAAAAGATCGATTCCGCCCTGGAGAAACAAGCGGGGGGAACGACGAGCGTAACGGCGATCGGCGGAATGACCTCGAAAGTTCAGGCTGCCAAAATTGCAGTGCGTTCGGGTATTCCGGTCGTGATTGCTCCCGGCGGCAAACAGACGGTCCTGTCGGAAATCCTGAGAGGTGAAGATCAGGGAACTTTGTTTGTCGCACGGAAAATCCGGTTATCGAGCCGAAAACGTTGGATTGCTTTCTTCCATTCACCGCATGGAACGCTTTACGTAGACGATGGTTGCAAACAAGCGTTGCGCGAAGAAGGTTGCAGCCTCCTTCCGCCTGGCCTCAAGAAGTGTGAAGGACACTTTTCAGCGGGTGAAGTGGTGCGCGTTTGCGACTTGAACGGCACTGAATTCGCGCGCGGCATTTCGTTTTTTCATTCCGACTCGTTGAAGAACGGGGATCTTCCCCGGACCGAAGTCATTCACCGGGACAACCTGGTGATTCTTTGACCCCAGGCACCCTTTCTATATGAAGAAGCAATCCGCGCTTAACGACTTGCTGACCATTATGGCAAAACTCCGCTCCCCGGAAGGTTGTCCGTGGGATCGTGAGCAGGACCACATGAGCCTGCGATTTCACGCAGTTGAAGAAGTTTATGAACTGGTGGATGCCATTGAAGCCGGCGACGACCACGAAATGCTTGAGGAGCTGGGCGATCTCCTGCTCCAGGTGGTGTTTCATTGTCAACTCGCCCGGGAACGCGGGGTGTTCGATTTCGAAAAAGCCGCTCGCAACATTGGAGACAAACTGATTCGCCGGCACCCGCATGTGTTCGGGGATGTGAAGGTCAAGAACGTGGATGAAGTCTGGGCGAATTGGGAAACAATAAAGCGCGCAGAGAAACACGGCACCAAACATGAACGCCCCTCGGCGCTGGATGGAATTCCCAAACACCTCCCTGCCCTGCTTCGTGCGGAGAAATTAATCAAGAAAGCCCGCAAAGCGCATTTGCTCACCGAAGCACCAACCGCAAACCTTCAAAAGCTTTCAAAGCCTGCTTTGGCCAAACAACTGTTTGAACTGGCCGAATTCGCCCAATCAAAAGGATGGCATTCCGAAGAGTTGTTGCGCGGAGAAATCAAAAAGCGAGAACGGGCTTTGCGAAAAGCAGAACTTCGCAATCAGAAGAAATGAACGCCAGCGAACCGGGAGCACAACCCAACCCCAACTTTTCCGCTCCACAATTCAAAGGCTGGACGAAACCCGGACCGATCCCACCCGGCGCATTGGGCCATGGCCCTCAATTGGAAGCCGGCGAAACTCTCGATTCGGTCAGCGGTTACTTTCGCCTTTTCCAACTGGCGAATGGCCACCGCTTTTCCACCGATGATGTCCTCGTTGCGTGGTACGGAACCAGTTGGTGTCCGTGCCCGCGAACAGCGCTCGACCTGGGAAGCGGTATTGGCACGGTTGGAACGATTGCCGCGTGGCGATTGCCTCACACTCGTTTCGTCACAGTGGAAGCGCAGGAGGAGAGTGTTCGATTGGCGCGTAAATCGGCGCGCTGGAATGGTATTGAGGACCGTTACGAAATTCGTCAGGGCGACTTTCGGGATCCGACGGTAATCCAGGAAAATGAAAAGTTCGATCTCGTCCTCGGCAGTCCCCCTTATTTCCCGCTGGGCAGCGGCGTGGAGGGAGATCATCCGCAGAAGATTGCCTGCCGCTTTGAATTGCGTGGAACGGTTGCGGATTATTGCCAAACTGCGGTGAAGCATCTTGCCGCCGGTGGTTTGTTTGCGTGCGTTTTTCCCGTGGCGCCAGAGGAACAACATCAGCGCGTGAGGGAAGCCGCTGCCGCCGCTGGGCTAGCCATCGTTCGGTGGCGTCCCATTGTGCTGCGCGAAACGGAACGACCGTTGCTCGGTTTGTTTGGAATGATGCGCGCGGAGGATCTGCCGGAGAATTTTCGCGGCCAGACATGGACAGAACCTCCGCTGATTATTCGGCGCGTGGATGGTTCGATTCACCCGGAGTATTCAGCAGTAAAGTTGTCCTTCGGTTTTCCATGTCCTTAGGGACTGTCTGAAAATGGGTGGAACGGACTGGTAGCCCGCCGAGTCTATAACGGTTGCCATAAGTAATTTCCGAAAAGAATGGATTCAGAGAAATTATTGGCTCGCCCTCATCCTAACCTTCTCCCCCGAGGAGAAGGAACCAGACAGCCCGCCGTGCAATAAACGCTCGC
>JACDHS010000175.1 GCA_013820875.1 Verrucomicrobiota bacterium | reverse complement strand
CTGCGGTTGCGCCGCGCTCCGTCTGCCAGCACCCACTTTTAATCACGCCCGCCTTCGATCCGTGGAGAGAGCAAAACCATCAGCTCACCGTTCCAACCAGCGGCGCGCAAGTCAGAACTAGAGAGTTACTGTCCGCCTGCGGACTGGGAGTGACGCGCCCTACCAATGCGGAGGCGTGTTATTGTGGGGCCACTGTATGAAGGTAGTTGTAACCGCACGATTCGAGTTTCCCAGCGGCGCGCAAATTTGCATTTTTCAATTCTCAATTTGCAATTCCCAACCGCTGGTCGCCTGGCATCATTCCAACACGCCTCCCCGATCGTCGCGTGCCGTTCTCGGTTGAGACGCACTGCGGGAAACTGAGATGCGCAATGCAGGCGAGCCTGAATGAGGCTAGCTTTTGGCATGGCAGGTGACGTCGAAAAGGTTCGGGCATTTATTGCAATTCATCCACCGCGGGATGTGGTGGGGCAATTGATCGCCCTCGTAGCGAAACTGAAGCGAACACTGAAGGATGATGCGTTTCGCTGGGTGAAGTTGGAACAGCTTCATCTGACGCTGCAATTTCTCGGGTATATTCCTCGTGAACAATTGGAAGAGTTTCAAGAAGTCGTTGCCGGGGTCGTTTCACGGCACAAATCGTTTTACCTCAAAACCGAATCCCTTGGTTGCTTCCCAAGTGTCTCCAGAGCGCGTGTTTTGTGGGTTGGTCTCACCGGGGAGGGGGAGGCGCTTCAACGACTGAAGTCAGATCTCGACAAGGGTCTTGTCCCGCTTGGATATCAACCGGAAGAACGCCCGTTTCATCCTCATTTAACCCTGGCGCGCATTCCTGTGCTACCCGCTTCGTGCCGAACTCTGCTTCAGCAACAGGTCGCCGCTCATGATACCTACTCATCGGGCGAGTTCACGGTGCAGACGGTTGAACTGATGCAGAGCTTTCTCTCACCCAAAGGCGCAAGTTACCGTCTGCTCGGTTCCTTTTCTCTGCAATCTGTTTGAAACAATAGCCGCGAAATGACGTCAGTTATAAATGAGATGGAGTGTTATTATCGTCTGCGACCGCGGAAATCTGGATTGCCCACGGATCACACGGAAAAACACGGAAGAGAATTGATTAAGTTCCAAGCCCGTTGTTTGGTGTGGTCCGTGGGCGAAAGTTCGCTGCGTGTGCCGTTGAAACGAACTCAATTGCAGATTTGCACGAACAGATTTTCCCTTTAGCATGTCTCATCGTTTCTGAATGAAAAACTTGCTCGTGCTTTTAATTGTAGTGGCTGGACTTGGGTTTGGCGGTTTCCAGGCCTGGAAAAAATGGAAGGAAAAGCAGGTGCATGCCCAGCTTTCCAGACAACCAAAGACCAGTGCGGTTGAATCCCGCGACATCCGGTTTTCCATCAATGCCGCCGGTGATATCGGGCCTGCCGACCAGGTGTCTGTGCGCCCGGAGGTAAACGGTAAGATCGCTGAGCTGCCGGTTGACATCGGTGACTCAGTATCGAGAGGCGATTTACTTTTTTCACTCGACGACCAGGATCTGCAGATCGAGCGCGACACGCGTAAAACTGAGATTGAAGCCGCCAAGCTGCAACTCCAACGCGCGGAACGAAACTTCAAACGAGCTGAACAACTGTTTACCCAAAACCTGATCGCGAAAGAGGAGTTCGAGGATGTCAGGACCACTTTCGATCTCGCGAAGAACAGCGTGGAGAAAACTCAAAAAGCTTTGGATCTGGTCATGGATCGTCTTTCTAAAACCAGGATTTCGGCTCCTTTTGATTGCACGGTATTAACGAGACCCGTTTCGATTGGGCAAGCCGTCTCCGGCTCAGGCGGGTTCAACAGCGGCACCGAGGTGATGACGATTGCGAACCTTAAGAATATGATTATCACCGCGCACATCAGTCAGTCGGATGTGACACGTCTGCAACCCGGCCAGGAGGTGGACGTGGACGTCGAATCTGTTGCGGGGGTGAAAATGAAGGGTGTAGTGGAACGAATCGCCCACAGGCCACGCTCAAAAGTAATTTGAAAGGATTCTCCGCGCGTATTGCCATCAAGAGCATCGATGAACGGGTGCGTCCCGGGATGACCGCCAATTTGCGAATCCCAGTTCAGTCGGCGAGCGGCGTTCTGGCTGTGCCGTTAGGCGCGATTTTCACCGAGCAGGGCGAACGATATGTTTTTGTTAGAAACGGGGAGGGTTTCGAACGTCGCACCGTCAGCCTGGGGATCAGCGATTTTCGTTTCGCGGAGATCACGAGTGGTTTGTCTTCTGGAGAGGTAATCGCCCTGGAACAACCGCCCGATGTCCCGCAAACTGCTGGCAAGAAAAGAGGCCCAGGAGGTGGTCCTCGGGTAGGAAGCACGAACGCTCCAGCGGCAACACCGGCCACACGAGGAAGCACACCGCGTCATCCATCCATTTGATTTATGGCGCTGGTCGAAGTTCGTAACCTCAGTAAAATTTATCATCTCGGCGGCGAAGAAATTCGCGCCCTTGATGATGTTTCGGCGGAAATTGAAGGCGGCGAATTCATTTCGATCATCGGCCCTTCCGGGAGCGGCAAGTCCACGCTGATGCACATTCTTGGCTGCCTGGATTCTCCAACGCACGGCACCTTCAGCCTGGACGGAACGGAGATTCAAAATGCTTCGCGTGCTGAACAGGCCAAAATACGGAATCAAAAAATCGGGTTCGTCTTCCAGTTTTTCAACCTCCTCCCCAAACTCAGCGTGCTCCAGAATGTTGAGTTGCCGATGATTTATAGCGGGATCAGCGCAAGCGAACGACGCAAACGGGCCATGGCTGCATTGGAAATGGTGGAGTTGCAGAATCGAACGAAGCACCGGCCCATGCAACTCTCAGGTGGACAACAACAGCGCGTGGCAATCGCGCGGGCGCTGGTGAACAATCCCAAGATAGTCTTTGCCGATGAGCCCACCGGGAATCTCGATTCACACACTGGGAGCGCCATTCTGGCATTGTTCAAAAGACTTAGCGAAGAAGGGCGAACCATTGTGCTCGTTACGCATGATCCCAATATTGCCGCCCGGACAACGCGAAGAATTGAAATCCGGGATGGAAAAATCGCGGAGCAGGTGGATGAAACGCTGGCAGGCCTAAAACCGAGATGAACATTTTCAACGCCATCACCATCGGGTTTAAAGAAATCTGGGCGCACAAGTTTCGATCTCTTTTGACAATGCTCGGAATTATCCTGGGCGTCTCCAGCCTGGTTGCCATGTCTGCGTTGATTACCGGCATGGAGAACGGGATGAAAGAATCGTTGGTGCAGATGGGCGGCATCGAACGCATTCGTGTGGAGGATCAGGACATCCCGCCTTACCAGAGTCATTTGGCTGACCAGGCGGTTGGCAACACGGTGAATGACGTCTATGCCTTGCAACAAAGTGCGCCGCTGCTTCGCGCCATCACTCCGGAAATGCGGACGCGAAATGCGACCATGACGCGGAGCGATAAAAGGTTTAGCTCGTGGAATTTCGTCGGAACCTGGCCGAGCGCCATCGAGATCAACGAACACACCATCGAACACGGTCGGATGTTCAATGAGATTGATGACGAGAATGCGCGCAATGTGTGCGTCATCGGGACGGCGGCGCGAGATGCGTTGTTTGGTTCACCAGAGGAACTTGGCCGGGAAATTAACCCTGTTGGAGAACAGATCAACATCAGCGGGGAGATTTTCACGATCATCGGAATGTTTAAACATTATGAGAGTGAACAGGAGGCTAAGAAGCGGGAATTGGCGAAATCACAACCCCCGCCAGACCCTTCCACTGTCCAGCGGAGTCGTGGACGAAGTGGCAGCCGTAGTTCTGGCGGCTTTGTGTGGGGCTACAAAAATTCCACGGTTTACATCCCGCTCAACACCATGTGGCTGAAATTCCGCGCGGCCACAGGAACGGAAAATATGCCAGATCCGCGCCTGTCCCAGATCACGATGAAAGTGCGCGATATCAATCAACTCGAAGCGACGATTCAACAAGCTCGGAACGTCATGATGATTACGCATCGGGGCATTGAAGATTTTTCATTTCAAACCCAGGAAAACTGGGCGGACCAGATCAACAGCTCGATTCGCAATGCTCGCATGAGCGGAGGATTCATCGCGGCCATCAGCCTGCTCGTGGGGGGGATTGGCATTATGAACATCATGCTGGCCAGTATCACGGAACGCATCCGAGAAATCGGGATCCGCAAAGCAGTGGGCGCGACATTCAGTGATGTTTTTATTCAGATTCTTGTGGAGAGCATGGTGATCGCAGTTGTTGGTGGCATTGTGGGATTATTCGCTTCGGAAGGAATCGTTCGCCTGCTGCAAATGCTGTCTCCCACTGAAAACACGCCAGTCATTACGGTCGACGCGATGGTGGTGGCATTTGCCTTTAGTCTTGTGGTGGGTATCCTGGCGGGAATTTTTCCGGCGATGAAAGCAGCCAAACTCGACCCGATCCAGGCGCTCCGATACGAGTAATTCGGACAAAAAAAAAGCGCCTGACGAAATGCAGGTTTCTCTCTGCACGCTGTCAGGCGTCAAATACCGGATGATCTCAGTCTTCCTACCCATTATAAGCGAGTTTCAGCCAGTTTTTGAACCATTCTGCATCAGTCCAGTTCTTCATGGTTCAATGTCCTGCGATCATTAAATGTTTACGACCTGAAAAGGCCCATGAAAGCAACCTCAGGGAGGTGGATGGATGATGTTCTGCACGTTTCCCGGGCTCGGGGATTTTTTGCATCGATTCGTCATTTTGCTGACCGGTTAGACATCAGTTTCTCTGATTGAAGGTCCTGTTGTAAGGCGTAAATTGCATCATAATGAGCCTGATTGATCTCAGAGAAAGTCTCTGGCTGCTCATGTTGATTCCGCTGGGAATCATACTGGGCGCTGCGGTTCTTTTCGTTATCTCGGCAAGTCGCTGGGTGAGGGAAAGCAAATTGCGGAATCAACTCGGCCAATTCGACCTTACCACAACGCGTAATGTCCCTCCGCCAAAGCCGAAACACTTCCTGATAGAACGCCCTTCACTGTGGCTGGCTATCCGGTGCAGTGATCCTCAAAAAGTGCAGGCAGCGCTGGGGCTTCATGACCCGGTTTATTGTTCGTGGGAGGAAGGGTTGATCGAGTCACGTGATCACAAGTTGTTCATATCCCCACCCATTGCCGGTTGGATTTTGGTGATGGGAGTGGATTTGCCGGAACCGGGTGATGACGTGGATGATTGCTTCCATTTCCTGACGGATCTCAGCCGTAAAGTTGGACATTTGCATTACTTTTGCGCTAATCGCGCATTGAATCAGCACGCATGGGCAATCATAGACCGGGGGCAAGTCTTCCGGGCGTATGCCTGGGCTGGACAGACCTTGTGGAACCAGGGACCGATCACAGCCGCAGAACGCGAACTTGGCCTGGCGTGCTTTGACTACACCATGCGCGTTGATTTCGCTCAACGTGAAGTGGTGAGCGCCAATACCGAAAAAGTAAATGCACTCTCCGGCCGCTGGAGCATTGATCCTGCAGCCGTCGCCGAAACGACCTGGGTGAAGGGGCAGGGGATCGTTGGCAGTTTTTCGCCACCAAAACTGCATTGAGATTGAGCGCAAGTTCCCATAGGTTGCGCGATCATGGCGCGAGATGTTTGTCCTAATTGCGGCGCGGAATTGCCGAAGAAAGCCAGAGCCTGTCCCGAATGCGGATCGGATGAACAAACCGGATGGTCGGATGACGCCCATGCCGGTGGCATTGATCTGCCGGAGGAAGATTTTAACTACGACGAGTTCGTGAAGAATGAATTTTCATCCGAGCGGGACATTAAACCGCGTGGACTCCACTGGTTCTGGTGGATGACTGGCGTTGTTCTAATTATCGGAGTAATTTTTTGGCTTTTCGGCAGGGTGTTCTAAACCTAACCGAATTTAACCGCTAATCTGCGCTAATACTCGCTAATGGAGAAGCGGTGACTTCCCCCCACAAGTGGTTCTCTTAAAGCTGCCTTCGCCGGCGCAATTCTCCTGGGATTAGCGTTGGTTAGCGGTATGAAAATTTGCCCGATTAAAGTTCAGAGTCGTTCCGCGAGGCTTTTGCCGAGGCGTTGCAGGGCCGGGGATCGATCGAGCGGATCCAAATGCACTTCGATAATTGAAAAGGTGTTTGTCTCCTTCTCTGCAGAACTCAATGCCTCATCAAATTCCATTTCCGTTTTTACGAGGAACCCTTTTCCAGCTCCCAATACTTCTGGTATCTTGTGAAATCGCCATGGAACAAGGTCGTTGTAAGGACCGTCATTGATTTGTCGCTCCGTGCCGTAGCCGAAATTATTCAGCACAATGACTATCGGGTTTAGCTTATAACGAACCGCCGTGCTCAGTTCCATGCCGGTCATCTGAAAAGCGCCGTCGCCGACCAGGATGAGCGGGCGCAACTTTGGATTTGCCAACTGAGCGCCGATGCCTCCCGGGACAGCAAATCCCATGGACGCATAGTAAGCGGTGCCGAGAAATTCCGTTCGTTTGTGGATGTAAAGATCCGCGGCGCCGAACAGTGAATCACCAATGTCAGCCACCACCACCGTGCTTTCGTTCAAGAAAGAATTCAATCGCTGGAACAAACGCTTGATCGTCATCGGCGCATTCGTTGCTTTGAAAAGAGCCATGGGTTTCGGACGCGGAATTTGCACGGTAACTCGTTTCTGCAATTTGGATTTCACCAGGCCGCGGATGAAATCTTTGAACTGCACTTCCTCAAACGTGTGATACCCGATGGATAATTTTTCGCTGGTGGCAGAAATGGAGCGGGCTGGATCGAGTCGGGCCGTGTAAATGCCGAGATTGATGTCGGTCATAAATGAACCGAGCATGATCAAACAATCGCTCGATTCAATGTAGCGCCGGACGTCTTCGCGTCCCATCGCCCCTTCATACACTCCGAGATAAAGCGGATGCTGCTCGCCGATCACCGATTTGCCCATGATGGTGGCAGCGACGGGGATATTCGTTTTCTTGACGAGATCGAGCAATTCGCTTTGCAAACCGAACCGATGCAGTTCGACATCAGCGAGAATGGCAGGCTTCTTAGCCGCGTTTATCTTTGCCACTGCTTCAGTGAGCGCAGCACGCAGTGAGGCGGGATCACTTTCTTCACGGAATTCCTGCGGATGATAATTCGGATTGCCGGGAACAGAAATCATGTCACGCGGCAGTTCGATGTAAACGGGCCGCTTGAATCGAAGGGCTTCATGGAGTACCCGGTCAATTTCCTGGAAAGCAATCTGCGGATCACTCAGGACGGTTGATGCCACGGTGAGTTGTTCGAAGACCTTCTTTTGGGTGTCGAACTCGCGGACTTTGTGATGTAGTAACGGATTCTTTTCGCGCTCCCGCATCCCTGGCGCTCCGCTGATCACGACGACTGGAGATTTTTCGGCAAACGCTCCCGCAGTCGTGTTCGCCACTTTCAACCCGCCGACGCAATAGGTGATGCACACCGCGCCAAGCCCCCGCACCCGGGCATAAGCATCCGCCGCAAAGCCAGCTCCCTGTTCATCCGAAGTGTTGATGACCTGGAGATTGCTTTCCAGCATCTGATCGTAGAAGCCGAGAACGTAATCGCCTGGAATACCGAAAACGTGACCGACCCCGAGAGCTTCCAGTCGTGCGATCAAATACCCGCCGATGGTCATCGGTGTTTTCATCTGCATACCAATGTAGCATAGGTTGGGGATCTCTGAGAATGGGTGGAACGGGCTACCAGCCCGTGGCGGCGGGCCTGCCGCAAAGCGGCAACTCGACTCTATAGTTCTGTTTTTCTAGCCCGCCGAGTTCATAGGTTAACACAACCATTTGGTGCGTTGTCCGTCACCCGAAGAGTCGGCGGCAGGTTGCCGCCGACAACGGGCTGGTAGCCCGTTCCACCCATCGCCAGAGGCGCAGCAAAACTGCTAATTTCGTTTTGGAAACATTTTTGCCTCCGCTATGATTCGCCGCACTGCGCATGAATCGCATCCGACTTTTGCCCGAGCACGTTGCCAACCAGATCGCCGCTGGTGAAGTGGTGGAACGTCCCGCCAGCGTGGTCAAAGAGTTGGTGGAAAACGCCGTCGACGCCAAATCCACCCGCATCACCGTCGAAATCCAGGCGGGCGGACGCAGTCTTATCCGCGTGACCGACGATGGCACCGGCATGAATCGCGATGACGCATTGCTTTGTCTCGAGCGTCATGCCACCAGCAAGATCGAACGAGCCGAAGACCTCGCCTCCATCACCACCATGGGCTTCCGCGGTGAAGCCTTGCCGAGTATCGCGAGCATTAGCCGGTTCACATTGACCACTCGCCAACGCGACGATGCATCTCCCGAAGGAACGCAGGTGATCGTGAACGGCGGGAAAATCATCGAAGTCAAAGCGGCTGGTTGCGCTCCGGGAACGGTCCTCGAGGTGCGCCAGATTTTTTTCAACCTGCCGGCCCGCCGCAAGTTTCTGCGCGCGGAAGAAACAGAGTCCTCGCACATTCAACATTATCTCACCCTCGCTGCGCTGGCCCATCCGGAGGTCGCGTTTACTTTCCTTAAAGATGGTAGGGTCATCTGGCAATTGCCGGGGGCGAAGATTGAAAATGACGAGGCAAGACCCGGTCCATTGCATGAACGTCTTCGCGCATTAATTGGCGGCGATGTAAAACTGTTGCAGGTGGAATATTCTGCCGAACTTCCCGCGCTCAAACACGCTGACTCAGAAGATGAAACGCGCAGTTCCCGTTTGAAGATTTGGGGATTCATCGGTGCGCCCGGAGTTTCCCGCAGCACCCGCGAAGATCAGTTTGCTTTTGTAAATCGTCGCCCGGTGGAAAACCGAGGCATTAATTTCGCGCTGCTCGAGGGGTATCACACCGCGTTGATGAAGGGACGTTTTCCCGTTTGCTGTTTGTTTCTTGAAATGGATCCCGGCGAGGTGGATGTGAATATTCATCCGTCCAAACGCGAGGTGAAGTTTCATCGCGAACGAGCCGTGCGAGAAGCAGTGGCGCAGTCTGTCCGCAAGACGTTGCTCGAATTCCATGCGGCCGCGGACAAAGCCAGGCAACAGTTCACCGCGCCGCTTCCTGAGCCCCGCCCCATTTCAGAAAAGAACAAGCCCATTGCCCCGCCAGTGTTGGAATTAACGAGGCCTCAAGCCATCGCGCCGGAACCTGAACCGATCGAACTGCCAAACTTTCCAAAGCTATCGAAGCCCATCGCCAATTGGCCCGCAGCAACAATCGAATCGCCACCGGCACGATTGGATTCCCTCTCCCCGACAATTCCATCAACGCTTCCGGTCGCCCATTTCGCAAGCCGTTCACCAGCGGAACCTGTGCCGCTGCTGAACGTTCCATTGCGGATCATCGGTGTGATTGGACGACTCTACGTGGTGCTCGAATCAGATCGTGGTCTTGTGCTGCTCGATCAGCACGCGGCCCACGAACGCATTCTGTTCGAGCAAATGTTGCGGCGAATGGAAGAGAATGAAACCGCCGCTTCCCAACGGTTGCTCCTGCCGGAAACGGTTGAGCTCTCCCCGCGCGACGCCCAATTCCTAAGCCAGAACCTTTCCACCCTCACTCGTCTCGGCGTTGGTCTCAGCGAATTTGGCGAACGCACTTTTCTGCTCGATGCCTTGCCTCCGTTTGTGAAGGTGAGCGGCCCCCGCAAGTTCGTTCTGGAATTGATTGATGAATTGAAAGCCGCCGGGAGCAGCGTCAATACCTTGCGCTTGGGCGAACATACGATTGCCAAGACGGTGTGCCGTCATGCGGTGAAGGCAAACGATCCGCTCGCCGGACCGGAACTCGAGAACCTGGTGAATGATTTGCGACACTGCGCCATGCCTTACACCTGTCCGCATGGACGCCCCACGCTCATCGAGATGAACTATCGTGAGCTGGAGAAAAAGTTCGGTCGAATGCAGTGATCAATAAGGTAGCTCGTGGCCTTCCACCGAGCAGGTTGGATCTTCGCCCACCGGCCCAATTGTATATTCACCACCTTGCGGGCACTTCAGGCTTTCCGTGCCATTCTTGAGGTAATCGTTAATGTCAGAAGCAGTGACCAAAGAACCTTCCGGCTTCTTGTTCTCGATAGCCCACTGCGCGGTTGCGCCATCCAATTGCCGTAAGTTATTGATGCAAGAATTGACCGAAGCGGTAGAGCGTGCCTTGACGAAGTTCGGAATGGCGATCGCCAGGAGCAGGGGAATTATCAGCAGCAAAATAGCCAGGTTGACATAGCCCAGGATCAGGCCCGCCAATCCAAACCCTTCACCCGTCAGAGCGCCCTCCGAATTCCGAATCCGTTTCCTGGCAACATGCCCGCAAATAATCGCGGGAATTGCGGTGAAGGGACCAAGAAGGCAAATATAGGAAATGATCCCAAGCACCAGGCTGGTGATGGCAATGCCTGCTGTTTTCGGTTGAGATGGATTGGGGTAGGAAGGATTGTTCATGATATAGAAAACTCGTGTTGTTGGTTCCCGCTTAGTGAGGCGATACCCAGTTATCGCGGAAAAGAGAAAACGCGGTCAACTGAATTATCCCGTTGTTTGAAGAAGAAATTTCAGAAGGCGTGGACCGAAAGGAATTGTTCTGTGGCGGTGAACAAATATTTTAATTCATCAAAATTTACCGGCTTCACCAAATATGCACTGGCTCCGAGTTCATGAGATCTATCGATGTCCGATTTCACTTTGGATGAACTGACCATGACGACCGGGATATGTGTCAATGTGGCGTCCTGCTTCAGCCAACCCAAAACATCGAAGCCATTTTTTCGGGGCATTTTGATGTCCAATAAAATCAGGTTTGGCAGGGGGTAAAGATTGCGATCCGAGTATTTGTTCTGACCGGATAGATAGTGGATGGCTTCTTCGCCGTCCGTGGCAATTTGCAGTGAAACGGGCGCATCCATTTTTCGGACGGCGCGTTGCATCAGAAAAACATCATTGGCTTCATCCTCTGCTAATAAGACTGTTAGGTTTCCCATGTGGTTCTTTCTTATTTGCAAACCAACAGGTGAACATAGCCTCGCAAGATTGTTTTTCAACATCGGGCGGGTTTAGTAAAACTACTTACGTGATTCTTCAGGTGGGGGGACGATGCCGGAGTGGCCTGGTATTCCTCGGAAACAAGGGCGATGTAAGAAGGGCGAGGCTTGTATTTCCCGGAAACAAAGGCGATGTAAGAAGGGCGAGGCTTGTATTTCTCCGAAACAAGGGTGATGTAAGAAGGGCGAGGCTTGTATTTCTCCGAAACAAGGGCGATGTAAGAAGGGCGAGGCTTGTATTTCTCGGAAACAAGGGCGATGTAAGACGGGCGAGGCTTGTATTTCTCCGAATAGGGCAGCTTGCCGGGA
>JACDHS010000027.1 GCA_013820875.1 Verrucomicrobiota bacterium | reverse complement strand
CGCGAATCAAACGTTGCAGTTCAGATCGTTGTGTTTGGGTGAGTTCAACAGCAGGAGCGTTGCGAGCCATAGCCCGAGTTTGGCAGTTTTTACAATTATGTAAATGATTTACAGGACACTACACTAGTTCGTGCCAGGCTCCGACCTGGGGGTCTGAACCATGTCACTATTCAACGATTTATCCCATGAAACTATTTCTTCGCCCGATCGCGTTCTGCCCAATCGCTCACCAGGCTTTGCTGCGGACGTTTGCCGGTTTGCCGGCCAACCAGGAAGGCGAGAAAGATTGCCACTAAAATCAGTGCTGCCGCGCCCATCAGGAAAGCCGGGGAACGCGCCGGTTGCGGACTCGTTTGAGCGACCAGCGGGTGAGGCTCAATCATCCCGGCAAACGCAACGCTTTCTGTGGCTTCCGTGGGAATGGAAACAGGTGGCGGCGCTGACACAGGTTCTGCTCTCTCGGTGAAAGTGCTTGGCGCGTCTGCGGGCGCCGGCGCAACGGGGGCGACGAATGCTGGTTTGGGTGCAATAGGTGTGATTGGCTCCACCTTTTGCGCTAATTCCACGGGAGCGGCAGCCACCGGGGGAACCGGCTTCTCCGAAGGAATCGGTTTGGGAGCTTCTGGGACAAGGTTCAGTTGCGGCTCCACATGAGCCACTGCTGGCGTCGGTTGCACCGGTTCGAGCGCCTGGGTTACTGCAGGTTTAGGTGCAGAGACTGCAATTGGTGATATGACGTCGGTCCTGGTCGTTTTTTCCTGTGGCACCTGAATATCTGCGTTCAGTTTCGCTGAAGGGGGTTCGATTGCGATCGTGTGGGTAATTACTTCCACTTCATGTTTCAGGATAATGGGCCCTTTGTTTTGCGGGACAGGCGGGATTTGTGAAAGTTGCTCAATCTCCGGAACCGGATTGCGCTCGAAGTTGTCAGTGGAGATTCGGTCAGCTTCCAGTCGTGAGACGTTTTTGAGCCCTTCCTTCGTAATCACGAACGCTGCGTCCGTATCGGCCTTTGGTGCAGGCGCAGCGACTTTCGGCTTGGACGGAGGCGCATTCGTTTTCGGCGTCGGCGCAGGTTGCGCGATCTTCACCGGCACGATAGGAACGGTCAGGATTGGGATTCTGACATCGCCGATCGCCGGGTTCACGGAATACCGCAGAATCTCTCCGGAGGTTGCCGAGAGCACGACGACTGCTGGTGTTTTCTTCTTTTGATAATCGCGATAAGCACTCTTCAGGTGGCTATTGATTTCGTCATCAAAAGGAGTGCCGCTGATCGCGTGTTTGCCCGAGGTGACAAGCACAACCATGATTGCAGGGGAATTGCGGATAACCGTTTGTAATGGACGCCAAACGGTCTCGATGCGTGGAGATTTTTCATATGGTTGTGCCTTGAGGAAGTCATGGACACGTTGGACAAGCAGTTTTCTCCCGTCAGGTGTCCAGCGTTGCATTGGGAATTTGCCCACGTGCAATGTTTCATTGAAAGTCCAAACCCCAAAACTGTCATTGGCTTCCAGCAACCCGCCCAGGCCGGTATCGACTAGTGCGCCGACCAGTTTCCTTTCCGCTTCGGCAAGAGATTTCGTCTCTTTGGAAGTTTCGACGATAAATAGAACGCGTCTTTCGGCTGTTTGGGCCGACGCAGCAGTTACGAAAAGGAAAAGCAGTAGAGATAAATATCTCAGGAAATGAAATCGCATCAGTTCCCGGAGTATAACCAGAGTCCGTGCCAACCGCAATTTGCGAAAATCATGGAAGGCGGCGGTCAATGGTGAAAAAGTACTGCGGAAAACGCCTCACAACAGGCTGACGTGAGGCGTTTTACGGCGTACATCGGGCTACGACAGGCTGTCGTGAGGCGATTTACGGCGTACATCGGGCTACGTCAGGCTGACGTGAGGCGATTTACGGCGTACATCGGGCTACGTCAGGCTGACGTGAGGTGATTTACGGCGTACATCGGGCTACGTCAGGCTGACGTGAGGCGATTTACGGCGTACATCGGGCTACGTCAGGCTGACGTGAGGCGATTTACGGCGTACATCGGGCTACGTCAGGCTGACGTGAGACGATTTACGGCATACATCGGTCTTCGACAGGCTGTCGAGAGACGTTTTACGGGGAACATCGGCAATTTGCTCGTTCTTACCTCCAATGGTTCATCGCAAGTGGTGAGACCGAACTGAAATCCGACAATTTCTGCGTTTCTCCAACCTTTCTTCCAGTCGCAACAATGCAATAATATCGGAGATGGCTCGTCTGCAGTTCTACGGCAATCCTTTTTACTCTTAAATTGGGCCGGTATATGCTACAAGCGGCATCTACGGTTTGATTTTGCATTTTGGAAAATGAGTGTTTTCTTGGACAACAGCGATAAGGGATACGTGCCTTCGCCGCTTGATACCTCAGAGATCAAGCTGACGGATGACATTTTGAATCTCACCGATCTGCTCGCCAAAAACGCGCATGATCACTGGGCGCAGCAACGAATTTCTCAAGGGTGGAAATATGGTCCGACCCGGGATGACCTAAAAAAAGAGCATCCCGGTTTGATTCCCTATAAAGATTTGCCGGAGCAGGAAAAGGAATTTAATCGTTCTGCCGCGCTGGAGACGATCAAAATGCTTCTTTCAAAGCAGGGCGGGAATCTCAGCAGCACGGACACAACTATTCTTCGTGGTGGTCCGGAAGAGAGAAACCGGAAGATTGTCGCACAATTCAAGAAAACCAAGCTCAGCGTGGCCGAGTTGCGAAAGCTTTGGGAGGAACGCAGTCCGGTTGTGTGGTTGAGGAACGTGGAGGTTTACCGGCGGGCGGTGGATGCAGCATTGCGCCTGGGGGAATCCTTTCTTGCTTTCGACATTGCTGAAGAAGGCCTGACGACGTTCAAGAACGACCTGCGCCTGATTCAGTTGCAGGCCCTTGCGCTGGCACGCACCGGCGCAACGGAACGGGCCGCTGGCATCCTGGAAGAACTCCGCTCCTCCGGGCATCAGGATGAAGAAACACTCGGTATCCTGGCTCGCACGCACAAGGATTTCTGGCTGCTTTCAACTGATCAAAAGGAAAAACAGCTTCATCTCAAGCTGAGCGTCGAACTTTACTCTGAAGCGTATCGCCGCAACCGCGGCTATTATTCAGGCATCAACGCTGCCGCAATGGCATTGCTCGATGGCCAGAAGGGAATCGCCTACCAGATTGCGAAGGAAGTTGCTGTGCTTTGCCGCGCGAGTCTCGAAGCGATTGATGCGGAATCGGACGAGCGTTATTGGTTGCAAGCGACTCTCGCGGAATCGGCCTTGATCCAGGGTAACTGGTTGATGGCCGAGCAATACTATAAGGACGCTTCTGAATTTGGCGGACAAAGCTGGGTGGTCTTGAACCGCACCCGGTCCCAGGCTCGCTTGCTGCTGGAACAGCTCGGAAATCCGCTCAACCTGTTAGATTACTGTTTTAAGCTGCCGCGCATCGTCGTTTGTTCCGGCCACATGTTCGACAAGCTGGATCGCAAACACCCACGCTTCCCTCATACATTGGAGCAACGTGTTCGGGAGGAAATCGGCTGTCGGCTCGCCCAAATGGAAGCGCAGGTCGGATTCTCCTCTCTCGCTTGCGGTGCTGACATGCTCTTTGCCGAGTCGATCCTCGAACGCGGCGGTGAAATCAATATTGTTCTTCCTTTCAGGAAGGAAGATTTCAGAGCTTCCAGCGTGGATATTATTCCGGGGGCAAATTATGGCGAACGCTTTGAACGTATCCTGGAGAATGCTGCGACGGTCACTATTTTGAATGAGATGGGAACGGCCAACGACCCCGCTGCCTACGAGTATTGCAATCAAACGCTGATGGGTTTGGCGCTGTTGAAAGGACGTTTCCTCGGCATTGACGTGATGCCGCTGGCCGCCTGGGATGGAAGGCTGGGAGATGGTCGCGGCGGAACGCAAAGCTTTGTTGAATTCTGGGAGAATCGCCGGACGAAAGTCGAGGTCATCTTCCTTGATAAAATTTTAACTGAAGAGCTGTCGATCCTGCCGGAGGCGCCCGTTCAGGAAGAAAATACCAGCCCAGAAGAAATCCGCCGGGTATGCGAAGAAATCGAGCCGCAGGAGATTAAAGCCATGCTCTTCGCCGACATCAAAGGCTATACCAGGCTGGCGGAACTTCAGATCCCGGATTTCGTCCATCATTTCGTCAAACGGGTTGCAGCGCTGATGGATTCCAGTCCCAAGCCGCCCGTGGTGCGCAATACCTGGGGCGATGCGATTCATTGCGTGTTTGATCATGTGTCTGATGCTGGGGTTTTTGCATTGAAACTGCGTGATATGATCCGTCAAACGGATTGGACCCAATTTGGTCTGCCAGACGATTTGAACATCCGCATAGGACTCCACGCCGGGCCGGTTTACCCATGCATGGATCCCGTCCTGCAACGGCTCACTTTCATGGGATCGCATGTGAATCGCACCGCGCGCATTGAACCGATTGCGGAAGAAGGTCAGATTTATGCGAGCCAGGCGTTTGCTGCTTTAGCTGAGACGGATAGTGTTCGGGAATTTGTTTGCGATTACGTCGGTCAGAAGCAACTCGCCAAAAAGTACGGCGCGATTCCAGTGTTCCTCGTTCGCCGGGTTGGGTAACTCCCGTTTTCAAAGGCTACGGCTTCCGGCGCCGCACGAGAAGCGGTGTGAACGTGAGCAATCCAGTTGCGACACAGGCCCAGCCAAACCAATCACCATGACGATTGTAAAAGGTTCGCTCATATTTTTTTCCCGCTGGTACTTTGCAGATCAAATAACCTGCTGAATAAACATCTCCAGTTTTCTGGCCGAGGAACTCACGGAGCCGCCCGAACTCGTCAATCCAACAGGTCAAACCATTGTTCGTACATCGGACCAGTGGGGTGCCGTTCTCAACGGCGCGAAACAAAGCGGTCATTGCATGCTGCCATTGTGCGGCACTGCGGCCGAACCAACCATCGTTCGTGAGGTTCAGGAGAAAATCGCTATCACCCTCCACATAACGACGTGTGTGATGCGGAAACACATCTTCGAAACAGATCAAAACCGTGGTTTGCGCGCCGAGTTCGCTCATCTGGAATTGCACTGGACCTTTGCCGGGGGTGAAGCCGCCTTGCACTGGTGTAAACCATCTCAGGAATGGCAACCATCGTGTGAACGGGACATACTCGCCAAACATCACGAGGCGCAGTTTCCGATAGCTTGCCACGTAATCTCCTTCCGGGTTGAACAGGAAGCTGGCATTGAAAAAATCGAGGTCATCGAGGCCTCCTTCCAATTTCCTCTCGGCATCATCCGCGCCCAGGATCATCCAAACTTTATTTTGGACGATCATGTTGGTGATCGCGGTGAAATGTTCGACAGAAAACCCAGGCATCGCTGCTTCCGGCCAGACGAGCAGGTCCGGTTTTTCTATCAATGCCGCTTCCGAGACGCGCATTAATTGTTCGAACCGCTCCGGGATGGCGCCCTCATCCCAAATAACTTCCTGCGGGATGCTGGGTTGAACGAGTGCGATACGGATTGTCCGTGGGACAGAACCGTCTGCAGTGATCGATCGCGTGATTCGCGAAAATCCCCACGTAACCAAAGAAACGACAACGAGCAGCGGCAAGAAAACTTCCGCCATCAAACTGCGGTACGAGGTGGGTTTATTGATCAGCACATTGATTGCGTTCAACAACGAAACGGAAAACCAGACGATCACAAATCCCACACCATAAACTCCCGTGACCGAGGCAATCTGAATCAACGGCGTCATTTTATGTTGTGAAGTTCCCAGCAGCATCCATGGAAAACCTGAAAGGAATCGTGCCTGGATCATTTCCATGGTCACCCAGAGAATCGCGCACAGCAAAGCCCAGGAGGCGCGCTGCAACCAGGTGGAACCTTGAACATTGAACCTTAAACTTTGAATTCTCTGGCAAAGCAAAACCCAGATTCCAGTATAGAGTCCCAGGAAGGCACTGAGCACCACCCAGCCCAGGGCAGGTCCAAAAGGTATTCCCATCCAGCGATACGGAATAAAGAGCAGCCAGTAAAGCATCACCATCCAGCCCGAAAACCCTGCTAACCACCCGATTTTGAATGCTTGTCTGCCGCTGGTTCCGCGGGCCGCAAACAAAATCAGCCCCGGCGCAACCCATGCCAGCCCGGCAATGCCAATTTTCGGGAATGCCGCAGTGTAAATGATCCCGGCGATCACTGCCAGGAGGTAGCGACTCCGTAGAAAGGAACTGAGCTTTAGTTTATCCAAGCGAGCGCAGAGTGCCGCAATTTTCATTCACCCGGAAGTCAGGACTTTCCTGCTTTTCTGAAATTGTAAATTGCATTAAATTCAGCTTATGCAAACCGTTTCGCTTGGTCGCAGTTCCCTGTACAGCAGCCGCCTCGCCTATGGTTCCTGGCGCGTTGCGGGAAGCGGGCAGCCATCTGAACTCACCACGGACACAATGGCTGAGGGCAAGAAAGCCATTCAGGCTGCTTACGAGGCTGGTTATACCTTGTTTGATCACGCGGACATTTATGGGCTTGGCCTTGCCGAAACCCTCTTTTGCCATGCGCTGAAAGAGAATTCCGAAATGCGTGAGCGGATCACCATCGCCACCAAGTGCGGCATTCGCAAAGCGGGGGAGCCATGGTCGGATTCGCCGCATCGCTATGATTTTTCAGCCGAGCACATCATCCATTCCTGTGAAGGTTCGTTGCAACGCCTCGGTGTGGAGACCATTGATCTCTTCCAATTGCATCGCCCGGATTACCTCTGCAACCCGGAGGAAGTTGCTGAAGCGTTCGATAAATTGATGCGTGCCGGCAAGGTGCAGGAATTTGGTGTCAGCAATTTCCGCCCGTCGCAGGTCACGATGCTGCAAAAATTCTGCCATATGCCGCTCCTCGTGCATCAGATGGAGATCAGTCTTGCGAGGTTGGACTCTTTTGAAGATGGCACGCTGGACCAATGTCTGGCCGAAAGAATGACGCCGCTCGCCTGGAGTCCGCTGGGTGGCGGTGTGCTGGGGACGCCGGAGAAAATTGACGGCATGGGCCCGAGGCACACCGTCTCGGCGCACTTGCAGGAAACGGTTCACGCCATCGCCGAAGCGCGCGGGGTCAGTCGAAGTAACATTGCGCTTGCCTGGTTATTGAAACATCCGGCGAACATTATACCCATCGTCGGTTCCACTGATCCGCAGCGAATCCGGGATGCCGTCGGCGCCACTGAAATCGAACTCACCCGGGATGAATGGTATCGCCTTCTCAACGCCGCCCGCGGAGAGAAGTTGCCGTAATCGGCCGTGGGTGAAACGGGCAACCTGCCTGCCGAGTTTTTGCGTGAGCAAATGACACGAGTATGATGTTTTCCCCGCCTCCGCCGGGGGCAGCCAGGGTGGCTGTGCGATTCAGATAAAAATTGCATCTCTGTTCATCCGTGCTAATCCGTTCCTATCTTGAACTCGACACTCAACACTGAAGTCGCAACTCCGAAACAACTCGGTTACCGCATGCCTGCCGAATGGGAACCGCATGTTTCCACCTGGTTCACCTGGCCGCGCCCGGAAGGGATCAGTTTTCCCGGCAAATATGAAAGTGTTCCGCCGGTCTATGGCGCGTTGATCCGCGAACTCATCAAAGTCGAAGAGGTCAACATCAACGTCTGGAATGCCGAAATGGAAGAGTGGGTTCGCGGCCTTTTGAAAAATGAAAAAGTGCCGCTCGAACGCGTTCACTTCCATCATTTTCCCGCCTACGAACCGTGGTGCCGCGATCATGGCCCAATTTTTCTCGTGCGCGACAAAGTAGAAGAGGCGTCCCGCCCCGCTCCTCAAGGCGACGCATCGCCACCGCGCGCCATCGTTGACTGGGATTACAACGCCTGGGGCGGAAAGTATCCTCCCTACGATCTCGACGATGCCGTTCCTCAACACGTCGCCAAATTGCGAGGCTTGCCGCTGTTTTCTCCCAACATCGTGATGGAAGGCGGGTCCATCGAAGTGAATGGTCGCGGCACCGTTCTCACGACTGAAGCTTGTCTGCTGAATCCGAATCGTAATCCGCATCTCTCCAAAACGGAGATTGAAAAGTATCTTTGCGATTATCTCGGTTGCACCAATGTCCTTTGGCTGGGCGACGGCATCATTGGCGACGACACCGACGGCCATATAGATGACCTCACCCGCTTTGTGAACCCAACGACAGTCGTTACGATCGTTGAAAAAGATCCTGCGGACGAAAATTACGAGATACTGCAGGAGAACCTGAAACGTCTCCGCACATTAAAAGATCAGGATGGCAACCGGTTGCGCATCGTGGAAATTCCAACGTGCGGTTTGATTGAGCACGAAGGTCAACGCTTGCCGGGGAGCTACGCAAATTTCTACATTGCGAATGAAATTGTTCTGCTTCCCACCTATCGCCATCCGAAGCACGACAAGTTGGCGACGGACATCTTGCAGAAAGAATTTCCGAACCATCGCGTCATTGGCATTGATTCCACGGAATTGATTTGGGGACTCGGTTCTTTCCATTGTATCAGCCAACAGGAACCGGTGTAACTTCTTCCAAAACTTATTTGGACATTGCTGCATCGAAAATTTACTGTCTCGCCATGTCGAAAGTTAAACACATTGCTCTCGTTAAATTTAAAGATGGAACAAGCGAAGAGCAGATCGATGAAATCTTTGAGGCACTCCTCGAAGTCACTGAAAACATTGAGGGCGTCGAAGATTACGTCTCTGGCCCGAACTCCAGCCCGGAAACCTTGAACAAGGGTTTCACACATGGTTTCATCGTAACCTTCCACGATGCCGCAGCTCGCGATGGTTACCTCGCACACGCTGACCACGAACAATTTAAAGCGAAGTTCCTTCCGCTGATCGACGACATTGCTGTAGTCGATTTCGAAATTTAATTTCTCTGTTATATGCCGATCCGTCGTTTCGGCTTTGCATTTCTCCTGCTCGGTGTCGTTAATTTGGCGTTTGCACAGAACGCCAGAATCACCGAGCAGGAAATTTCCCCCGGCATCACCTACCTGCACAAGTCAGTGCCTGAGATACCATGGTCAGTGCATCTTTTGCGCATTGATCGGCACCATTCCGACCTCCAGATCGTAACGACCCTGCCGGGTGGAAAATACATTGGGTTAACCCGGCTCAGCGACCAGGTGCAATTTATTCCGGAACATCTTGGGAAAGTGATCGGTGGAATTAACGGCGATTTTTTTAAATGGCAGATCGGACCGTATCAAGGCGACCCGCATGGCATGCACATCATGGATGGAGAACTGGTCAGTGCCCCGAATCGTTTCGCCCCCGGACAAAATATCCGTGATGCCGCCGCCTTCTGGATCGATAAGGACAACCAACCGCGAATCACGTTTGTTTCGTCACAGTTTCAGATCACCTGGCCGGATAAAAGCACAACGCCAGTCGGCCTGAACGAAGAACGCAGTGATGAAGGGCTGGTTCTTTATACGCACTTTGCCGGACTTACCACGAGAACCACCAACGGCGTCGAACTCGTTCTCGAAAAGAAGGATCGTTCCACCCAGTTGCGGGTCGGCGAAGAAAGCAATATGCGGATTCGCGAGATACGCGGACCCAACACACCGCTGAACAAAGAGTCGATCATCCTCTCTGTCGGCCCCGAAGCGATGGCCCAGTTGCCCAAACTTAAACCGGGCATGATGCTGAAAGTCTCAACTGCGACAACGCCTGACCTGGGCAATCCATCCATCGCTGTTGGCGGCGGACCCGTTCTCGTGCAGGACAAGAAAGTTGCCAGGATTGCAAAAGACCAGGAGCGGCATCCGCGCGCGGCGCTGGGTTGGAATGAGAAATATTATTTTTTTGTAGCCGTGGACGGCAGATGCCCCGGTATTTCCGATGGGATGACTTACCGCGAGCTGGCCCGCGAGATGGCGAGTTGGAAATGTGTTGAAGCCATGAACATTGATGGCGGCGCCTCGGCCATGATCTGGATCGAAGGCAAAATTATGAACATTCCTTCCGAGCATCGCGAACGGCCCAATGCCAATTCACTCTTCGTGGTCCGCCGCCCGGAATCTCAGCAGGCAATTGGAACCGGCAAACGCAGCAAATGAGCGACACCAACGAAAGCAGGCTGGCAGGGCTGAACTTGCAATTGCCACCGACCCCGAAACCGGCCGGCCTTTATCGTCCGGCCATGATCGTTGGGAATATCGTGTACATCTCCGGACACGCGCCCCTGCGCCCGGACGGTTCCCGCGTCACCGGTTGCATCGGCGCGGATCTCGACCTTGAAAGCGGCAAACTCGCGGCGCGCCACTCTGGATTGGCGATCATCGCCACATTGCGAAACGAATTTGGCAGCCTTGACCGCATCAAACGCGTGGTCAAACTTCTCGGCCTGGTCAATTGCACCACCACATTTCAGCAACACCCCGCCGTGATCAACGGTTGCAGTGAATTATTTGTCCAGGTGTTTGGCCCCGAGAATGGCGTCGGCGCCCGCAGCGCCGCCGGGGCGAATTCGCTACCGGGCAACATCGCCGTCGAAATCGAAGCCATCTTCGAGATAGTTTGAAGTTAAACTCGGTTAACCACAGGGCGCGCATCGGATAAACACGGATCTTTTGACATGAATCGCAGGGATTTTTGTTTGCAAACCCTTGGATTAGCGATGGTTAGCGCAGATTAGCGGTTAAGTAACTGCCGAATTTAGGGATAAATGGACGCGATGGAGGTCTTCCAAATTATTTTGGAGCACAGAAAATTACTTTTTTAGTCCTCCAAACTATTTTGGAGCGCCAGAATTTCCTTTTTCAGGGCTCCAAATTATTTTGGAGCGCTAGAATTTCCTTTTTCAGAGTTCCAAACTATTTTGGAGCGCTAGAATTTCCTTTTTTAGGGCTCCAAATTATTTTGGAGCGTTAGAATTTCCTTTTTCAGGGCTCCAAATTATTTTGGAGCGCCAGAATTTCCTTTTTTAGGGCTCCAAATTATTTTGGAGAGCGAAAAAAGCTGACGTCGGGGCTGTTCGTGCCCAAAACGTTCCCAACCAAGGAGGCATTCGGGCTAGTGGAAAACAAGGGCCAGCCTTTCCTTAAAAAAACCGCATTTGGAATGCTGCAAAAAAACGTAAAAGAAGGCGTTTATGACTGAAAAGGACGCACTTTTTCTTTCATTTAGCGGGTGAACCATAAACGTTCTCTCTTGGCGGCGAGTCCTTGTCCACTTACCCACTTGCCCACCTGCACCCGGGACAGGCAAGATGCCTGTCCTACCTTGATTGCGGCTTCGCCGCGCTGTGTCCGTTTGCCGTTTTTGTACTGAATAGCTCTCGCTCAGGTAAAAAATTACCTGCAAAGAACCAAAAGTGGCAATTGACACTCGAACTTCGCCCGTTATCTTCTCGAACTTCGAAATCGCGGGTATTTCGCGAATTTAAAGAAGAAGCAGAAAATGAAACGCACCTATCAACCATCGAAGATTCGACGCAAGCGCCAACACGGTTTTCGTAAGCGTAACTCCACCAAAGCCGGTAAAGCCATTTTGTCGAACCGCCGCCGCATCGGCCGCAAGCGGATGGTGCAGGCTTAACATGCCCGAGGAATCGGGTCGGTTGCGCCTGACGCAGTCGCGTCGGATCAAATTAGGACGTGATTTCGCGCGGGCGCGCGCTGAGGGACAGCGGGTCGTGGTTGGTTGCCTGATTGCAAATTGGGTTCCGCTTTCCTCGGATTCTCCTTCGCGCGTGGGGTTGATTACATCGCGCAAGATCGGCGGAGCGGTGGCCCGGGCGAGAGCAAGGCGTCTTTTGCGTGAAACTTTCCGGTTGCATCAGCACGATTTTGAGAGACCAATTGATTTGGTATTGATCGCGCGGAATTCCATTGTCGGCAAAAAACTGGCGGGCGTGGAAGTAGATTTCCTGGAAGCAATGCGACGTGCGCGGTTGCTCAAGAAGCCCAAGTGAACTTTCTCAGGGACATTTTAATTTTCGTCATCCGAATTTATCAGCGGACGGTCTCCCCGTTGCTGGTCGCTTTCTTCGGGCCGATGAGTGGTTGCCGTTACACTCCCAGTTGTTCTCAGTTCGCAATCGAGGCTCTTAAAACGCACGGGCCAATCTCCGGAACCTGGCTTGCAATCAAGAGGATATGCCGTTGTCATCCCTTCGGCGGATGCGGGCATGATCCTGTTCCTCCCAATTTGAACTCAATTTCCCGCTCAATTTAATTTCATGGATCGTAAAGCCATTATTGTTCTCGTTGCTTCGTTTGCCCTCATTCTCTTCTGGCCGAAGCTCATCAATCATTTTTATCCGCCACCACCAAAGCCGGACACGGACCTGGTGAGCACGGCGACGAACGATATTAGTTTCAAAACTCGGCCCACGGAACCGGGGGCAGAAGTCAGCATCGCCACGCCGTTAAAGAGTGAAGATGCGCCGGAAGAAACGATCACTCTCACCAACGAGAATGGTCGCTACGTCTTCACTTCTCATGGCGGTGGACTGAAATTGATTGAGCTGCAGGGGTATCGCGCTGATATCGAATGCGGTCGTAAAGTGCCCGCGGAACGTCAGCCTGCGACTTTGAATACAGGCGCTCGTGTGCCGGTGTTGGCGATGATGGGCAGCGGATTGACTGGTAAAGAAGTTTATAACCTGACCAAAACCGGTACTGGGGTGCGCGCCGAAAGGCCTCTCGGGAACGGGTTGCAGATCATCAAGACCTTCGAGCTTTCCACTAATTATCTCGTGAAGGCGAATGTCCGGATCGAAAATCGCTCCAAAGAACCGCTGCAACTTTCGTCACGCGAATTGGTGGTCGGCACTTCGACCCCGATGAGTGCCCATGATCAGGGAATGGAAATGGGTGTTTTCTGGTACGACGGCTCTGATGCAGAGCATGTTAATTCCGCCTTTGGCACCGGCTTCGGTTGCGGTGGTGGATCGGGGCGCACCGAGTATGTGTCGCCGGCGGGTGCCAGTAATGTTGTCTGGGGTGCGGTGCATAACCGGTTCTTCACGATTGCCACTGTTCCAAGCCAGCCTGCCAACCAGATCATCTCCCGCCGGGTGGAGTTGGCGCATGGCCAGGAAATGGTTGCGAGCAATTATAAAGCGATCACGAATGGGTTGGAAACGACGTTGATTTATCCGGCAGCGGTTTTGAATGCGGGCGATGCGTTGGAGAATTCTTTCCAGATTTACGCAGGCCCCAAAGAATATAATCTACTGGCCCGGCTTGGCGCGCGTTTTGGCAACAATCTCGATGCGGTCATGGATTTCGGATTTTTCAAATGGGTCGCCCAGGGGCTGTTGCTCACGATGAACAAGTTTCATTCATGGGGTGTGAGCTACGGAATTGCGATCATCCTGATCACCATTTTAATCAAGCTGATTTTCTGGCCGCTCACCAATGCGAGCACGAAGTCGATGAAGCGGATGCAGTTGTTGCAGCCGCAAATGAAGGCGCTCCAGGAGAAATACAAGGAAGATCCGCGCAAGATGAACATGAAACTCATGGAGTTCATGAAGGAGCATAAGGTTAGTCCGCTGGGTGGCTGCTTGCCGATGGTCATTCAAATTCCAATTTTCATCGGGTTTTACCAGATGCTCCGAAGCGCGATTGAATTGCGCGATGTCAGTTTCCTCTGGGCCTGTGATTTGTCCCAGGCCGATACGATTGGTTACATTGCTGGATTTCCGATCAATCCTCTCCCGGTGATCTGGGGGGTAACGATGCTGTGGCAGGCGCGCACGACTCCGATGGCTCCGGGCATGGACCCAACGCAGCAGAAGATCATGAAGTACATGCCGCTGATGATCTTGTTCTTCCTTTATAAGATGTCGGCTGGTTTGACTCTTTACTGGACGGTTCAGAATCTTTTAACGATTCTTCAAATGAAACTGACCAAAGCGGTGGATGTCACTAAGACAACGACACCGAAATCGAGACCGACAAAATTTGTTTGGTCCGGACAAAAGAAAAAAAAGAAATAGCTTATGGCTGCACAACCCAAGGTAACGCTCGAAACACTGCTCAAAACGCTCGGCTTTGACGCCACGGTGGAAGAGGTCCCGACGGAAGACGGTTTGTTTCTCGATGTGAAAACAGATGATCCCGGCCGTTTGATAGGGCGGCAGGGTCAGACGCTGGCAGACATGCAGTATCTGACGAACAGGTTGGTGCATAAGGAAGATCCGGAATCGCCGAAGGTCACCGTGGATGTGGGTGGCTATCGCACCCAGGCCCGTGATGCGCTGATCAAGAAAGCACAGGAAGCGGCAGAGAAGGTGCGTCGTTGGGGAGATATTGTTGAGCTGGAACCGCTTAACGCCTTCGATCGCCGTGTGGTGCATCAGGCGCTGAAGGATGATCCGGATATCGTTACGCAAAGTGTCGAAGTCGAAGGCACGACCAAGAAGGCGATTCTGCTAAGGCCGAAGTAACAAAAGCTTTTCTGGCCGGTGCGCGGATGTGTCGAAGGATTGACCGCTGATGCTTTGCACAGACCAGAACTCTGGATAGGACGAACCACCTCGCGGTTACGCCGCGCCTCCGTTAACCCTAAAAACCGCAGTTTAACCGCTAATCTGCGCTAATAGTCGCTAATGGAGAAGCGGTTACGTGAGACAAAGACTTCACCCGGTAAGTGGTTTATTTGCCAGGCTGTTTTCCCCGCAAATTCTTGGATTAGCGTTGGTTAGCGCAGATTAGCGGTTAAGTAACTGCCGGATTTAGGTTAACAATTCCTCACGCGAGAATTTCCCTCACCACATTCCCATGCACATCCGTCAGACGGAAATCTCTTCCCGCATGGCGGAAGGTTAGTTTTTCGTGGTTGAAACCGAGCAGGTGGAGAATCGTTGCGTGGAGATCGTGAACGTGAACTTTCTTTTCCGTGGCAGCGAACCCGAATTCATCGGTGGCACCGTGGATATGACCGCCCTTCACCCCGCCGCCAGCCATCCACATGGTGAAGCCGTGATTGTTGTGGTCGCGCCCGTTGATTTTTCCCGCGTTGGCGCCGGGTGTCGGTAACTCAACGGTTGGCGTCCTGCCAAATTCACCACCCCAGATTACAAGGGTATCTTCGAGCATTCCGCGCTGTTTTAAATCTTTCAGCAAGGCGCCAATCGGCTGATCTGCCTCGCGACAAAGATTCGTGTGCTGTTCAAACAAATCATCGTGACTATCCCAGGGTTGGCCCGCGCCATGCCAGACCTGGATAAAACGAGAGCCCCGTTCGATCAAACGACGAGCGATCAGAAGTTGTCGGCCATGGACGCCATCGCCGTACATTTTGTGGATGTGCTCGGGTTCCTGCGAGATATCGAAGGCGTCGGTCGCATCCATCTGCATGCGATAGGCGAGTTCGAAGGATTGAATGCGCGCTTCCAATTGCGGATCCTGCTGCCGAGCTTTGGCATGCCGTTCATTCAACTGTTTCAGCAGGTCAAGTTGGGAGCGTTGTTCCTTCTGCGATGTGAAATTGTTCTGAATATTTTCGATTAACTTCTCAATGCGCGTGTGCTGCGTATCAATGTAGGTGCCCTGGAAAATACCGGGCAGAAATCCGGACTGCCAGTTTTGCGATTCCTGGATCGGGTAACCGAACGGACACATGGAGATGAACCCAGGGAGGTTTTGATTCTCACTGCCGAGTCCGTAAGTCACCCACGAACCGAGCGCCGGACGAGGCAAGCGCGCTTCGCCACAATTCATCAACATCAAAGACGGTTCGTGATTCGGGACATCTGCATGCATCGAACGAATCACGCAAATGTCATCGATGCTTTCTGCGACAGAATTGAAGAGTTCGCTGACTTCGATACCGCTTTGGCCGCGTTTATGAAATTTGAAAGGGGAAGGAAATGAAGCGCCAGTCTTGCGTTCGGTCTTCAGGTTCGCAATCGGCAACATCTGGCCGGCGTAACGTTCCAACGCTGGTTTGGGATCGAAGGTGTCAATGTGTGATGGACCGCCATTCGCGAATATATGAATGACTCGCTTTGCTTTGCCTGCGAAATGAGGGGCTTTGGGAGCGACTGGTGAAAGTTCTGAAACGGCTGCATGGGCGGATGAACTCAGGCCTCCGATGCTGTCGAATAAACCTGCCAGGCCTAGCGTGCCCATGCCCATTCCGCAACGGCTTAAAAACTGCCGTCGATTCAGTGCCAAATGTTCAGAATTGGGTTGATGATTATTCATCCTGATCTCTTCTAGACGTTAAATGGAAAATTTGAATTCAGTCGAATACTGTCACGAAATTCGGTCTGCTGGCTATGCTTACTTTGACACACCCCATTGCTTCTGCAATTTCAACAAACGATGGTAACTCTCCTTGGGAGTGAAATCGCCGCGCAGCAATCCGCCATGGGGCCAGAAATGTCCGCCGGAATCAGACAAATCCCACCAGCCAATCGCCTGGAACTCCGGTTTGCTGTAGCAAAGGGTATAAATGGCCTCCATCCAGTCTGCCTGGAGCGTTTCCGTCCATGGACCATGCCATGGTGGCACCAGGCTGTTCGGGCGCATGCTGGCGGGATCCAGACCCTCGGCAGAATTGCAGGAGATCTCCGTGATGTGAATGGGCCGCTTAAAAGCAGTGAAACGATGGAGCATCCGTTCGATTTCAAACAAATCGTGCTGCGGATAGTAAAGTTGCAGTCCGATAGTTTCGAACTCGACGCCCGATTTCACGCAGTCTGTTAAATAACGGAAAGGCGACCAACGCCGGGTTCCATCGGTGTTGGGGCGCTTTGCATACTCGGCCCACATGCAGCAGTGATTGATCTGGCGTTTGATGGTGGCGGAGCCGCGGCGGGCCGCATCGCAGGCTTCGCGGGTCAGTTCCAGAACCTGGGTCTGTGAAAAACGAAAGATATTGGCTTTGTCGTGTGCTTCGTTGATCACCTCCACGTAAGGCATTCGACCGTGATAACGGCGGGTGGTCTCTTCGACGATGCGTTTGTATTCCGGCAGCACACGGTCCCATGTCCAGGTGCGAAACCATTCCGCCATTGCGCCGTTGCTCATGTAAACGTAGCCAAATCCTTTCGGCACGATCTTGCGATCCAAGGCCCACTGCAACGATTGATCCTGGCGCCAGTAATCGATTCGTTCACTTTGTGGTTGCTCATTCTTCCACGTGTACCAACTGACAGTGGCAAAATTGAATGCTTCAACAAATCGTTTCTCCCATTCGCCGCCGCGTTGCCAACCCGAACCCAGGCAGCCGAAAAGGAAATCTTTGCGGGGCACGCTGAATTTCGCTATCCGCTGTTGAGCGGCGAGCATGGTGAGTTGTTCGCCAGCATGAAGTCCGTGCGACAACGCTTCGTAAGCGGCAGCAGTTTGTGCTGCGCCTGTCGTCGTCGGTATTGGTCGGGAAGCTTGCTCAAGATGTTTTTGGAATACCGCATCGTCCGTGATTCTGAGACCTTTCAATTCGAGTGCAGCCTCTCGGACACGACGCAGACGTGTTTCCGCCGCATCCACCACGAACTCGACGTTTTTCACCTGGGTAAACCCTTTGCCGCCATTGTCTGCATAGCAATAAACTTCACCAAAGCCGGGCACCTTCAAGCGTGCGCTCACCTGCAAGGCTTCCTGCGCGAGAGCGATCCTGACGCGTCCTTCGGCACCAATGATGGTCTGGGGCAATGGATCATTCGGCAGATCGCGGGCGTGCAACGTGGTGACACGTTCCTTTTCGAGCGGGGCGCCATCTGCTTCGCGCAATAGAACTCTCACATATTGCGTGTTCTTGTCCGTGGTTGTCGGCGGCTTTGCGTCTTCTGCACCGAGAGCGTCTTCCGCAGTTTGGCTTAATCCATTGAGAGGCGTGGCAGCGAGGGCGGTCAGCGCGCTGGATTGCCATAGAAATCTACGACGCGAAACATGGCGGGGATCCATGAGTCTGACTTTGTGCAGTTCGAAAAGAAATTGCGAGCACTCAATCCGCCTAAGCTTGAATTCTTCGCATACTAATGCAGGTTCTCCGCTCGTGAGTCGCCAAGAATCAGCAGCAACCCTTATTTCAGCCAGTGAGATTGTCATCAATTTCGGTAGGCAAAACATCCTCGATAAAGCATCGCTCTCAATCCATGGAGGTGATCGTATCGGGATGGTTGGACGCAACGGGACGGGCAAATCGACATTCCTGAAGATTCTCGCAGGGCTGATGCAGGCGGACAGCGGCGCGGTCGTTCGTTCGCGCGATTTGGTGATCGGTTACCTTTCGCAGGATTTCACGTTGGATGAATCAAAGACTGTTTTTGAGAACGTCCGCTGCGGCGCGCAGCATTTGCTGGATTTGATTGCTGAATACGAAACGCTCCCTGGACATTCCACTCGTGCCGACGACCTGGAGCATCGCATTCAGGCGCTGGACGGCTGGAATCTGGATTATCGTATCAAAGAGGCATTATCCCATTTGAACGCGCCAGAGGGCGATCTGATGATCACCAACCTGTCCGGCGGCGAAAAGCGCCGTATCGCGATGGCCAAAGCGCTCGTTTCGAAACCGGACTTGTTGATCATGGATGAGCCGACCAATCATCTCGATCCCGAAGCAATTGAATGGGTGATCGAATATCTGCTTGGCTTCCGGGGCGCGTTCCTGGTTGTGACACATGATCGCTATTTCCTGGATCGGATCACCACCAGCATTGTCGAAGTCGCCAACGGAAAAATTTATTCCTACGAAGGCAATTATACCGATTACTTGATTTCCAAGGCAGAACGCCAATCTGCCGAAGAGCGACAGGAAGATGTGCGCCAGGGTTTCCTCCGAAAGGAGCTTGAGTGGGTGCGCCGCGGGCCTAAAGCGCGGACTACGAAAAGCAAAATCCGGCTCGACCGCTTTTTCGAAATAGAATCACAGGGCCCACCGGTAAAGGAGATGGCTGTGGATATGGTTATTCCGCCGCCACAACCGTTGGGGAACCGTGTGGTTGATTTGGAAGATGTGGGCATGGAACTCGGCGGCAGAACCCTCTTTGAAAATCTCACGTTCAAATTCGAAAAGGGAACCAAGGTGGGCATTGCCGGTCGTAACGGCCTTGGCAAAACGACATTGCTGAAAATTATGATCGGCCAGTTGGAGCCGAGCATGGGCACGGTGAAAATTGGCGAACTGACGAAATTCAATTACGTGGACCAAAGCCGTTTGCAGTTGGATCCCGAGAAATCGGTTTATGACGAGTTAGGGCAGGGGAGTGACGTGGTGGAATTCGGCGACCACAAACTTTCCGTGCGAGCTTACCTGAAACGTTTTCTCTTCAGTGACGATCGCATCACCACACAGGTAAGACACCTTTCCGGCGGTGAGCGGAGCCGATTGCTCCTCGCACGCATTTTGAAAAACGGCGGCAACTTCATCGTGCTCGACGAACCGACGAATGACCTTGATCTCGCCACGCTCCGCGTTCTGGAGGAAGCATTGATTTCTTTCCAGGGCTCCGTGCTGGTGGTCAGTCATGATCGCTATTTCTTGAATCGTGTCTGCAACCAGATGGTCATCTTTGAAGGCGAAGGAAAGGTTGTCCACAGCGTTGGGAACTACGATTATTACTTTGAGAAAAAACAGGCTGCTGCCAAGGCAGCTTCCGCCTCGCAGTTATCCGCGAAAGGAACTTCAGGCAACCGGGACGACGGGAAAAAATCTGCGGGCAAAACGCGTAAGCTGACCTACAAAGAGCAAATGGAACTGGCCGGAATGGAGGACGCCATCATGGAAGCTGAACAGGAAGTGGCCCGGATTGACGGGGTGCTGACATCACCTGACTTCTACAAAAAACATGAGCAACATGCCCAGGTGAATGCAGATCAGGAGGCGGCGAAGGGTAAAATGGCAGTGCTCTACGCCCGGTGGGAAGAACTGGAAAAAATAGACAAGGCGTGAGTTGCCTCACGCCTTGCCAACAACAACACAGGAAAAAGTTAAGACTTGGCAGCTTTTTCAGCAGCCTTGTTCAGCAGGCCCTGTTGGGCAATGCCGACGAGGTTGGTGAATGCAGCACTGTCAGTTGCGGCGAGATCAGCCAGAACCTTGCGATCCAGACCGCAACCTGCCGCTTTCAAACCTTCGATGAAACGGCTGTAGGTCATGCCAGCGGCGCGAGCAGCGGCATTGATACGTACCTGCCAAAGGTAGCGGAACGTGCGCTTTTTAACGCGACGATCACGATAGGCATATTGCAGACCATGATCCACCGCGTCGGAAGCGTAGCGGTAGAGTTTAGAGCGGCGCATCCGGTAGCCTTTAGCGGCCTTGATCATCCGGATACGGCGTTTACGGGAAGCTGGAGAATTTGTTACGCGCATAGTGTTAGCTGAGTGAAATTCGAAGAGGGTTAACCGCGATGGCTGAACGGCAGGTTCTGGAGGATCTTATACTGATCTCGTTCATGCACAAGGGTTGTGCCCGCCAGTTTGCGACGGCGTTTTGCGTTTTTAGATTGCAGCAAATGGCGTTTGCCAGCGCTGGAACGCAAAATTTTTCCAGTTGCAGTGATCTTGAAACGCTTGGCCACTGCCTTTCTCGTCTTAATACCTTTTGGTCGTCGCATAAATAAAGTCTTCTTTTTCTGAAAAGAGCGCGAAATATAGGTTGGGAGTTTTTAGGAAGCAAGAGGTAATTTGTGACAAATCACAACTCTTTCACAGCAACGTCCTTTTGTCGCCTCCAGTTCCGCGCCACTGGACCCTTTGTAACCATTGCCGTGCTCGCTGGCTCTTTGTGTATATCACATAACATGCAAAAGATCTGCACAAAGCTTCTACTCATACTCACCCTGCCTGTCGTCAGCCTCTGCCTGCCCTCGATTGCGAGAGCAGCCTCTGAAACCAGCAAACCCAACGTTTTGCTCATTATCGCTGATGACCTGAATGACTGGATCGGGCCGATGAAAGGCCATCCTCAGGTGCAAACGCCGCACCTGGACAAACTTGCGGCACGCGGCATGACGTTTATGAATGCCCAGGTCTCCGCGCCGGTATGCAATCCTTCGCGCGCCTCGTTTATGAGTGGGCAACGCCCTTCCACTACTGGCATTTACCACAATCATCAGTTTGTGATGCCCGAGATCCCGCGTGGCGTGTTCATTAACGATTACCTCCGCCGGTTCGGCTATACCTCCCTCGGCGCAGGAAAGATTTATCACTACAAGCAATATCGCAGCGAAGACTGGGACAAGGTGGACTATTCCACTGACGACACTCTTCCAAGGCATCCGGCGAACCGTCGCCCGGGACCGTTCGGTTACCGCATGTTCACGGAAGGCAAACCGGCCGAGCCATTCAACGAACAGCGGGATGAAAGCGAATTGGTGGATTACAAAAGCGTTTCCTGGTGCATCGAACAGTTGAACGAACCGCGCAAGAACGACAACTCCTTCTTCATGGTTTGTGGCATCCACCGTCCGCACACCCCATGGGATGTGCCAAAGAAGTATTTCGATCTCTACCCATTGGAAACCCTGCAACTTCCGCAAGTCCTCACCAACGATCTGGACGATGTGCCCGCTGCTGGCCTGCGCTTCGCCAATCGTAATGTCCATGCCGCACTCGTAAAAGGTGGCATCTGGAAGGACCGTGTCCGCGCCTATCTCGCCTCCGTTTCCTACGCGGACGCGCAGATCGGCCGTCTGCTTGATGCCCTGGAGAAATCCAAGGAACGTGACAACACTATTGTTATCTTCATCAGCGACCATGATTGGCATCTCGGCGAGAAAGAGCATTGGGCCAAATCCGCGTTGTGGCGGCAATCCACCCGCATTCCGATGATCTGGGTCGCTCCCGGCCTTACCAGGCCCGGCACCAGGTGCGATCGGGCTGTGGATGTTACGAGTCTTTATCCAACCATCTGCGAGTTGACTGGAACCCCCGTGCCGAAACACGCTGAAGGCATCAGCATCAAGCCGCTGCTCGCCAATCCAAAAGCCAAGTGGAAACAACCGGCAATCGTGACCTACTTACAAAACAATCATGCCATCGTCACAGAAGACTGGCGTTACATCCGTTATGCCGATGGGTCCGAGGAACTCTACAACCAGAAAACCGATGTAAACGAATGGATCAACGTAGCCAGTAAGTCAGAATTCGCCAAAGTGAAAAAGAATCTCGGTAAATTTCTCCCCAAAATCAACGCTGAACCTGTCGCCGAACGGGCAGAACCGGATGCAACACCAGGCAGGCCAGCCAGGAACAAAGGGAAAGCCTCCGTGTCCGGTAAAAAAGATCCCCCACCTGAGGGGGATCTATAGAGCAGTCGGACGGCCCTCAACAGTTTACGCGTTGCAATTACGCGGTTGCACATCTGGCACCGCATCACCCTTTGCCTGGGCGAAAGCCACTTTGGAACGCAGGATCAGTGTTCCGAAGAGGAGATCCGCCAATGGCAGCACTACGTTGAAATTTTTGTGCATGTAACGGTGATGCAACAGGTGATGGCCATTCAGACGAAAGAAAATGCCGGAACGCTCCACATGCCGTTGCCGTGGCAAATGCATGCACCAATGGAGGTATTCGTAAGCGGAAAAATAGATGGTAAAGGCCACGGCTGCGCCGCAGAAGACACCCCACTTCTGTGAGAAAATTGCGAAGATGATAAACGGCAACTGACAGCAGCCGACGAGGACAGGTCCATGCCACCAGGCCATTGGAATTGTTTTCTTATCCGACTCCTTCACGAGGTGATAAGTATGGTCGGCTTTAAAAATGCGGTGATGAATCAATGCATGACTTTCGAAGGGGTAGCGAAACTTACCCAACGGTTTGTGCATGATATAGCGATGCAGCGTCCATTCGAAAACAGAGGCAAACACCACTGCGGCGGCAGCTCCAATGGAGCACCAAAAAAAGAATGTCATCATCAGCGGGGAGAAGATTGGGATAAAAGTTATTTCGCAAACAAAAAAAAGGGAGGTTCCAAATGGAACCTCCCCGTGAAAGCGACGCTATAAATTAATAGCGACGTGAAGAACTGCGATCACGATCGCCACCACCACCACCACCACCGCCGCGGTAACCACCACCACCGCCGCCACCGCCGCCCGGAGGACGGTCTTCGCGCGGACGCGCTTCATTGACGGTCAATGCGCGACCATCGAGATCCGCACCGTTCAAAGCATTGATAGCGGCATCCGCTTCATCGCTGCTGGACATGGTGACGAATCCGAAACCACGAGGACGACCGGTCATACGGTCCATCATCAGGTTTGTTTCTGTAACTGTGCCGTGTGCTGCAAAAGCGTCTTGCAGATCGTTTTCAGTGGTGTTGAAGGAAAGGTTTCCAACAAATATTTTCTTACTCATACTAATTATTTTTCTAAACTAGAAGACTGCTGAAGAAGAGAAGTGTTCCCGACCCTCGGGTTTCAAACCATCACACTGAATAACTCCAATTGACGATCTACCAAATCTTAACTCTAACCGGCTCTAATGTTTTGCCACTGTCGTTGCGCCTCTCCGGTATAGCAAGGGTTATTTTGATATTTGTTTTGGCCCCGAATTCTTGAACATAAGAGGGAGGGTGGAATGACGAATGACTAAATCCGAATGACGAAAGAATGTTTGAATGAACGAAGGCTGATCGCGCTATTCAGACTTCGTCATTCGAGCTTCCCCATTTCTCTGTGTTACCCGCTCATTCGGGCCTGAAATCGATTACCTTGAGCGGACTGAACCCGACTTCCGTGTTCTTCGGCTCTTCCTGGATGTAGATGGAAAAGACATTCGGCCCGGCGTAACGATCCACCTGTGGTTGACCGGTGAACGGCCCTCTTTGTTCATGGATCACCTTCCAATCGTTCCACTTGCTTTTTGCGCTTGCGGCGGCGATGGAAAGATTTGGCGATGGATTATACCGGTCTCCCACGAAGACAATATAGGCATTGTCGTTCTTATCGAACCAAAGCTGCGGCCGGCTTCCCGTGAAGTTCATTTCATTCCGTTGCCACACACCTTTGTCATCGCGCCAATAATGGAAGTAGTGCGTCTTGGGTCGCGTGGAATTCCAGTCAGTTTGTTCGGGAATGTTGTCCGGTAAATGAAACGTGAGGATATGAATGCGATTACGGCTGTCGGTCGCCTGCGTCATTGCGTTCATCAACCCGCGGTTCATTGGAATCTCGACGGCTCGCGCGCCGGTCGAATCGAGTGTCACCAATTCTTTCCCGCGTTCGCCGATCGTCTGGCCGGCATTGTTGAGCCACGTCTTCCCCAGATCCTTGCTCCAGGCGTAATACAGATCGTGATTGGTCATCGGATTGCCCGTCTCACGCCAGCACCAGGTCACGTGCAGGCGACCTTTGCGATCGTAAGTCAGCCCGTTCAGATAGGCGTTCCGCGAGATGGATGCTGCCCCGTAGGTTCCTTTGCCGCCGGCATACCCGCCGAAACCGCTCCATTGACCGGACTTCGAATCATAATCCGCCAGGCACTTATCGCCGTTACCACTGCCACCGATCCGGCAGCCGAACTGCAAGTCACCTTTGGGCGTCCGCAGAAATCGCGGGTAAGTCACCCGCAACAATTTCTTTTCCGGCTCAAGTTCACTGGTGATTTCGCCAAACAAATCTGCCGTCCACGCAAATTGTTTTGGCCGCGAAGCCACTCCCGGACGCGACACGCGATAGTGCAGGGGATGCCCGTGATGGTCGAAAGAGAGATGAATGGCGCCGTTGCGCGGTGAAATACCGATCACGCTGACGTTATGCGTGTTGTTCCCTTTAAAATGATAATCGTTGAAACGAATCACTTCCCACTCCGACGATTTCAGCGAACGCCGTGCGACGCACAACCGGCGCGCTGCATCATAATAGGTGGCGTATTGAAAACCGTTGAACGTTTCCACTGCATTTTGCTGGAAACTCTGGCCATTAACGCAATTGCCCCAGGTGCCGCCGGTGAAATGAAGCGCCTCCGCGTCAACGACTGACTCGCCGGTTTTCTTCAACTTTAATTCTCTCGCCGTGGCATCCGTGCAAACGGAAAAGGCGAGGGCACTGGACAGTAAGCAAATGATTAGGCTGTTTCGCATCGTTGTAAAATTTTAGTTCAGTCAGGCAACTTGATGGCTTTGGGATCGTCAGCGTAATATTCTACCAAACCGCACTCGGCGCAGACCCAGGCGGAAACCGCAGTGGTTTGCCTTTCTCTGAAGATCAAGGCATCTGGTTTGGCATAAGTGGCGATGGTCGAGTCGCTCCAACCCGCGTCATTTCGATCAACCGCCTTGGCATCAGCAATAATATCCTGGGAACCGCACTTGGGGCATCTGCCGGAGGGTTTCACTGGCTCTTTCTATGAGTTTCACCGGAAATGAACAATCTTTTTTGTTTTTTTCGCGGAGAATGGCCGTAATCCCACTCTCTCCCTCGTTTTCCCGGGGATGTTCGCGCTTTTGTGCCCGGTCCGGTAGTGCTTCTTCTGTTATCGATTGCACATGATTTCCCGAATCCGCCCCCACAGGATGTTCCTTCGGGCATTATTTTCCAAAAACCGCTTTCCTGATGTTTTCCACGAAAGTCTTCCGGCGAGAAGCCTTTTGCACCGAACGATACCTTGGAAACCGTAATATATACTCAGTCCAGGGCCAAACAGCTACAAATCAGCCACTTACAATGAATCAATCCTACGGCTCGCACCACCCCCTGCGCAGGCATATCTGCAGGTCCGACCGAGTGACCTTCCGACGTTGGAAGGTGTGTCCGCGGATTCGACCGAGTGGCCTTCTGACGTTGGAAGGTGTGTCTGCGGGTTCGACCGAGTGACCTTCCGACGTTGGAAGGTGTGTCTGCGGGTCCGACCGAGTGACCTTCCGACGTTGGAAGGTGTGTCTGCGGGTCCGACCGAGTGACCTTCCGACGTTGGAAGGTGTGTCTGCGGGTTCGACCGAGTGACCTTCCAACGTTGGAAGGTGTGTCTGCGGGTTCGACCGAGTGACCTTCCAACGTTGGAAGGTGTGTCTGCAGGTTCGACCGAGTGGCCATTTCCTGGCGCGAGACGGAGAGGGAATAAACCCACCCTAGCTTTTTTGTAACACTTGGGAGAGCTTTTCGTCAGAATAGTGGAGGTTTTGTTCCTCTGCATTGAGTAATCATGAAAACTGTCCTTTCTATCTTGGTGGCATGCGGCCTCGGTTTTGGCATGGCCTATTACATTTCAGCGAAACAAAACGAAGTGCTTAAGCGGGAGCATGCCCAATTGGAGCAGGAGCTCCAATCCAGGGTGAAAGGGCTTGAATCGGACCTCGCGTTGGAGCGAAGCAAACAGCCAATGGTTGAACGAGTCACAAAGGAAGTGCTCGTTAATGCCCGACGCACGCCCAAGGAAATTCTGGATCGCCTGATGGAATTACGTCCGTCCGGTGCCGCACGCGTTGCTACCATTCGTAAGATCATCCATGAACTCGAAGACCTTTCCGAGTTGAGCGAGCAGTCGGTTCCAGCAATTCGTGCGTTTCTCGCTCAAAATACGGATTTGGATTATGGCTCTGAGCGCAGTAGCCGTTCAGACGGAGATGATCGGAGCCGTTGGACAGGAGGGCGTTCCGCTCCCCCGACAGAATTTACGTTGCCCCCTTCCCTGCGCATTGGCTTGTTTGATGTATTGAAAGATATTGGAAGCCCGGCTGCGGAAGAAACTTTGGCTGAAACGCTCGCGAGCACCGGTCGTGCGGTGGAGGTCGCCTACCTTGCGCGCATACTGGAGGAGATGGCTCCCGGAAAATATCGTGAAATAGCCATTGCTGCCGCGACCGATCTGCTGCGCAACCCGCTGGCAATGGATCATCCGAATCGGCTCGATGAACAGGCCGAAAGCTATCTTTACGGTGTCCTCGACATGTATGGCGATACTTCATTCCTGGCGGATGCCAAGATGATGTTGCTTGGCGCAGACGGACGGTTGAATCGTAATGCCCAACAGTACTTGACGAAGGCGCAAGGGGAACAGGTGGTGTCCACTTTCTATGATCTCTACAAGAATAGCGCGGTTTCAAATAACTGGGACCGGATGTCTCTTGGAAATCGGATTCTGGATTATGCGGGTAACAATCCGCAGGCGAATCAGTTTCTTACAGAGATTGTCACCAGTCCGGATATGGATTCGCGCATGAAATCCTTTGCCGTGATGCGGTTGGTTGGTGGTTTCGGTGGTATGGAAAGTCCGACAGATCCGAATGTGATTCGCGCCCGGATTGGGGTGGTTCAAAATTTGAAAAATCAGGTTTCAGAGGACGAACGGCTCACCCAGACGCTTAATTCAACCGAAGCGAATCTCAATAAACTGCTCAATGGGGAGCCGATCGAAAATCCATGGAGTCGCGACCGTGGAGATCGCGGAAGTGATCGTCGGAGCGGTGATTCACGGAATTGATATCGCCCGGTTGCTGTGGCGAACTGCCAGCAGCACATTATTGCTGAACAGTTTCAACCCAGCGGGCGAGGAGCCATAAGGTGTCGCTGAGGCGATTCAGGTAAATGATAATCTCAGGGTTGTTAAGCTGCTGACTTTCCTGGAGCGCGCAGGTGTGGCGTTCGGCGCGCCGACAAACCGTGCGCGCTACATCCAATGCTCCGGAATTGAGAGTGGCACCCGGTGTGGCCCAGCCTTTGAACGAGATGTTCTGGCTTTCAACTTCCTGGACTAATTTGTCGAGTTTGGCAGTCAGTTCGCTGGTAACGATTGAGTAACCCCCTTTTACGTAGCGTTCCAGATCTTCCACCTGGGTAGCCAATTCGCCCATTACTGTGACGAGATCTTTTTGGATGATGAGTAAGTTCTCGCGGAGGAAGTCGTTTTGGGCGGTTGCGCGCGCCATTCCCAGGGCGGCATTCAATTCATCCACCGTACCATAGGCTTCAACACGCGGATGGCACTTTGAGACACGCCGGTTATACATCAGTCCAGTCGTGCCGGTGTCACCCTTTTTTGTAACGATACTCATGCGCGCGAGTGTAGATACGGTTGGCTGGAGGTCAAAGATTAGTTGGCAGGAGGGAACAGTATCCAGCGTTCAATCCAGAATCCAGAATCCAGAATCACCTGGCGGCGTTGCCGTCCACGATGTTCCGATAGGCTAGAACTCCATCTACAATTGATTTGGCCAGTTTTTTGTGGAAAGCAGGATCGTAGATTTTGCGGGCCTCGTCTGGATTGGACATAAACCCGCCTTCGATCAGGACAGCGGGCATCTTCGCAGAGCGCAAGACTTCAAAACGCGCTCGTTTGATTCCGCGGTCCTCGAGTCCGGTGCCGCGTAACATGGCGCGCTGAACATTGTAGGCGAGTAACATGTTTTTTTCATTGTTTTGGTTCCCGGTATAGTTCCCAGTACCGGATTTGCCTGGGCCGGAATTGCTCGACTCCACTCCAGCCGGGGTCATTGCATAAATTTCTGCGCCACGTACCGAGCGGCTGCTGGCGGCATTGAAATGGAGGCTGAGAAAGAGATCAGCCCCATGGCGATTGGCAATTGCCGTGCGCTCGGGAAGTCCGAGAGTTTCATCCCGGCTGCGTGTGAAGATTACTTTCAGCCCGTGTTGTTTCAGCAACTGTGCAATTTCTTCAGCGAGAAGCAGGGTATATCTTTTTTCATGGTGCAGTTTATCGATTTTACCGGTGTCTTTCCCCCCGTGGCCCGGATCGATGCAGATCACATTGATTTTTTTGTTCGCGGCGTTCTTCGGCGGGAAGAGCAGGGGATGCAGAGTGTTATCCAGATCAATGCGTGAAATGTAAATGCCGCCGCCTCGTGAAATCACCGGGAGTGACAGCCGGACGTCAAGCCCGTTGAATCGCGACATGATCGATTTCACTTTCAGCTCAATTTTGCACCAGCGATTCGTCATGAGCAGTTGCTCGTCTCGCTTGATCCAGCTCACGGTTAATCCCGCTGCCGGCGCCCAGTCTTTGATTCTGACGTATTCGGTTCCCGAAATAGTGATTCGCTCAACATTTTTAAGGGAGGGTTGCGCCAATGCAGTCGTCAGGACAAAGAAGAAAACGATTAGCGCTGAAATCCACCTCATTAGAAAAAAGAATTTGCATGAGTCGGTCGAGTGAATTCAAGGTAAACCAGCCTCAGGCGGCAAACAAATTTTGCTATTTTGCACACATAACGTGAGTTTTCGGGGAAAACCGTTGACGCGTATTTCTGCGTTACCTAGATTGGCACTCGGTTTTTTTAGTTTAAACTATTCCTTCTTATAAATGAGTTCTTCTACGGCAGCAAAAGGTTTGGAAGGTGTTGTTGCAGCAAAAACAACACTGAGCGACGTCCGCGGTGATATTGGTCAATTGATCTACTGCGGCTACGACATTAACGAACTGGCGGGCAAAGTTTCTTACGAAGAAGTGGTTTTCCTCCTGCACTATGGGCATCTGCCGAACCAAACGGAATTGCAGGAACTGAAGTCGGTGCTGGCAGGCCATCGCGATCTGCCTCAAGGCGTCATCAACATGATCCAGGGGCTGCCGAAAGATACCCCGCCGATGCACGCGATTCGCACCGGCATCTCCGCGCTGGGTTGTTACGATCCTGATGCCGATGATGACAGCATGGATGCAAACCGCGAAAAGGCGATCAAGCTCATTGCGGAGATCCCGATCATCACTGCGTATTTTCATCGCGCGCGTCAGGGCAAAGAATTGGTTCATCCAGACGCGACCCTCGGAGAAGCAGCCAATTTCCTCTATATGATTGATGGCGAGAAGCCGTCCGAGGAAAAGGTAAGCACAATGGATATGTGCTACGTGCTGCATGCGGATCATGGCATGAATGCCTCAACGTTTTCTGCGCGCGTCACGATTGCGACTTTGAGCGACATGTATTCCGCCATCACCAGCGCCATCGGCACATTGAAGGGACCTCTTCATGGCGGCGCGAATGAAGGCGTGATCAAGATGCTCAAGGAAATTGATTCGCTGGATAAAGTGGATGCCTACGTTGCAGATTGCCTGGCCCAGAAGAAGAAGATCATGGGCATTGGTCATCGTGTTTACAAAGTATTGGATCCTCGCGCACCGCACTTAAAGCGCATGGCGCAAATCCTGAGCGCAAAACTCGGTGATCCGAAGTGGATCCAGATGAGCGAGCGGATTGCCGAAATCATGCTCAAGGAAAAGAACCTGAATGCGAATGTGGATTTCTATTCTGCGACCGTTTATTACTCCCTTGGAATTCCGACGGATCTGTTCACGCCGATTTTTGCGATTGCCCGCACCTCCGGTTGGACAGCGCATATACTTGAACAGCTTTCCGATAACCGCCTCATCCGCCCGCAGAGCGAATACATCGGGCCAGTCGGGCTAAAGGTCACGCCGTTACAAGAGCGGTAATTGGGTTTCCAGTTTGAGGTTTGAAGTTTTTGGTTTCCCGCCCTATGGCTACAATCACCCGTTTCGAAGATATTGAGGCTTGGAAAAAAGGCCGTGAGTTGCGTCGTGGAATTTACGCACATTCCAAACGAGGCGAGTTTGCAAGAGATTACGGACTAAAGGATCAAATTCGTCGGGCGGCAGTCTCCGTTACTTCAAATATCGCGGAGGGTTTCGAACGGGAAGGAAACAATGAATTCATCCAGCTTTTGAGCCATGCAAAAGGCTCCTGTGGTGAAGTCTGTGATCAACTGTATGTAGCCTTGGACGAGGATTACATTTCTCAACAGGATTTCGATAAATTATACAACGAGGCGCGGGCTGTAAGTCGTTTGATTGCCGGATTCATGAAATACTTGCGTGAAAGCTCAATTCGCGGAAACAAGTTCAAACGCGGCGCACAACCTCAAACCTCAAACATCAAACCCGAAACTTTACAAAGATGAACATCCACGAATACCAAGCCAAACAACTCCTCGCTCAATACGGCGTCTCAGTGCCGCCGGGCGAAGTCTGTGATACTCCTGAAGCTGCCAAAAAGATTGCGGAAGGCCTTTTTGCCAAAGGTGAAACGCTCGTTGTCGTAAAATCGCAAATCCACGCCGGTGGACGCGGCAAAGGAACTTTCAAAAGCGGGTTCCAGGGCGGCGTCAAGCTGTGCAAAACGGCTGATGACGTTTACGAAAAAGCCAAGGCCATGCTCGGCAATGTGCTGGTCACAAAGCAAACCGGCCCGGAAGGGCGCCTCGTTTCCAAACTGCTCGTCGCTGGCGCACCGGAAATCAAAAAAGAATTCTACTGCGCGGTGCTGCTTGATCGTGCTTCGTCCCGTCCGATCATGATGGTTAGCACCGAAGGCGGTGTGGACATCGAAGAAGTGGCGGAAAAAAGCCCGGAGAAGATTGTCAAAGAAACCATTGATCCGGCTGTCGGCATGATGCCGTATCAGGCGCGCAAACTTGCTGGCGCCCTCGGGTTGAAAGGTGATCTGATCGGTTCCGCTGCAAAATTGTTGCTCGGCGTTTATAAAACCTGGTGGGAATGCGATGCCGCCATGGTGGAAATCAATCCGCTCTGTATCATCGTAGGCAGTGATGGCAAAGAAACGCTTTCCGCCGTGGACGCCAAAGTCAGCATGGATGACAACGCTCTTTACCGTCACAAGAACATCCAGGAGATGCGCGATCTCGCGGAAGAAGCGCCTTTGGAAATTGAAGCGAGCAAGCACGGTTTGAACTACATCAAGCTCGATGGTTCAATCGCCTGCCTCGTAAATGGCGCGGGCCTCGCCATGTCCACCATGGATATCATCCAGCATTTCGGCGGTAACCCGGCTAACTTCCTCGATGTCGGGGGTGGGGCCAGCAAAGACCAGGTGACTGCCGCCTTCAAAATCATCCTGAGCGACCCAAGTGTGAAGGGCATCCTGGTGAACATTTTCGGCGGTATCATGGATTGCGATGTGATCGCCACCGGGATCGTTGCGGCGGTGAAAGAAACGGGCTTGAAGCTTCCGCTCGTGGTTCGCCTTGAAGGCAACAACGTGGATGCCGGCAAGAAGACGCTGGCTGAATCCGGCTTGAGCCTCATCACCGGCGATACGATGGCGGATGCCGCGCAGAAGGTTGTGAAGGCGGTTGGGGTTTAAACAAGAGCAAGATGTCCGACTTTGCATCAGGTGAAGAAAAGACCTCGAAGGAAGTGTCATTTTCCATTGGCTCTGGCGAATCAAAGGCGGAGTTCAGTGGCATCGATATGTCCTTACTTGAGGACAGTCTCTCAAAGACACCTTGGGAGCGGATGCTTGCCAACGACGATGCACTGAATTTTGCCGAGTCTTTGCGGTCTGCAATGTTGCAACACAATGCAAAATCTTAGCGAATTACTACGACGTCTGATTCTGGCGGAAGTGGAATTCGTTTTGGTGGGTGGGTTTGCCGCTGTTTCGCATGGGGTTACTTTGGTGACTCGCGATGTCGATATTTGCTGTCGATTTTCCGAGGCCAACTTGATGCGAATTCAAGAAGCATTCAAAGATTTGCATCCAGTTCATCGTCTCAGGCCCGATTTGCCACTGCAATTGACTCCCGAGCAATGTGTGACTTTGAAGAATCTCTATGTGAAGACGGATTTGGGCATCGTGGATTGTCTCGGAGAGATTTTAGGCGTGGGTGGTTTTGAGAAAGTTCTAAAAGACAGTATTGAAGTCACCTTGCCGTTCGGCAAATGCCGTATCCTCGCCATTGACGCACTTATTCGAGCTAAAGAAGCAATGAACCGCGACCACGACATCATCACCGTAAAACATTTGAAAGTTATCAAAGCACAAATTAAAAGCTAACTAGCAATTTTTAAATATGGCCATCCTCGTTACTCCACAAACCAAAGTTCTCGTCCAAGGCATTACAGGCAGCTTTGGCGCTCGTCACACGCAACTCTCGATCGAATACGGCACCTTGATTGTCGCAGGCGTTACGCCCGGCAAAGGGGGGCAGTTCTTCGAACACGCTGGGAAAAAAGTTCCCATCTTCGATACCGTCGCTGAAGCCATGAAGCAAACCGGTGCGACTGCTTCGGCAGTCTTCGTTCCGCCGCCATTTGCTGCGGATGCCATTCTCGAAGGAGTGGATGCCGGACTCGATCTGGTTGTCGCAATTACCGAAGGTATTCCGGTCAACGACATGGTGAAAGCCAGGCGCGCGATGGAAGGGAAGAAGACGCGTCTCATCGGGCCGAATTGCCCTGGCATTGTCACACCGGGTGAAGGGAAGGATTCCCATGGCGGTTGCCGTATCGGTATCGCTCCCGGTTACATTCACAAGAAGGGCAACATCGGAGTCGTTTCACGCAGCGGCACATTGACCTACGAAGCAGTTTGGCAACTCACTTGCCGCGGTGTTGGTCAATCCACCTGCGTTGGGATCGGTGGCGATCCGGTCAACGGCACCTCACATTTGGACGTCATTAAGATGTTCAATGACGATCCTGAAACACACGGCATCATCATGATCGGCGAAATCGGCGGAAGCGCTGAAGAAGAAGCTGCCGAATGGATTAAGAAGAATTGCAAAAAGCCGGTCGCCGGTTTCATCGCAGGAGCAACCGCTCCTCCAGGACGCCGCATGGGTCACGCCGGCGCAATCGTCAGCGGGGGAATGGGAACCGCCGCTGCAAAGATCGAAGCTTTCAAAGCAGCTGGCATCGGTGTCGCCGTAACTCCGAGCGAAATGGCTGATACATTGTTGAAAATGATGTAAGCCAATTCACCCAAAATTATTCTCGAAGGCGCAGGCAACTGCGCCTTTTTTATTGGAGCGCGGCTGCGCAGCATCAGCCGCAGCGCGTGCGATGGTTTAAACGGCTTTGGAAATCCGAAAGCTAAACTTCATTATTCGCTGCCGCGTGACGTCAGCATGGCATTCCCACATTAATATTGTTCTGCAAACAATAAGCCGCGTTGTCCACGTACTTGGTCGCCCAAAACTTCAAGTTCGCCCGTTCTTCCGGCGAGAGTTGCTTTATGACGCGGGCAGGGGAGCCGAGCACCAGCGATCCGGGTGGAACTTTCATCCCGCTGACCACCAAAGCTTTTGCGCCGATCAAACATTGATCGCCGATCTCAGCGCCATCCAGGATGATTGCACCCATACCGACCAGGCATTCATCCCCCACTGTGCAGGCATGCACGATCGCGGAGTGGCCCACTGTGACGTAATCGCCGAGAATACAGGGGAAATCATCGGCGAGGTGCAAAACGGCGTTATCCTGGATGTTCGTCGAATGTCCGATGACAATCTTGTTGATGTCGCCGCGAACGACGGCGTTGTACCAAACGCTGGAATTGTCGCCGAGCGTGACATCACCCAGAACGACCGCTCCTTTGGCGATATAAACATTCTTACCAAGTGTCGGTTTCTTGCGCAGAAAAGTATCGAGCTGCTGTGCGAGTTTGCTCATGCAGAAAATGAAACATGATCGGAGCGCTCTGAACATAAGATATTTGCCGCCCCCAACACTTGCGTGATCCTGCTAAGGGAAAGACCGGATTGAGTTTACGGGAGTTTCAGGCTATCAGTGTGTGATGACTGAGAGGAAGGGACGGCGTCCACCAGTTCCGCCAAAGAAACAAATACGATCTTTCAAAGATCTGACGCCGAGCAAGCATTTCAATCCCCGCACATTTTTTCACGAGATGATTTGGAAGGCGTGGCTGATGCCGCGCATCGGTGAGCATGTGAAACCGAAGTTCCCCACGCTCACGGAGGGACAGGTTGCCTTGACTTGGATTGGTCACGCTTCATTTCTCATGCAGTTCAATGATTTGAACGTGCTGGTGGATCCGAACTTCGCCAATTGGCTTTTCCTGCTGAAACGGATCAAGCGAGCTGGTCTGCAGGCGCAAGATTTGCCGCCGATTGATCTCATGCTGCTGACTCACGCGCACTTTGACCACTTCCACAAGCCGAGCCTGCGTAGTGTCCCGGCGCCAAAAATCGCGGTGATGCCGTGGGGAATGGGCGAGTTGGCGAAAAACCTCGGGTTTGGTCGCATCATTGAATTGCAATGGTGGGAGAGCTTTTCGCACAACGACTGGAAAGTGACGCTCACACCATCGAAACATTGGGGGGCGCGCACCATCACCGACGAACACCGTGGCTATGGAGGATTCATTTTAGAACATCAAGGTCGCCGGATTTACCATGTGGGCGACAGCGCTTACTCGCATTTTTTCAAAGAGATTGGTCGAAAGTTATCGCCGGAAATCGCTCTTCTGCCCATTGGGGCGTATTACCCGGACTCATTTCGACATGTTCACATGGGGCCGGATCAGGCGGTAAAAGCGTTCAAGGATTTGCGGGCGCAATGGCTGGTCCCGATGCATTACGGCGCGTTCAAACTTTCCTTCGAAGCACTCGACGAGCCTCCACGCTGGTTGAAGGAACTTTGCAGTGAGAATAACTTGAACCAACACCTTAAGATGTTGGAGGAGGGAATTCCGGTCGTGTTCGAAAAGCCCGAAAACAGCCCCATCCTGGTTGCAAAAGATACGGTCTAACCGAGCTTGGCGGATTCGATGTTCCGGAACGATTTTTCCGGGAAAACGCCTCGCGACAAGCTGTCGTGAGACGTTTTACGCCGTACATCGGTCCACGTCAGGCTGACGTGAGGTGATTTACGGCGTACATCGGTCCAGGTCAGGCTGACGTGAGGCGATTTACGGCGTACATCGGTCTACGTCAGGCTGACGTGAGGCGATTTACGGCGAATATTGGTCTTGGACAGGCTGTCGTGCGCCGCGCTTCGTTTCCTACGCCAATCTCACCCGCTTTTAATCGCGCCCCCTTTTGCAGTCCAATGGAAAAATCTTTGAGTGCGCAGGGCGGGGCGGTTAAGTTCCCGCCCATGAGTTCGAATCTTTCTGGTCAGTTTCCAAGTTATCGGCCGCGTCGGTTGCGTCGTTCGCCTGCTTTGCGGCGGCTGGTTCAGGAGACCCGATTGAGCGTTGATCAACTGGTGTTGCCGCTCTTTGTCCGCTTTGGAAACAAAGTTCGCCAGCCGATCAGTTCCATGCCGGGTGTTTTCCAGTTGTCATTGGATGAACTGGTCAAGGAAGCCGAACGGGCATACAAACTCGGTGTGCCAGCCGTTCTGTTGTTTGGCATTCCTGAAAAGAAAGACACGAAAGCCTCCGGGGCCTACGCCGCCAATGGCATTGTGCAAAAAGCGGTGCGCCTGTTGAAAAAGAATTTTCCGGAGATGTTGGTCGTCACCGATGTTTGTCTCTGCGAATACATGAGCCATGGCCACTGCGGCATTGTGCATGAGAAACATGGGCAAGTATTAAATGATCCTACTCTGAAACTTCTCGCCCGCACCGCGACGAGCCATGCTGAGGCGGGCGCGGATATCATTGCGCCGAGCGACATGATGGATGGGCGCGTCCGGGCGATCCGCGAGGCGCTGGATAAAGATGCTTTCTCCGACATCCCGATCATGTCTTATGCCGCGAAGTTTTCCTCAGGTTATTACGGGCCGTTCCGCGAAGCCGCCGAATCCACTCCGCAGTTTGGAGATCGTCGCAGCTATCAAATGAACGCTGCGAATTCCGCTGAAGCAATGCGCGAGGTGGCGTTGGACATCCAGGAAGGCGCCGACATCGTGATGGTCAAACCTGCGCTGGCTTACCTGGATATTATCTATCGTGTGAAAAACGAGTTTGGTTATCCCACCGCTGCTTATGCGGTGAGTGCGGAGTATTCGATGATCAAAGCGGCCGCCGCGAATGGTTGGATTGATGAAAAAGCTGTCACGATGGAAAGCTTATTGGCGATGCGCCGCGCCGGAGCAGATATTTTAATTACCTATTCGGCGATGCAGGTCGCCGAGTGGCTTCGCGAGGAATAGATGTTAAACGAGCTTATGAGGAAAGGTTTGCGGGGAATGGCAAATTGAAAATTGCCAATTGGAGCGCCGCGAACGTGACGAAACCCAGGTAACGTGCTGCCAGCGTCTCGCTGGCAGACAGAAAACGTTGGATGTTCGTAGCAGTCCTGTAAAAGGTGGGTTTATTTCTGCCGGCGAGACGCCGGCAGCAGATCACTCGCCTTTACCGAACGTCGCGATCAGAAAAATGATCGCGCCAAGGATTAGCACACCAGCCGCAATCGCAACCACGATGAACAGCTTCGTGCCTTTGTCGCTTTTCTTCGCGAAAGGAGAATCCTTGTCGAAAGTGACCGTTTTGCCGGCTTGATCGAGTTCGTTCAACTTCACCCCTTGCGGGATTGCCGTGGTATGATCGGGAAGTTTTTTGGGAGTAGGCGCCGTCGGTGCTCCAGGCACTTCGAAACGCACGTCCACTGTTCCGAGTCGGAAAACCCCTCCGGGCCTGAGTAAAGCTTCGTTCGTGACCTGTTGGCCATTAACAAACGTGCCGTTGGTGGAGTTCAGGTCGTGGACATAAAAATCCGGTCCACGCTGAATGATTTCGCAATGGTGACTGGAGACGGATGGTTCAGGAATCTGGAACGCGTTGTCTTCAACACGGCCGACGGTGGTTTTTTCCACCTTTAATTCATGTGAACGACCTGTCAGCCCTTCACTGAGAATAACGAGTCTGGCCATAATTTATGTTGCGATTATCTTTATCAAATCCTTCAAGTCAAACGTTTTGCCCATCAGAGAAGATCAATCTATTATCGAACCGAAGCTTTTCAAGGGAACGATTCACCCCTTTTTGGCAACTTTCGGAGGGGAAACAAAAGCTGTCCACAGGATGTGATGGAGAAATTGATCTCGCTGGATGCCATTCTTGAGCCGGTAGGAAAGTAGTTAAAACGTTTTCTTTCAGCCCAGGGGGAACCGCGAAGGCTCCATCTTTTGCCGGTGGCCACGAAGATATAAAAAACGGCGCGGATTACTCCGCGCCGTTTTCGCTTTTTGGATACTGCCGATCAGTAGTTTAGCAATCGTAATACATCGAGAATTCGTAGGGATGCGGGCGCAGGCGGATGGCATCGGTTTCCTTGCGCTTCTGGGTCACCCACATTTCAAGGAAGTCACGGGTGAAGACGTCACCCTTGAGCAGGAAGTCATGATCTTTCTCCATGCAATTGAGTGCTTCATCCAGGCTACCGGGCATTTGTGGCACCTTGGCGATTTCTTCGGGCGGCAGCTCGTAAAGGTTTTTGTCCATCGGTTCGCCTGGATCGATCTTGTTGAGCACACCATCGAGACCTGCCATGAGAAGGGCAGTGTAGCAAAGATATGGATTAGCGGATGGATCCGGTGGACGATACTCGATGCGCTTGGCTTTCGGGCTTTGGCTGAACATCGGGATGCGAACGGCTGCTGAACGGTTGCCGGAACTGTAAGCGAGATTCACTGGCGCTTCGTAACCTGGGACCAAACGTTTGTAGGAATTGGTTGTTGGGTTGCACAATGCGGCGAGCGCTTTTGCGTGCTTCAAGATGCCGCCGATGTAATGCAATGCCATCTGGCTCAATCCGGCGTATTCGTTTCCGGCAAAGAGCGGTTTGCCTTTGTTCCAGAGTGATTGATGGGTATGCATGCCGGAGCCGTTGTCACCGAAGAGCGGCTTGGGCATGAAGGTCACGGTTTTGCCATGGCTACGGGCGACGTTTTTGATGATATATTTGAACAGCATCATGGTGTCAGCCGTTTTGACGAGTGTATCGAAACGAAAATCGATTTCCGCCTGGCCAGCCGTGGCGACTTCGTGATGTTGGCGTTCAACTCGGATGCCGAGCTGTTCCATCACAAGCACCATTTCGGTGCGAAGATCCTGCTGGGTGTCAGCAGGTCCGACTGGGAAGTAACCTTCCTTGTGGCGGATTTTGTAACCGAGATTCGGCATTTCATCGCGACCGGTGTTCCACGGGCCTTCTTCAGAATCGATGGAATGGAAGCTGCCGTTCGATTTGTAATCGTACTGAATGTTGTCGAAAATGAAGAACTCAGCTTCAGGACCAAAAACAGCCGTGTCGGCCACGCCTGTGCTTTTTAGATATTTCTCAGCGCGTTGAGCGATGCCGCGGGGATCGCGACTGTAAGCTTCTTTGGTGTGAGTTTCGGCAATTGTGCAGGTCAACGAGAGCGTTGGAACCTGCATGAACGGATCGATGAAAGCGGTTGCCGGATCCGGCATGGCCAGCATGTCCGACGCTTCGATGGATTTCCATCCCCGGATGGAGGAACCGTCAAAGCCAAAGCCTTCTTCGAAGGTTTCTTCGGTCACTTCGCTGACCGGAACTGTGAAGTGTTGCCAGGTGCCGAAAGTGTCAACGAATTTAACGTCAACCATCTTCGCGCCGGCTTTGCGCGCCATATCGATCGCGCTTTTGGGGGTAGCTGCTTTTGCGGGGCCGTTTTCTTTTTTCGCCATAATGCTGTTCCTTTTGTTAAATTGAGCGGGTGCGCAACTCTTCTGAACTGGAACGCGGAATAGGGCGACTTGCAAGTGTTTTGTGGCGGGGGAGGGAGTGATGGAGTGATGGGGGGGCGGGAACATTACTCCATTACTCCGCTGGGTTGCAAAAAAGGCGCAGCTTGTGAGCTGCGCCTTTGCGTTGAGGGTTCTCAGAGTCGTTTACTTCAGTTTGGCACTGGCTTTGCCGTTCTTCTTGATCGGCACGGTGGCGATCGTTTGAAGGATGCGGCTGGCGATTTTGTATGGATCGCCCTGGGAGTTGGGACGGCGATCTTCCAAATAACCTTTGTAACCGTTGTTCGCAAAGCTGTGCGGAACGCGGATCGAGGCTCCGCGATTAGCGATGCCGTAATTAAATTTGTCGATCGATTGCGTTTCATGCAGACCGGTCAAGCGGAGATGGTTATCCGGACCATAAACAGCAACGTGCTCGTTCTTGTATTTGTCGAAAGCGCACATGAGAGCTTCGAAATAGTCCTGACCACCGACTTCACGTAGATATTTCGTGGAGAAGTTCGCGTGCATGCCGGAGCCGTTCCAATCCACATCTTTGCCGAGCGGCTTGCAATGCCAGTTCACATCCACGCCGTAGCTTTCGCAAAGGCGGCTGAGAAGGTAGCGGGCGATCCAAACCTGATCCGCGGCGCTTTTCGATCCTTTGCCGAAAATTTGGAATTCCCATTGGCCTTTAGCCACTTCGGCGTTGATACCTTCGTGATTGATGCCTGCTTCGAGGCAGAGGTCCAGGTGTTCTTCAACGATTTCACGGGCAATGTTGCCGATGTTTTTGTAACCGACCCCTGTGTAGTATTCACCTTGTGGAGGAGGAAAACCACCGCCTGTAGGGAATCCGAGTGGAACACCGTCTTTATAGAGAAAATATTCCTGTTCAAAGCCGAACCACGCATCTGGATCGTCCAGGACGGTAGCGCGCGAATTGCTTGGGTGCGGCGTTTTGCCATCGGGCATCATGACTTCGGACATCACGAGTACGCCGTTTTCACGCGCCGGATCAGGATAACATGCCACCGGTTTCAGCATGCAATCGGAACTGCGGCCTTCCGCCTGTCGAGTGGAGCTGCCGTCAAAACCCCACATTGGGAGTTCTGACAATTTGGGGAAGCTTTTAAATTCTTTGACCTGGGTTTTACCGCGCAGGTTGGGAACCGGTTCATAACCGTCCAACCAGATGTATTCGAGTTTGTATTTCATGGATTGTGCTAACTTTTAGTCTTATTGGGATGTGTTCCACGCTGCGCGTGGTCGAACCGAGCGACAATAAGCAGATACCCTGCCGACTCAGTGGTCGGTTTCCAAGATTGAAGTTTTTCGCAGGTATTTTCCCGTTTTCCAAAATGTTGAAATTCGTTTGGGATAAAAAACGCCATCCGAGTGTTGTTTTTTAGCCATCATGAAATCTTTTGTTCATCCATCCTGACGAGTGCAAGGAAGAACCTTTTCAGACCGCGAGCGGTAACGCATACTGACAGGGTAGCGCGATCGGGATAGAGGCATTCGCTCATGTTGCAAGTAAAAGACACACTCAGATCTACGGTGAACCTGACTTTCGATGGCCGGGTGTTTAAGGTCTACCATGGACCCAAGGCGCAGGAACGATTCGAAAATGAAGTGCGCATCTTGAAGTATCTTGAGGAGCGAAAATGCGAGTTCGTGCCCAAGTTGCTCGACGCTGACTCCGCAAAACTTCGCACCATCACAACGAATTGTGGCAGTCGCGTGGAGCACCTGGACGCGGAGCGCACACTGCAGTTATTCGCTGAGTTGGAGCAATATGGTGTCCGGCACGATGACCCGGAAATGCGGAACGTGACCTATCGCCACAGCGACGGGCGTTTCTGTATTATCGATTTTGAATTCGCCACGATTCTTCCCGACCAGAATCCTTCCAATCCCGCTTAGAATAGTCAGACGTCAGCCATGGAAAAAAACTCCCGCCAAATCACAACCACGAAGATAAAATGGTTTGGTTGCACCGACCGTGGCAAGATCCGGCCGAACAATGAAGATGCCTTTCTGGGTCTTCAATTTGATGCGAGGGAAGTTCATCACCTGGGAAAACATGGTGAAGCCGAGTTAACCAATGCCGATTACGTTTTTGCGGTGAGCGATGGCATGGGCGGCGCGCTCTCCGGTGAATACGCCAGCCGGATCGCCGTGGAAAAAATTACGAAACTCCTGCCGCGTTCCTTTCATCAATCGGCGCGGGGCCTGGAAGCGGGATGCGCCGATGTGCTCGCAGAATTGTTCACGCAAACGCATCGTGCGCTCGCCTATCTGGGCAGCAGCTATGAGGAATGCGAAGGCATGGAAGCCACCTTGAGTCTCGCGTGGTTTACGCCCGGCTGGATGTATTTCGCTCACATCGGGGACAGCCGAATCTATTACCTTCCAAAAAACGAAGGTGGCATCAAACAAATCACCCAGGACGACACACATGTCGCATGGCTTTTGCGCAACGGCATGATTAATGAACGCGAAGCCCGCGATCATCCGCGACGGAATGTCCTGCAAAAGGCTTTAGGCGGCGGCAACCAATTCGTTGATCCGCAGGTCGGCGCCGTCGGTTATGAACCGGGTGATATTTTCCTGATCTGCACGGACGGCCTGGTGGAAAAGATTTACGACCAACAATTGCTCGATCTACTGCGCAGTCCAGCCTTTGCAAAGGCCAGGGCGAATCCTGCCCAACTGCTGGTCAATGAGGCGCTGGAGAGAAATTGCCGCGACAACACAACGGCGCTGGTCATCCAGGTGATCTAAGAGCCTGTCTGAAATGGGTGGAACGGGCTACCAGCCCGTTGTCGGCGGCAACCTGCCGCCGACTGTTCGAGCGTCCGACAACGCACTAATCGATGTGTTGCCATCTAAAAACTCACCTATTTTCACACAGGCTCTAAGAAAAACGCCGCACCCTTTCGGATGCGGCGCTTTTGTGTTTATCGATGGAATATTGAACTAACGGGAGTAGGCGTCTTCGTTATGTTCGGCCAAATCGAGGCCCATGTTCTGAACTTCGTCTGTGACACGCAGGCCAATCACCGACTTGATGATCATCAACGTGATCGCCGTTACCAGACCGCTCCAGGCAACTGTCACCAGCACGCTGCCGGTTTGAGCCAGGACTTGAGACCCCATAGTCATTCCTTCCGCCAGCCCGACGCCACCGAAAGCGGTATCAGCGCAAACGCCGGTGAGGATCGCGCCGACAATACCGCCAATACCATGCACGCCGAAGACGTCGAGGCTGTCATCGTAACCAAACGTATGTTTCAGTTTAGTGGCACCGAGGTAGCAGATGACCGATGAAGCGAAACCGATTAGCAGGGCGCCCATTGGTCCAGCACTTCCGGAAGCAGGAGTAATAGCGACCAGGCCTGCGACTGCGCCTGTTGCCAGACCAACCGCCGTCGGCTTTCCGTTCTTGATCCATTCAATAAACATCCAGACTGCGGCGGCCGCACCAGTGGCAATTTGGGTGACGAGCATGGCGCTTCCCGCGGTGCCATTGGCTCCAAGGGCACTGCCTGCGTTAAAACCGAACCAACCGACCCAGAGCATGGCCGCGCCGATGACGGTGTAGGGAACATTATGGGGCGGAAGCGCTGTGACGCCGTAGCCTTTGCGTTTACCGACCATGATACACGCAACTAATCCGGCAACACCGGCATTGATATGCACAACGGTTCCGCCCGCAAAGTCGATGACACCCCAGTTATCAAAAAGGGCGCCGGCGCCGCCCCATGCCATATGGCAGAGCGGAAGGTAAGAGAGAGTAAACCACACCACGCTGAACAGGAGCATGGCGCTGAATTTCATGCGTTCGGCAAACGCGCCGACGATCAGGGCCGGTGTGATGATCGCGAACGTCATCTGGAAGGTGATGAACACCATCTCGGGGATCGTGTCGGTCAAAGAGTCAACCGTTACTCCCTTGAGGAATGCTTTATCCAATCCCCCAAAGAAGGAATGGAAGTTAACCACACCTTCTTCCATCCCGGCGGAACTAAAGGCAACGGAGTAACCGTAGAGAACCCACAACACTGTCACCACGCTCGCAACCGCGAAACATTGCACCAGGATCGAGAGCACATTTTTGGCGCGCACCAATCCACCGTAGAACAGGGCCAACCCAGGCAGCGTCATGAACAACACGAGTGCCGTGGCTGTGAGCAGCCAGGCGGTGTCGCCAGTGTCGAGTTCGGAGGCTTCTTCAACGGCTGCGGCGATCTCGGAAGGCGCCGCCGTTTCTTGAGCGAAGGTGCCGAATGTTCCGAGTAAAGTCGCAAGGAGAGTTGAAATTAAAATTAGGTTTTTCATTTTAAGAGAGGGAGATAGTTATGGGTTATACGGCTTGCTCGCCTTTTTCATCGGTGCGGATACGGATGGCTTGTTCGACGTTCGAAACGAAGATTTTGCCATCACCGATTTTGCCGGTTTTTGCAGCTTTCGTGATCGCGCTGACTGCCGCTTCGACCTGGCTGTCCCCCAACACGATTTCGAGTTTGATTTTAGGCAGAAAATCGACGGTGTATTCGCTGCCACGATAGATTTCGGTGTGACCCTTTTGACGTCCGAATCCTTTGACCTCGGTGACGGTCATGCCTTCGACACCGACCTCGGACAAGGCGTCCTTCACCTCTTCGAGCTTGAATGGTTTAATGATCGCTTCGATTTTTTTCATTTTAATATTGGGGCTGGTTTAACTTGGTCGGTAAAACGCAAGAGGCCTTTAGCAGCGAAGATGCCAGCCGGTTTGCCGTAGGGGGGCGAGAACTGAAAACGTTAAAACAAAGGGGTTTTACCGTCAGCGGATTTTAGCTGGCGATTTTTGCCCTGTTGCTTTTTGACCAGCGGAAGGAAATTGCACCAGCGCTTCGTTGCAACAACAGAGATTCAACGATGCAAACGCTTCTATGCGTGTTGAGATTCGGGTCGAAAGTCGTAAACCATTTCACTGGAGCGAGTTCCAGCATGAAGTGAGTGACAAAAGGACGCGATGGAGATCTTCAAAATTATTTTGGAGCGCAAAGAATTGCTTTTTCAGTCCTCAAAATTATTTTGGAGCACAAAGAATTGCTTTTTTAGTCCTCAAAATTATTTTGGAGCGCAAAAAATTACTTTTTTAGTTCTCAAAACTATTTTGGAGCACAAAGAATTGCTTTTTTAGTCCTCAAAATTATTTTGGAGCACAAAGAATTACTTTTTTAGTCCTCAAAACTATTTTGGAGCGCAAAAAATTACTTTTTTAGTCCTCAAAATTATTTTGGAGCACAAAGAATTGCTTTTTTAGTCCTCAAATCCGTGGACTCGCTAAGGAACTACTTCTTTTTCTCTTCGATCCGGGCGATGAACTCTTTTGGGCTGCCGCCGCCGAAACCTTCCTGGCGCCAGAGTTCGGTGCCGTCGCTGTTTAGTGTCTGGCCGGAAACTCGTGTTTTTCAGCGAGGGCCGCGAAAAGGGTTGGTTTTACTTGGGGCGGGTGTGTCCGATTTTCCCGCTTTCGACTGTCATTCGCCTAATATCAGG
>JACDHS010000026.1 GCA_013820875.1 Verrucomicrobiota bacterium | reverse complement strand
GACCCGCAATTGAAACTGCCAATCCAGAACATGGCCTTCTAACTGGAGAGCCGGATGCGGGAAAACCGCCCGTCCGGTTCGGAGGGAGGGGTGATGCAATCCAATGCGTCATCCCTACCCCTATTGATAGCCCGGGGTGCAGCGCAGCAAGCCCCGGGTAATGGTTTCTCTGAGCCCTGTAGGAGGCGACACATATCCCGGGCTCCCGCACCATCATCAAGCAGAAGATTTTCGGAATCATTCGATTGCGCTGGGTCGCCGAACACACAAAATACGAGCCGCCCCGTCTGTTTGAAGATGTGCAAATCTCCGGCCGTTTCGCGAGTTGGCGACACCAGCATCTCATCCTTCCCCACGCCGATGGCGCAATCCTCCGGGACGAAATCGAATACAAACCACCCTTCCGGATTTTCGGCCGTTTAGTTTCCTAGCAAGCTCAATTCTGCTAGGGACCTCAAATTCCACTTCGCTTCCTCGAAAGCATTTTTCAGCAGAATTATTACTTACTACTTTTATTGTTTACAGAAAACTATTGCTTTTTGCATTTTAAACAGTAAACAAGACGGTTCGTATGGGGCTCGTCTTCGGGTAAAGGAGCGATTCTCGTCGTTAGGGAAGGCAATATATTGCAAATGCGCAGAAATCATCTATGAACAAAACAAAACATCCAACCAAGGAACGATTCGTAATCAGGCATTGCTTAGCTGCAATGCTGTTAACAATATTATATGTATGCCCCGCATATTCCCAGGTGCTTTGTCCTCCACCCACAGACTCTTACCCTCTACCGCAAATCCCAGCCTTTGAAGCGGATGATGAAATGATCAGGTATACCTACCAAATATTCTCAACGACCAGACCAAATGTTACACCTTCGCACAACACGATTTCTGCGGTTTTCTTCGTATATGAAACAATAACCCGCTTCAAATCAAACGCAACTGAGGGACCACCTACTTACGGTCGGTTTAAAGGTTTTCAGTCTGGGACTTGTATCCGGGGTTGTCCTGAAAATCAATATTTGATTTCATGTGAGATAGGAGAAGGATTTGAGTATATATATGACCGATCTTATGCTGAGTGGCAGATTCGTGATGGGTGCGGCAACGGCGATTCAGGATATTATATTCTATTCACGGATGGTACTTCTGATTTTTGTGAGACTTATATTCCCGCACATCCTGAATGGCCTCCATGCGTTCGGGTTACCCCTCTCACTTCGATTTTTACAAGCTATACGCATTGGAATGCTCCAATGGAGAGTCACGTAATTCCCGGTGGTTGGTGGACGCAGGGGAGTGGTCTCTGGTTCCATGTCGATAATTATGATGGTCTAATTCGCAGCGCTGGAAATAAAGCGTGTTTTGAACTGGTTTTGGAACTTACTCCGGGTATGACCCCCCCCCTATTCCGCCGATATCGCCTGCCAGAATGCTGCCCACCGGCGGCGGTTTGGCACCAAGTCAAAGCGGCGGCGCAGCCAATTCTTCTTTTTTCAATGGCAGCTTTGAGGATGACTTGAACGGTTGGGAGGTCAGTGCGGGGGTTAGCACCGTTGGACCACCGGGATTAGCCTCTATTGGTATTCACGGCGATCACGCATTGGAAATTGGAGCTAATGATCTTAGTGATGCTTGGGTAGCGCAAAAGTTCCCAATCACTCCTGGGACGCACACATTGTCATTTAAACATGCTTCAATAGGCGGGCCAACGAGATTGTTCGTTACTGTGACTGCTGGGGGTGTTCCTGTTGGCGGCGGTGTCTTCTCGCAAGAAGCATACACCAGTCTAAGCAGCCTTCCGATTGGGGCGCAGCTCCAGCAGGAACACAGCATCAGCTTTGACGTTCCAGCGGGAGCTTCTGAAATAATGATCATGTTTCTAGATGTCACAGATAATAAAGGGATTGGCGCTAGTCCACTGATAGACGAAATCAGACTGGATGGTAGCCTTGGGCAACAACAAGCGTTCGTCACCTTGATGGATGGATTGAAAGCGTATTGGAAGCTGGATGAAGCATCCGGTGTCCGTTACGACTCGACGGCGAATGGTTTCGATTTGACGGAGTTGAATGCGATTTCATCAACCCCTGGAATGCTGAATAATGCAGCTTCTTTCAGTGCCTCGCAACCAGACGATGGCTTGTTCACAACAGGAGCGAATGCCGTTGCGAGCCTTGCTCTGACGAATGATTGGACGATCTCTTGCTGGGTCAATGCCAGCACTAGTAATCCTTACGGAGCAGACAATATCTTCTCCAAAGCAGGAGAAATTTATCTTTGGCGCAATGGGGACAACACCTTAACTGCTTACCTGATGAGTGGAGCTCCAAATTACAGCGTTTTGGCGAACCACACGTTCTCTTACGTCCTCGCACCAAATGCATGGCATCATCTTGTGTTGCGCCGCACCGGGGATACGCTGGGGCTTTTTGTTGATGGTGTTCTTGAGGAAATCACGACTGTCACCGGCATAATCAATGACGGCGGTTGGGATTTTTGGATCGGGATGCAGCAGGGCGGCTGGCCTTGGAACGGAGCCATCGATGAATTCGGCTACTGGGGTCGAAGCCTGAACCAGTCTGAAATCACCACGCTTCACGGAAGCGGAACGCCACCCGATTTCGTGGTGGAAGCACCTTTTATTACCACCCAACCTCAGACGCAATCTGTCAACCTGGGCGGCACCGTGACCTTTTCTGTGCTTGCTGATGGTTCGGCTCCATTGGTTTACGAATGGTCGAAAGATGGAGTTGTGTTGGTGAACGATACCAGGATTTCTGGCGCTGACACAGCGACACTGACAATCCTGAACCTTGCTGAGTCCGATCAAGGCAACTACTCGGTAAAGGTCGAGAACGCCGCTGGTAATGTCGTCAGTGATAATGCTGCCCTCATTGTTATTGTTGCTCCTATCATCGTTACTCAACCTGTTTCCCAACAAGCGGTGAACGAAGGCGCATCTGCGACCTTTACTGTAACCGTGAGTGGAACCAGTCCTACCTTCCAATGGCATCGCAATGGTGTGAATATCACCGGTGCAACCGGGAGCAGCTACACCCGCACTGACGTTCAGTGGTTCAGCACCGGCGTTTATACGGTGTTGGTCCAGAATTCGGCCGGATCTGTTATTAGCTCGGACGCTGCGTTGTCCTTGACTGCGTTCTCTATTTTCAGGGAGGACTTCGAAATTGGAAATGTAAGTGGCTGGACCGTGGCGCCAAGTGCCACCTCGCTGACGATAACCACGGACAGAAACCACACCACGGCAGGAACCTACAGTGGTTTGCTCACAAGCTCGGCCAATAAAATGTACCGCAACCTCGGAACGGAAGCCCAAGGTCCTTCTCGGGTATCGTTCTGGATATACGATAACAACGGAACACAGAACCGTGCCTTTGGTGAAGTCCGTGCTTATACAGGTGCCGGTTACGCGAGTGGATCGTTGCAGCAGATTGCTGCTGCTGGCCGATACGGCACCGCATTTGACCCCGGCACAGGCACGCTGGCTGGACAAAGCGTCAATACCGCTAAATACCAAGGCCGTGTTTATGGCGGAGCAAACACAGGTTGGTTCAACCTTGATGCCCCCGGCGCTCCTAATCGCTCGGTAGGCTGGCATAAGTTCGAAATCGAACGAGACGCCGCCAATAGCCTCAACTTCTATGTTGATGGGATCCTTAGCAAAGCGGTTACGGGCGCTAACGTTGTAACCTGGGACTCTCTGGCCATCGGTTCTGCTGGAATGGGCAGCACAGTCGGTAATGCCTGGTTTGATGATGTAGCGTTTGAGTCCTTAAGCACGCCCACCGTCATTACGCACCCGAGCAGCCAGTCTGTGGCAACGGGTAGTACTGTGACCTTCAGCGTTGCTGCGACTGGCAATGTACAAAGTTATCAATGGCGTCGGAACGGGGTTAATATCTCCGGGGCAACGGCAGCTACGCTGGTCCGTTCCAATGTGCAGGCGGGCGACGCCGGTGACTATTCCGTTGTTGTCGTTAATAAGGTGGGGCCGACAATTAGCAGCGCGGCTACACTGACGGTTTACTAAGTCGAGTGGCAGTTTTCACAAGGACGGGCGTATTTCCATACGTCCGTCCCTTTTTGTCAAAAGTGTTTGAGGCTCCGGTTTCTTAAACTTCTTTCTACAAAAATTCATTCGGCTCCGACAGCCTGAACGCTTATCACTGCGAGGTTAAATGTGTATTTGAAAGGGGGCACCGAATGGCACTTGCCTAGCGAAACAAACAAAACCCTAATTTTGCCAGGAAACTTAATTTGAGAATCATCGAAGACTAAGCGTCATTTTGGTCAGTCCTCAGATTTCACAACTTAGATTTTAGAAAATCTATGTCATTACACTGGCCTGATCCGTTTAGTAGTCTGAAGAGCCATCTCCTCAGACGTTGGAAGTGCGCAGTCGCTATTCGCAAACGGTCACTTTGACATAGCTTTCGCGTGGAGTGGTCCGTTTACTCCAGCGTATGAATCACGCGTTGATGCGCCAATTGCCGGTTCTTTTCCTCTCGTTGCTGGTGCCGTTCTTCCCCATTGCAGCCGCGGAGCCGCAACGGTATCAATTCAGCGAACGGGCGAGTGTGATTGATGCACGCGCACGGGCGTATCCGGAAATTGGCTTTCTCCTGGAAAAGGACGGCAAACCGGCGGACGTGCAGCATGCTTCCGTGGATACGCGGGTGGCGCCGCAGGGGAAGTTGGTCATTTGGCTCATGGCACATAGCGGCCCGTTATTCGAGCGGGTGAATAGCTATGGATTGCACATTATCCGGGTGCATTATGCGAATGGCTGGTTTTCGAAAAGGGGGCAGTCTTTACGATTATTGACACAAGTTTTGGAGAGACTTAACTCCTTCGTGTGCCACATTAGAACTTAACAAGCCAACCAAAGCACGCGGGATGCCATGAAAAACGCTCGGTGCAGCTTCTCGATTACGAAGGCTGGCCTTTTTCTTGAGTGATTGTAGCGATCTTCGTTGCCCTGGGATCGACTCCGGTAGAAACTTCAGAATCGGTTTCGCATCCGGAACAAACACGATTAAACCCAGGGAATAGAAAAACGAAGCAAGATGAAGCGGCGCTCATGAAAGATACCATTTCAGTCATCAATCAAATGAAGGCGGATGGGGTGGTCGGCAAATATGCTATCGGTGGAGCGGTCGGTGCTACCTTTTACCTGGAACCCTTCGCCACGATTGATATTGGTATCTTCGTCGCATTCAAACAGACGCCTGATAGTCTGTTGGTCAGCCTTTCACCTGTTTATGACTACCTCACCGCTCGCGGTTACACTCTGGAGGGTGAATACATCGTGGTGGAGGGGTGGCAGGTGCAATTTCTGCCCCCCGGAAATCCCCTTGAAGAAGAAGCCCTTGAGCAGGCGATCGAAACTGAAATCGATGGTGTCGAAATCTGGGTGATGACGGCGGAACATTTGGTGGCCATCGCCCTGAAGCTTGGTCGTCCGAAGGATTACTCACGGATATTGATGTTTATCGAAAGCGGTAAACTCGACCCAGGAAAACTCGACTCCATTTTTCAGCGTCATCAACTGGTTGGCAAATGGGAGGCTTTCGGCGATAGATTTCTTAGAGAGTTATGAACGAATGGATGCGCAAAATTTTGGAAAGTAAACGTCAGACGAGAAGTCGTCTCGCGGCGCTTCCGTTTTCTGAGAAGGTGAAAATCCTGGAACGCCTCCGTGATCGCAGTCTACTCATCGCTTCCAGCGACCTTCGCCGAAGCTTTTCCCCTCGTCCGCGATAGAAAAGGGGGCAGTCCTTACTTTTGCCACAAGTTATAAATCGCGTTGAAAGTTTGGCATGCCACTGTCGTTGAGGATTGAATATCCAAGAGGAATTTATAGGATGCGCAGCAATCCAATGACTCAAACCAAACGCAACTTGGGTTAGTTCGCTCGATACCTGCGAGTTCCCTTGGCTCGTGTCCGGCGATGCAACATTATCCCCTCTGGTTTTGAACCGATTCTCCAAGTTATGTAAATAGTAAGGACTGGCCAGCTCTTCTGACGTCAGTGCCAATGGAAAGACAGCGTAAAGATATCATCATGTTGCGCGATGAAACGGGGAGGCTGATGACAGCAGCGGTTTTTGTTTCGCGCCTACAGCGCTCTATAACGGTTCTCAAAAATCATTTCCGGATCCGTTGTGATAGGAAGCTTTGTTAAGCTCGCCCTGATACGAATTCCAAAGTTATTCACCATACTGGATTGAGCGATCTTGAGGGATCGCTCCCCAGTCTGGTGAATAACTTTGGAATTCGTATCAGGGCGAGCCTTTTCGGAAATTGCTTATGGCAATCGCTATATCCGGAAATTACTTTTGGTAATCGCTCTAGCATACACACCTTTTAATCTCAAAAGGTCACTCGGTGGGAACTGCACACACATCCTCGGACGTGCGTTGGCCACGGCACCCGTGCAGCAGACCGGAACATGGCATCTTCAACACCCCGGCAGAAATCATTCACTTTGACTTAGGTCAAGGAGCTTGCGGGGTATGCGCGGTAAACTTCGCATAGAGATGGCTGCGACGATCTCTAAACATTTTAACCTGTTGGATGCTGCTATTCTCAGCGGAAACGCGGTGTCAACTCGGGATCATTTATGCATACCTTGATTCAACGACTGATTTCTCGCGGGCCCATCATCACAGATGGTGCATGGGGCACCGAACTCCAGGCCCGAGGCCTGGCTCTCGGCGAATTTCCCGATGCGTGGAATCTTTCCCATCGGGAGCGTGTCTTGCAAGTGGCGCAAGCCTATGTGGATGCCGGCAGCGATGTGATCCTGACCAATACGTTTGGAGCGAATCGGATCCGGCTGGGCGCCGATAACCTGGCGGAGCAAGTCATCGCAATTAACAAAGCTGGCGTGGAAATTTCCCGGGAAGCAGCCGGAGACCGCGCGCATGTTTTTGCCTCGATTGGTCCGACGGGAAAATTGTTGATGGATCTGGAAGTCACTCCGAATGAAATTCGGGACGCTTTTGAAGAACAGGCGCAAGCGCTCGCCGCAGCCGGGGCCCACGCCCTCGTAATCGAGACCATGGCGGATTTGGAGGAAGCCCAACTGGCTGTCGGCGCGGCCAAAACGACCGGGCTTCCAGTGGTCGCCTGCATGGTTTTCGATTCGGGAAAAAATCATGATCGCACCATGATGGGCACAACGCCGGAAGAAGCAGCGAAAGTCCTGACCTCTGCTGGAGCCGACGTGATTGGCGCCAATTGCGGACAAGGCATCGCCGGTTTCGCCGCGATTTGCAAGCGGCTCCAATCAGCGACCACCCTGCCCATTTGGATCAAGGGTAACGCCGGCATGCCCACCGTAAACCAGGGCCGCACGCACTATTCCACTACGCCGGAAGAATTCGCGTCGTTCGTTCCAGAACTGATGAAACTCCAAGCGGATTTTATCGGTGGCTGTTGCGGCACGAACCCGCATTTCATCCGGGCGATTCAGCGCACGATTCAAAACGAGGCATTTGTTTGAACGGACGCGAACGCATTTTAGCCCACGTGGATGGTCAGCCGGTCGATCGCCTGCCGCTCATGCCGATCACGATGCAATTCGCTGCTGATTTGATCGGGGCCAAGTATTGCGATTACTCGATGGATTATCGGGTGCTGGTCGAAGGACAACTACAGGTCGCCGACCAGTTTGGTTTCGATTACGTCAATTGCATGTCTGATCCAGCGCGCGAAGCAGCCGATTGCGGTGCGACGATCGAATATTTTGAGAACCAACCGGCAGCATTGATTGAAGATCAGGCGTTACTCGCGGACAAACTCGCGCTGGTCCGCTTGAAGATCCCGGATCCGCTTGGGGGCGGGCGTATGCACAATACGGTGAAAGCCATCGCGTTGTTCAAGGAAGAGTTGCGTGGCGAAAAGTTGATCGAAGGCTGGGTTGAGGGGCCCTGCGCCGAAGGATCTGATCTTCGCGGCATCAACACGCTCATGCTCGACTTTTATGATGACCCGCAATTCGTGCGTGACCTGTTCGAGTTCGTCATCGAAATGGAGTTGCGATACGCTTGCGAACAGATCAGGGCGGGAGCGGAGTTGATCGGGATTGGGGACGCGGCAGCTTCCCTCGTGGGCCCGGAAATTTACAATACCTTTGTCTGGCCATACGAAAAGCGGCTGGTCGATGGCATTCATGCGCTCGGCGCAAAAGTCCGCATCCATATCTGCGGCAACACGCGGCCCATTCTCGGGAGCATTGCCCGGTTGGGTTGCGACATCGTTGATTTGGATTCGTTGACGCCCATCGTGGAAGCCCGTCAGAAAATGGGCGCGCAGCAGATTGTGCTTGGGAATGTCAATCCTGTTGCGGTGCTGCGGCAAGGCCCGCCCGATTTCGTCACCCAAACCATTGCGCAATGTCACCTCGACGCCGGAGCGCGATTCATTATCGGCGCGGGATGCGAGATTCCTCGGGATACGTCCCATGAAAACCTTCAAGCCTTGTGCAACTATGGCCGGCTTAACTGATTTCCTGCAGAAAGGGCCGTGGAGATTTGTGCTATGAAATCCGCAGCACTCAGAATCACGTCGTTCGCTCTTCTGTTTTTCGTCACGGTCTCTTTAATCGCAAAACCGGCTGAGCCGCCGGAGACATCGCCAGTTTACATCAAGAAATCTACCTGGCACGAGAGCATGCGGGCCTCGGTCGAGGCGACATTCGGCAAAAGGCTGGAGCAGGAGCGTGCGACGCGGCCCAGCGGATTCAGCCCGGCTATTGTTAAACTCAAAAAAGACGAGAAACCGGTCCGGCTGGAGTTTCAGGTGGGCGGGCTTAACCGAATTTATTTTGCAGCACTCGGCCGGCAGGCGGAATGCGGAACAGCTCATTTCCTCAACCCACGACTGTTCGACAAACAAGGGAATTCCATTCCGCTGGAACTCGACAGCCCGATGATGGAGGGAGCCGTCACTGCCAAAAAGAAAGAGGCTGTGCAGTTGACGATCGATGAAAAGAAGTATCGCGGTTTCGCGTTCTCGCCGGGCGAAGTCTGTTTCAAGCTGGATGGGAAATACGAGCGACTTGAGGTGTTCGTCTATTACAAGCAGCAGACCGGGTTGCCGCCGTTCGCCGCCCTGGACTGCCGCCCGCTGGTGAAGCGTGCGACGGATTACCGGAGTGTGCAGGAATCATTGTGGGATAAAGTGGCTGCGGACTTCCGCGATCGGCAGTCGCAGATCGAAATGGAGTTCGAGCGACGCGACGGGATTTGGAACGATTACGCGCCGACGTGGGCCGGAGCCTCGGATGCATACTATGTCGCGCGAGCACAGGAGCGGGTGGAACTGGCCCGCAAGACGCTTGAGTTCGTGGAGAAGACAGGGCCCCGCCCGAAAATGGCCGCTGAATTAAAAGCGCTACAGCAACGGATTGAACGGATAGTCAGCCAGCAACATTCTTCAGGTGGAAGGGATCTGTTCGCCGAGACGGTTGACCTGAGGCGTCGAATTATCTTCTCACACCCGGCGCTCGACTTTGACCAGTTACTCGTAGCCAAAAGGCCACCGCCAACCCTCAGTGCTCCGGGCGATAACTATTACGCGCTTCATAATGGGCCGGGCCCGGGCCTGGTCGTCCTGGAGAATTGGAAGCAGGACCAACCGCGCGAAACCTTATTACTGAAAGGCAAGCTTCCTAAAGGTGCTGCGATGCACGCTGATGTGTCTTTTGACGGCAAGCGAGTGGTGTTTGCCTATGCTGACCATACGCCCCAGCGCGAGCAACGGCAGTTCTTCCTTTACGAAATCAATGTTGACGGCACCGGCCTGAGGCAAATCACCGGCACGAGTCGCGATCCGATGGCGGGAGCAGACGGCAAGATGACCGTGCTCACCGAAGACTACGATCCCTGCTACTTGCCCGACGGTGGATTTGCTTTCATCTCGACCCGCAACCAGGGAGGAGTGCGCTGCCATACCGGGGAGCGGTATTGCCCGACCTATGTGCTCTATCGTTCTGACGCTGACGGCTCGAACATCCGGCAGATTTCTTTCAATGAAGCCAGCGAGTGGGATCCAATTGTCATGCACGACGGCCGACTTCTCTGGCAACGCTGGGATTACATCAATCGGCCGGTGATCCCGACGATCGGCTTGTGGACGGCCTGGCCCGACGGCACCGGGGCAAACCATTACTACGGAAACTACACCCCCAATCCGTGCAGAGTAGCGCAGCCACGGCCCATTCCCGGCTCGAACAAAGTCGTCGCCATAGCTACGGGACATCACACGATTCATGCCGGCTCCTTGATCCTGATCGACCGTGAGATAGCCGAGGATGGTCTGGAAGCGATCACACGGTTAACCCCCGAGGCAACCTTCCCGGAATCGGAAGAACATCCGGCGGTGAGTTTCGGCAGCCCCTACCCTCTCAGCGAAGATTTGTTCCTGGCCGAATACTGCCCCGATCCATTCCCGGCCTCCATGGCGCAATACCCGAGGCACGACGCGTATGGTATCTACCTGGTTGACACGTTGGGCGGGCGGGAGTTGATCCATCGCGATCCAGAAATGTCCTGCTTCGAACCGATGCCCATTCGCTCGCGATCCACACCACCGGTTTTGCCATCGCGTCTGGCGAACCAGGAGACAGCAACGACAGGCGTTTTCTACCTGGATGACATTTATCAGAGCACGCAAGAGATTCCTCGCGGCACGATTCAGCGGCTGCGCGTAAACGAAATTTTACCTCAACCCACGCAGCGCGTGCCGTTTTCCAGCGGCGTGAAGTTCGAGGTGTTGAAACGGGTACTCGGCACTGTCCCTGTGGATGAACGCGGGGCCGTGGCATTCGAAGCTCCGGCTGGTGTGCCGCTGCAATTCCAAGCCCTGGACGAGAACGGTATGGCCGTGATGACAATGCGGTCGTCCACTTATTTACAGCCCGGCGAAACCGTGGGCTGTCTCGGCTGCCATGAGCCGCGCAATTCGAGTCCCACAATTCAGCGGCTGCCTTCATTGGAACAAACGGTTCTGAAGCTGGAGCCGCCAGTTGGCCCGCGGTACGAGGGCGGACTCAGCTTCGCAAAAACAGTGCAGCCGGTGCTGGATCGTTACTGCATCGACTGCCATGGGCTAAATAAAACGGCGGGTGACATGAATCTGCTCGGCACGATTGATTCGACTGAAAGTGCCATTGCCAAAACGTTTCAAAAACTACTGCCCAGCACCGCTTATGAATCGCTGGTTCGCGACGGCAAACTGGTGAAACTGGCGCAGTACCGAAAAGAAACCTGGTCCAGCGAACCGAAAGATTATTTCGCCCATGGCGGCACACTCGCGAAGATGCTGTATAAGAACCACGAAGGAGTCGTTCTCGATGCCGAGAGCAGACAGCAGATCATCGATTGGCTGGATCTAAACGCGCAATTCTACGGCACCTATTCATGGAACAAGGACGAGTGGCAGCGTCCTGATCCAGCAGGTGAGAAGGCGTTACGCGCCTACATTCGTCAGAAGTTCGGCCCGGAGTTGGCCGCGCAGCCATTTGCAGCTTTGGTCAACGTGGCATTGCCGGAAGAAAGCCGGATCCTGAAAGCGCCGCTTGCGATTACGGGTGGGGGCTGGGGCCAAATCGCGAAAGGCAGATGGAAGAACAGCGATGAACCAGACTACCAGAAGATGCGCGCACTGGTGCATGCGTCGATTCAACCTTTGCCCTTCCAAGACATCGCCGGCACCTGCGGTCGAGACGAAAACTGTCTCTGTTTAAGCTGCTGGATTCGCGCACTGAAAGTTGAACGAGATGGCCGGGTGACTGCCACTGAAGCTAAACGCTAATCAGAATGGAAACATGAAAACAATCCGACAGTTAATGACTGTAAGCGTTTTTGTCCTGGCGATTCTGCCCGCGCAGGCTGTCGTGGAGCAGTTCACACCTGAAGCGTGGCGCAAACAACTCGAAGCCGCCTGGGTCGTCGATGCGACAGCGAGGGCGAATGAAGGACAACCGAAATCAACGCAAAGCGACGCGGCGGGAGGGTGCGACGGAATTAAAAATGGGAAATATGGTTTTCACACCGGTCACGACAATTCGCCATGGTGGCAAGTGGACCTGGGTCAATCCGCAACTCTGTCACGCATTGTCATCTGGAACCGCTGCGATTCTCCAGATCGCGCCAAAGACTTGCGAGTGTTTCTCTCCGAGGACGGGAAAAAATGGGAACTCGTTTACACGCATAAGGGCGGGAAATTTCTTGGCTACAATGATAACAAACCGCTCGAGATAAAACTTCCGGCCGCGAACAGTTCAGGCCGATTTGTGCGGGTCCGGTTGCCGGGAAAAGAATATCTGCATCTCGACGAGGTCGAGGTTTTCGGCGCGAGCGACCCGGGCACAAATCTCGCGCTTAATCGCCCCGCCGACCAGAGCAGCACATCTCAATGGTCTGCAAATCATCTGCCAATAAAAGATCCGGAGTGGGCGGTTTATACGCGTGAAAGCCTCACGGGGTGCCAGTCCTTGATTGCCGCTCTTCGCCATGCCGGTGTGGACGTTGTCGCGCACGCGAAGGAACTGAAAAGGTTAAACAACCGTATTACGACTCTGCCCGCGGAACAGATTGATCAATCAATTTATTTCGAGGCGCGAACTCTCCAACGCAAACTCGCCCTCGCCAATCCCCTGCTCGACTTTGACAAAGTCCTTTTCACGAAACGCAAGCTCGGTTCGTTCAGTCATATGTCAGATCAATACTACGGCTGGTGGTCACGGGGTGGTGGTGGTGTTTACATTTTGGAAGATTTCAAATCCGATTCTCCAATTCTCAAGTGCCTTACCTCCCAGATGCCCGAAGGTAGTTTCCTTCGTCCGGAACTTTCTTATGACGGGAAAAAGATCATTTTTGCCTACTGCAAATTTTATCCCGAAGTCGCCGCGAACACGAACAAGGTGGATAAAACCCGTTTGCCTGAAGATTCCTTTTACCACGTCTTTGAAATGAACGTGGACGGTTCCGGCCTGCGCCAGTTGACCCACGGACGTTACAACGATTTCGATGCGCGCTACCTGCCGAACGGCGAAATTGTTTTTCTTTCAACCCGGCGCGGCCAATTCGTCCAGTCGAGTAAACATTGCGCGACAAGAACCCTCGAAGAGGATGCGTTGCCCGATTCGTTTGTGCGTTGCGGCGGTGGCGATTGGCGTCCGGTTTCCGTTTACACGCTGCATGTGATGGATGCGGCTGGCAAAAATCTTCGCGCGATTTCGCCCTTTGAGAATTTTGAATGGACACCCGCCGTGGCGAGTGATGGCCGGATTTTCTATTCGCGCTGGGATTACGTGGATCGCGACAACATGCCTTACATGAGTTTGTGGAGCACGAATCCTGACGGGACAAATCCACAGCTTGTTTATGGAAATTTTACGCTCAGCCCTCACGCGGTTCTTGAAGCGCGGTCGATTCCTGATTCCTCCAAAATTATTTTTACTGCATCGGCGCACCATTCCTACACGGCAGGCAGTCTGGTTTTGCTCGACCTGACGAAAGGCAAGGAAGGATCCGAGCCACTCCAGCGTCTCACGCCTGAAGTTTGCTTTCCAGAAACGGAATGCTGGCCGTCCAGTTGGTATGCCGGACCATATCCACTTTCAGAAGATTATTTCCTCACCGCCTGGAGCAATGAATCGGTCCGACGCGAAAATCTTCTTCCGCCAGAAAACGGGGCGGGCATTTATCTCTACGACGCTTTTGGAAATCGCGATCTGCTTTATCGCGACGACGCCATCAGCAGCATGGACCCAATCCCGCTACGGACGAAAAAAACTCCACCGGTCATTGCCAGCAGCGTGGACTGGGACGGAGCGCAGGAAGGCCGCTTCATGTTGCTCAATGTCTATGATGGTTTGGAGGGCGTAAAGCCGGGTGAAATCAAAGATCTGCGCATCGTCGCCGTGCCCGCGAAAACTCAGCCGCAGATGAACACACCTGTTCTTGGCATGACGCGCGATGACCCGGGCAAAACGGTTTTTGGAACAGTGCCGGTTGAACCGGATGGCTCCGCCTATTTCCGCGTGCCTTCCGGTGTGAACGTTTTTTTCCAGGCACTGGGTGCAGATGGAATGGCGGTGCAGACAATGCGAACAGTCACCTATGTTCAACCGAATCAAACGTTGTCCTGTATCGGCTGCCACGAATCGCGCGAGAGCAGTCCGCAGAACTATCATCCCATTGCTGCCGCACGCGAGCCATCGAGAATCACTCTCGGCCCTGACGGCTCATGGCCGCTACGCTATGACAAGTTGGTCCAACCGGTCCTGAATAAAAACTGCGTCAGTTGCCACAATCCAAAATTCGAGAACCAGGTTGCCGCAAAGTTTGACCTGACTGACGAGGATTCATACTGGCGGCTAACCTCCTTCGGCAAACCCAGCTTGAAAGAACATATTGCTGAGCGTTATCGCGATGGGAAATCGCTAGCCGGACAAGGCGGGGCAAAATCCAGCGCCTTGCTCGCCTACCTGAAAACAGATGCCGTACATCAATTCATTCAACTCGATGACGACAGCCTCAATCGGCTCATCACCTGGATGGACACCTACGCGCAACGCCTTGGTTCCTACAGCGACGAGCAGGAACGGGAGTTGGAGGCATTAAAACACTCAGTCACTTATCTATTGCAAAAATGATCGATCGAACACCGATGCACCGGTGCATTTGTTTCTCGCTGCTGTGATCTCCAAACCTGAAAAATAAATTTATGAAATCCTCAAAAATCGTTGGCGTTATTGCCCAATGCACCGCCGTAGTCCTCTTAACGACTGCGCTTCACACGCAGGCGCAGAACAAACCTGACAAGCTCTGGACGGCGACACGTATGTCCACTACCACAAACTTCGATGTACCCGAATGTCTGTTGTTCGACTCCGCTCGCAAAGGGGTATTCGTTTCAAATATTTCCGCGAAAGAAGACGAATACTGGAGCGATAATGGCAAAGGTTTCATTTCATTGATTGATCCAGATGGCACGATGAAAAATCTCCGTTGGCTCGATGGCAACGTGGAGAATCCCCTTCATTCGCCCAAAGGAATGTGTGTGGTGAAAAACTGGCTTTATTTCACCGACAACACGCGGTTATTGCGCTGCAAGATTGGTAAAAATTCCGAAGTGGCGTCAGCCCCGGAAGTGGTCGCGTTGCCGGGCACGAAGAAGCTCAACGACCTCGCCACCGATGGAAAATCCGTTCTCGTTTCCGACACTGAATTGGGCAAGGTGTTTCGCATTGATCCTTCGGGAAAGGTTCTGGAAATCCCTTCGCCTGAGAATGTGAATGGGGTCACGTTTCATCGTGGAAAAATTTTCGCCGTGAGCTGGGGGTTGCATGAAGTTTACGAACTCGACCCTGCCGGTAAAAATCCACCCAAGCCTTTCGGCCTCGCTTCACACTTCAAGAATCTCGACGGCATTGAAGTGCTCGATGACGGAACATTTCTCGTTTCCGATTTCATGGGCAACAAAGTTTCCACCATTTCGCCTGATCGGAAAACTGTTCGCACGCTGATCGAAATCGAATCGCCGGCGGACATTGGGCTAGACCGCAAACGCGGAATTCTTTACGTGCCGCAGTTTATGAAAAATCAGATCGTGTTGTTTCGGTTGAAAAAAGGGTGAGTGTTCTGCCCGATTACTCACGCTCACGCTCAGACTCGGCTTACTTTGCGAACTCGCTTCGCAAAGTCGTCGATTTCCTCCAGCTTTTCGAAACCCACATCCAGAACATCAACGCTGCCGAGTCCAAGAACGAATCGCACTGATTCATTCCTCTTCTCGTCATCGTCGCGGAACTTCCCCTCGCCGATCAGTTTCATACCGACGACACCTTTGCCAGCGTCATGGATTCGTTTGAGAATGGGGACAACCTTCTCGGGCGGACCATCCATTTTGACGCCGTAAGGATTGATTCGAACGTTGATTGTTTCGACCCACGGTTCATCTGCCGCGGCATCCAGCGCTTCCAGTGAATGACACGAGATTCCGTGTGCTCGGATGATTCCCTCTTTTTTGAACTTCGAAAGAAGATCCATCTGTTTGCGCAACTCCTCCGGCCATTTGCCGGAAGTGCAACAATGCAGGAGCAGCACATCGATGTAATCCGTGTTCAACTCCTTGAGGAAACGAGGCACCAGCACGTCGGCATCGGGCCTCTCCGTCTCAGGCAATCCGTCGGGTCGCCACCAGATTTTGGTGATGATGACATACTTGTCGCGTGGAATTCCTTTGAGCGCGGAAACAACGTACGAATGCGTTCCGTAAAGATCGGCCAGGTCAAAGACACAGATGCCGCGATCGTAGGCGCCGCGAATCAGCGCCTCGAATTTCTCGCGTCCCAATCGTGTGTGATTAGATTCGCGCTTCCATCCTTTCATGCCGGTGCCGAGGCAAAGCCGGCTGACTTTTAATTTTGTTTTGCCCAGTGGGATCTGTTCGTAAGGATCGAACGTCTTGGGCTGGGCGTGGAGAGACGGACCGACCGCCACCATGCCACCGACCACCAGGGATTTTTTTAAGAATTCGCGACGTTTAATTTGCATAAGGACTCCTTAATCGTAGCGCTCGATCACCATGGCAATGCCTTGTCCCACGCCTACGCACATTGCGCACAGGGCGTAGCGCGCCTTCGAGCGGAGCAACTGGTAACTCGCAGTTGTCACAAGGCGCGCACCACTCATACCAAGTGGATGACCCAGGGCAATCGCGCCGCCTTGCGGATTGATGCGTGGATCGTTATCGGCCAGCCCTAGCTCACGGGAGCAGGCCAGTGCCTGGACGGCAAACGCTTCGTTCAATTCGATGATGTCCATCTGATCCAGCGAAAGGCCGAGGCGGGCCAAAACTTTCTGGATCGCGGGAACAGGGCCGATGCCCATGATGCGAGGCGGAACACCGGCAACGGCAGTTCCAACAATTCGAGCTCGGGGAACGAGCCCGTATTTGGCTGCGGCAGTTTCTGAAGCGAGCAGCAAAGCCGCCGCTCCGTCATTGATGCCGGAAGCATTACCCGCGGTGACGGTGCCCTGTGCCCGAACAATCGGTTTCAGTAGCGCAAGTTTTTCGAGCGTCGTGGCGCGAGGATGTTCATCGCGCCCGACCAGGAGCGGATCGCCTTTTCGCTGAGGAATACAGACCTTTACAATTTCATCAGCAAGACGGCCATCGGCCTGGGCGGCGGCAGTCTTGGTCTGACTCCATAACGCAAAGCGATCCTGGTCTTCGCGCGTGATACCAAACTTTTCAGCCAGGTTCTCGGCGGTCTCCGGCATGGTGTTGGTGCCGTAACATTCCTGCATCCGTTTGTTTATAAATCTCCATCCAAGAGTGGTATCGTGAATCTCTGCATTGCGCGAAAATGCTTCCGTCGGCTTGGCCATCACGTAAGGCGCGCGGGACATGCTTTCCACACCGCCGGCGATGATTAAATCTGCTTCCCCCGAAATGATGGCGCGAGCCCCGCAAGCCACGGCGTCCATTCCCGAGCCGCACAAACGATTAACAGTGCTGCCGGGCGCGCTATCGGGCAGACCCGAAAGCAATGCGGCCATGCGCGCGACGTTCCGATTATCTTCTCCCGCCTGGTTGGCGCATCCGAGAATCACGTCGTCCAATGCGGACCAATCCACCGCGCCATTACGATCCATCAAAGCTTTGATGGGAATGGCGGCCAAATCGTCAGCGCGCACCGTGGCCAACGCTTCGCCATAGCGACCGATGGGGGTGCGAACGGCGTCACAGATAAAGGCATTGTTCATAGTTTGCTTCCTGTCGGTTCCATTTTCTTCAAGGCCAAACGTTCGCGCTGCATCCCTTTGATTTTTCTAAATCCACTGAGGAGAACTTTAATGAACGCTTCGATCTCGGCGCTGGTCATCGCAGTCGAAAGAGTGCCGGTCCCGGTCCCGATCAGCATCATTCCGTTGGCGAAACAGTGATCGAGGAGCGCGCGCAACAATTTTGATTCCTCGGGTCCAACATAAGCTTCGCGATAATTCTTTGGCGCTTCAGGTTTTAAGTGAATGCGGAACATGGAACCCGCGCCCGTGACGCACGCGGGGATTTCGGCACAGCGAATCGCTTCGGCAATCTGTTGGCGCGTCCAGTCGCCGAGCTGGTTGAGTTTGACCACCGCGTCACGGTCAAAAAGTTCCATGGCAGCCAAGCCTGCGGTCATGGTGATCGGATTAGCCGAAAACGTTCCGGAATGCGGGAACAAGACCTTCTCCGCGAGCGGATTTAAAACCTCCATCACTTCAGCGCGGCCAGCGATGGCGCCAACGGGAAATCCGCCGCCAATCATTTTGCCGAGTGCGGTGAGATCCGGTCGGATGCTGAACCATTGTTGCGCGCCGCCGTACTCACTCCGGAAAGTGATCACTTCATCGAACACCAGCAACGCGCCGTTCGCGGAAGTCCAGCGTCGCAATGTTTCCACGAAGTCAGCCGAAGCCGGAATGAGACCCACGCGATGCGGCAACGGATCGATCAGGACGCAGGCCAACTCGTTCGCATGCTCTTCGAGGATTGCGAGGGCGGCTTCGCAATCGTTGAAAGGAATGATAATGACATCGTCGAGTGCCGCCTGCGGAGTGCCATGCGCCACGGGAACACTGCGCGGATGAGCGGCCTCGCCCCAGTTGGAAGGCTGCGCCGTCTGGCTGACTTCGGCATAATCGTAAAGGCCGTGATAAGCGCCCTCGACCTTCGCGATCTTCGACCGGCCGGTGAAAGCGCGGGCGGCTTTGAGGCAACACATGATGGCCTCGGTGCCCGAGTTCACAAAACGAATCTTCTCGAAAGCCGGAACGCGTGCGCAAATGTGCTCGGCGAAAAGCACTTCTGCTTCCGTGGCAAAAGTAAACGCAGTCCCGCGCTGCAACTGCTTCGTCACTGCTTCAACAATGACCGGGTGAGCATGCCCATGAATGAGCGACGCAATGTTGTTGGCGAAATCAATCCGGCGCACACCTTCGATATCGGTGACGTAGCAACCTTCACCCTTTGCCGCGTAGTAAGGATGCGGACGGCTCAGGACCGCATTACGACTGACCCCGCCCGGAAGAACGCGAAGTGCGCGTTCATAGAGCTGGCTGCTCTTTGAGGAATTCTGCGTCATAAATCCTTGTTCACACCACTCGTTTTTGGAATCTGCCGCTCGTCGGTGAGCTTCGCCCCGGTCTTTTCCTGGACTTCGGCGAAGCTCACGCCAGGAGCAACTTCCCTGACAGCGAGTCCTTCAGCAGTCACATCAATGATTGCGAGGTTTGTGTAGATTCGATCCACCACGGCTTTGCCAGTCAGCGGATAGGTGCAGCAGGCAACAATTTTTGGCTCACCAGCTTTGGTGGTGTGTTCCGTAAGAATGAAAATCTTTTTAACACCTGCGACCAAGTCCATTGCGCCGCCCACGGCAGGAATGGCGTCAGCCTCGCCGGTGGACCAGTTCGCCAAATCACCCTCCGCAGAAACCTGCATCGCGCCGAGCACACAGATATCGATGTGTCCGCCACGAATCATCGCGAAGCTGTCCGCGTGATGAAAGTAAGCTGCGCCTGAAATTGCGGTGACCGCTTTCTTCCCCGCATTAATCAACTCCGGATCTTCAGTGCCGAGAACGGGAGCAGGCCCCATCCCGAGCAAGCCGTTTTCAGTTTGAAAAATAACTTCGCGTCCATCGGGAACGAATTGTGCGACCAACTCCGGAATGCCTATCCCCAGGTTCACGTAAGCGCCATCCGGAACGTCAGCGGCGACGAGTCGGGCCATTTGCTCGCGGCTCCAACCGTGCTGGGTATTCGAGGCGCTCACGGGTAACACCGTCCTTCCTTGACCAGTTGAGATTCCTGGGCGGGTTGGGCGACAACGACAACTCGGCTCACGAAAATTCCCGGTGTCACCACGTTCTCGGGATCAATTCCCGCGACCTCCACGAACTCTTTTGCCTGCACAATGGCAGTCCTCGCGGCCATGCACATGATGGGTCCAAAGTTCCGCGCCGTTTTGTTGTAAACGAGATTGCCATGACGATCTGCCTTTTCCGCTTTGACCAGGGCGAAATCGGCGCGCAATCCGTATTCCATCACATAGTCGCGATCTGAAAATGATCTCAGCTCCTTGCCTTTGGCCAAGACCGTGCCGACCGATGTGGCCGTGAAGAATGCAGGAATGCCCGCGCCACCCGCGCGAATTCGTTCGGCCAGTGTGCCCTGTGGAACCAGTTCAAGCTGGATGCAACCCTTGCGGTACAGCTCGGGGAACACCATTGAATTGGTGCTGCGAGGATAGGAACAAATCATTTTGGCAACCTGCCCATTGGCAATCAGCGCAGCCAACCCGACGCGACCGCTGCCGGTATTGTTGCTGACCACCGTCAGGTTGCGAGCTCCATGATCGATCAATGCGTGAATCAACTCGATCGGGCTTCCGGCCTCGCCAAACCCACCAATCATCACGGTGGCCCCGTCGTGAATGTCAGCGACGGCAGCGGCAACGGATGCTGCGCGCTTGTTGATCATCGAGAGTCCTGCACGGTCGGTTCCGCCGGGGCGTCACCGAAATGTTTTTTGTGAATGGCGCTTAATTCGCCCTCGATCTCCTTCAGTTCCTTCTCGAAGAAAAACTCGGCGGTATCGAAAGGAACAAGCTTGTCCACTCGGTTTTCCTGTTTGTCATATTTCGCAAGGAACACTTTATCCATCCAGGCCATGTTGCGGCTCTCGTTGAACTTTAGGGCAAAGGCGGTTTCTCCATTTACTTCCGCCGTGCCGAGAATGGAAAGCTTGCCCGCGGACGTGGTCATTGTGATGTAACGCGAAGGGCGATGCAGCGAAGCGAGGGAACGATAGATCAGGTTGGCCACCTTTTCGATGTCCGCCAATGGCGCTGTAAAGTAGTGATGCTCTCCCGTGTGCCGCGCGCAATACATCGAGTGGAAACGCACTGATAACGTCGCGAGAATGTGCGCGAGATCGATCCAACTCTGCGCGGAACGTTGCACGTCCACCGCCCCCTCACTGTCAGTGAACAAGCTGACATGATTCATGATCGGGCTTTGACTGCGCACGACCACACCGTGGTTTTGCAACCGTCGAATCGCCGCGATGGTGCTGGGATTCAGCAATTCGCGTGGTGTTGAAAAATGCGCCATCCAGGACAATTGCACGCCGTTGTCATGCATGGTGTCGAACAACTCCAGCATCTTATCGTACTTGCGCGAGAGAATCAGTTCCGGCTGAAAGGTGAGCATCCGCGATCCCAGCCGAAGTGTGCGAATGTGCAACAACTCTGGATCTTCCAGGATCGGCATCACGTATTGTCGCAGGCGCTCGACAGGAATGTAGCCGGCGTCGCCCCCGGTGATCAGCATGTCGGTGACCTCCTTATGGATGCGGAGATAATCGTGAATTTGCGCGATGTCCTCCTGGATAAACATGTCGTGGTCGCCCCGGACCTGCGCGTGACGAAAGCAATAGGTGCAAAAGGCGAAGCAATTCTGCGTGGTGTGATCAAACACGAGCTGGCACTGCGGATATTTGTGCTGGCTGCCCTCAAGGATTTCGATGCCGCCATCTTCTTTGTTAAGCCACGGCTTATTGAGCAGTTGTTTGCCGTCGTGCGGATTGGTTTCCTCCATGTAATCCGCGATGATTTTCTGTCGTTCCTGCTCTGATGTTGCCGCGATGTAGGCGTCAGCGACTTTCTTCCGCATCATCCCTGGCTGCGGGAAGACGAGCTGGTACATCGGATCTCGCGCGTAATCATTCCAATTGATGCTATTAAGAATGTGGCGCGAGGCTTTGAAACGATAGACTTCCACGAACAGTTCGCGCTCCGGGAGGTCGCCGAGTTCAATTCCGTTTTTGGCGAGCACGCCAACGACCTGCCGAAACCCGTCCAACCCAGAATAGTTCTCACGGTCATGAAACAAAAAGGGCCGCTTCTCCGCCAGGCCGGAATGTTGCGGGTAAGTGGCTTGCAACCGGCTCAGAAGACCGGCTGGCAAAAGGTTTTCCGACTCGATGATCTCGCGTGTCTCAGGCGAATACTCGTAACGACAAATCAGGTTGGCACGATCGGAAGCTGTCACGGTTGATGCAATGCAAGCCTCGCCTGCGCCACGTCGCGCGACCATGCGGTCGTTCGTTTTAATTTTCATCTTAAATGGGTTATTCCCAATCAAGCTTCGAGCGAGACCGCTTTGTCGGCTAACCCTCCCTTGCAATTGCCTTCGCATATTTTGCCGAAAGCCTTTCAGTCGCCCCGACGTGCCAGGCGAACTTTGCCGAATCCCAGCGTCTCAAGAACGCTACGATGATCTGCGTCAGCCTTAAAGATCGGCCCCATCCCGGTCTCCCCGGTTCATCACGTATAAATGCTCCTGGATACTCAATCCTCATCGCCTCGTGGCATGCCTGACTTCCAGCGTGATTTGAAACATTGTGTCAATAGTGAGGACTGCCCTTTAGATTGAAACGGCAATTTTACGCAACCCTTGGAGTGCGATGTGATTTTAAATGGGTGAGATAAGGGGTGCGTGTGCGCAACGGAGCGCGGCTGTGTCCGTAGGATCAGCCGCAGCACGTGAGTTTTGAGAGCGATATTGGAACTCCAAACGCTATAATTCCAGTCTCACGTGCTGCGGCTGACTCTTCGAGCACAGCCGCGCTCCGCTTCCACGCCAATCTCACCCGTTTACAATCGCAACCCTTGGAAGTGTAATGGCTGTTGTATCGTTACCCATGGTAGCTCGTGCCTCGCAACCCTGTCCGATCCTGTTTCTGCAAGGAGCCGCCGATCCAAGAGCCCGGTTGGAAGACACTGAAGGGCAATTATCGGGTGAGCGCTTGTGATCGGCTCACCAAAATTTCCTGTCGGATTTCCACTGGGGGTGCCGATATACTCAGTGAAGATGACGCCCAGTGACTTAGAACTGCTCCAGACCTATTCGCAGACAGGGTCCGAAACTGCGTTTGCTGAATTGGTGAATCGCCATCTGCCGCTGGTCTTTTCAGCCGCCATGCGCCAGGTCCGTTCTGCTGATCTCGCCCAGGATGTGGCGCAAAGCGTCTTCACTGACCTGGCAAAGAGCGCGGCTCGCCTGCGCGAAGGTGCCCTCGTTAGTGCCTGGCTCTACCAGGTCACTCGTCGGACTGCGGTGGATTGTATCCGACGCGAAACACGCCGCCAATCCAGGGAACAAACTGCTTTTGAAATGTCTCAACTCCACACGAATGACGGGGCATGGTCGCAGATCGAACCTCTTCTGGATGAAGGAATGGAATCGCTCGACGAACAGGACCGCGGCGCCATCCTGCTGCGTTACTTCGAAAACAAAAACTTCCAGGAGGTGGGTTCGGCGCTCGGCATCTCGGACGACGCTGCGCAAAAAAGAGTGAGCAGGGCGGTGGAGCGTTTGCGGAGTTACTTCACGAAACGCGGGGTCGGTGTCAGCGCAAGCAGTGTTGTCCTGGCCATCTCGGCCAACGCCGCTCCAGCAGTTCCCTCCGGACTGGCCACCGTCGTGACAACGTCAGTTCTTTCCAGTGCAGCACTCGGAACCATTAGCACCGTCGCAACCAAGAAGGTATTAGCCGCGACTGCTGTTCAGAAGACGATTGTTGCCACTGCCGTCGCGCTCGCGATCGGAACGGGCTTCTATCAAACTGCTCGTTCCTCCCAGTTACAGGATGAACTTCAGTTGCGGCAAAAACAGTCCAGAGCGTTCGCGGCAGAACAAGCGGCACTTGAGACGAATCTCGCCGAAGGGACGCGAGCTCTGTCGCTGGCATCGCAGGAATTGGAACAACTGCGTCTTCAACAAATCGAGTTTGGAACACTTCACGCTGAACAGGATCGTTTACGTGCGGAATTGGCGGATGCGAAAGGAGGAGATCAGTCAGTGGAGACCGATTCCAGGAGACTCGCCGCCATCGCCTGGATCATGCGCACAAAGCAATTGGTGCAATGGATGGAATCTCACCCTGAAGAGAGAATTCCGGAACTGGAGTTGATCGAAGAGTCCGAATGGATGGACGCTGCGCACGATCTACTGGAAGAAGAGGACGATTTTTTGGCTGCTGCTGAAATGTTGAGATATTCTGGCCGGCAAGCATTTGCCTATGCGCTGCCCGACGCATTGAACAAATATATAAAGGCGCATGACGAGCAGTTGCCTCTCCATTTATCCGAATTAAAGCCCTACGCAGATTGCTCCTGCATCACCGATGAAATGCTGGAACGCTATAAGTTGCTGCGCACCGGCAAGGCTCCAGGGTATGGATCCAAGGTCGGTTTAGTCACCGAGAAAGCGCCGATTAAAGGTTACTCCGACCGCATTACAATTTCCAGGCAGGGGTGGTCGTCGGCGCCCGAGGCCAAGGTGAAGCAATCCTCCCGATGATAACTCAGACGATTTGCTGGACCATCCAGCCCGGCAACGTGTTCGCATGACTCTCAAACAAAAGCTACTTCTCACCGTCCTGTTGTTTATCGCGCTTGGAACAGGATCGTATCAGGCCATGCGCGGGACACGCCTTCAGGAGGAACTTCGTCTGCTTAAGCAGGATGAACTCCCCGCTTCCGCGAGCGCATCGTTGCGTCATCAATACGGGGCCGCTACCAACCAGTTGGCAGCCGTGTTGACAGAGATAGAACAGTTACGGCGCCAAACCTCCGATATTCATAAGCTTCGCGGTGAAGTGGCTCGCCTCCGAGTGAGTGTCACGCAGGAGAAGGCTTCCCGCGAAACGTTCCGGGCAGTTGCTGCTCTGAATGCAGTGGACAAGTGGACTGAGCGCGTTGAAAAACTTGAGCAATGGATTGAAGAAAGGCCCGAAAAGAAAATCCCCGAGTTTAAGTACCTCACCGACGAGATTTGGCTGGATGTCGCAATCTCTTATGACCTTTCAGACGAGCAAGGTTTTCTCGAAGCAGCTGCCAGCCTTCGCGACCGTGCCGCGGATAGATTCTCCGCTCATATTCACGGCGCCCTCGTTAAATATCTGGAAGCTCACCATGACGAACTGCCCGTCTCTGTGAGCGATTTGAAACCTTACTTTAACTCACCGCCCGAGGACGCCGCCCTGGACCGATATTGCATGCTGAAAACCGGTAAATACTCCGGTGGAAAACCGGAACCAGTTTTGATAGCCGAAAAGGCTCCCGTCGAAAACGACAACTACCGAAGCGTCATAGCCAGAGGGTCTCGGTATTGGGAGAGCTGGGAGAAGGTCATCCCAGCCAAGTAGGTCCTACAGGTTTTGTAGTTCGCCGCAGTTGGGCACGATTACTTTCTTAATACGCGTGAAGCCGGACTCCCTTGAAGGGGTTCTTACTTTTTACACTAACCCAGTTGCGTTAGGTTTGAGTCATTGGATTGCTGCGCATCCTATAGACGATTGGAGACGTGCGTTCAGCTTCCCATGTGCAGATCTTCGGTAATCCACTTCAATGTCACGCTCGTTTCAGTTCGCAAATGATGTGACAGACGAACTTTGACCGAATCCCAGCGTCTCAAGAACGCTACGATGATTCTGCGTCAGCCTTAAAGATCGGCCCCACCCCGGTGTCTCCGCTGTTCATCACGTGATCAATGCTCCTGGATACTCAATTCTCATCGCCCCGTAGCATGCCTGACTTTCAGAGTGATTTGAAACATGTGTCAATAGAAGGGCCCCTTTACTGGTTGACTGATAGAACCGAATTGTAGCGGATTCGGAAAACGTTCGCAGTGGATAAACCAGCAACAATATCCCGGTCAGGAGAATAATGACTCGTCCGCTCTTTCTTGCTGTCGGCACAAACCTGTTTTTTAACGACGGTTGATCCATTTGTTGTGGTCGAACTCCAGATTTCTGGAGCCGCTGGAAAAGCTAACTTGCGTCGCTTTCCACGGAAGGTATTTTATTCCCATGCCGCTGACGAACCTTGCCATGGCAGAAGAAGCACTCTCGCTGCCCTCCTCCGAACGCGCCGATCTGGCGAAATTGTTGGTGCAAAGCCTGGAGGAAGATCCCAGAACGGATGCCGCAATCAAAGCTGATCTCATCCGGAGATTGAACGACTTGCTTTCCGGGAAGGATTCGGGTTTGACCTTCAAACAGGTCTTTGGATCTGCCGCGTGAAGGCGGTTTTCAGCAGTAACTTCAAGGAGGATTTGGTTCGGGAAGAAACAAAGTATGCGGAGATTTCCGAACGCCTGTCGGAGATTTTCTTGAACGCGTTGCCGGTGTTGTTCGTGAAGTGATCAAATGGAAAGGTGGCGACCACGTAGGTCCCCATGGCTTTCCCTGTCGCCGTACCAAGCCATTTCCATTTTATATTTATTACCAGATTGAAGCAGACACGATTTACTTTCTGGGTTTGGTTCACGAACGCAGGCATCCGGATTTTCTCAAAAAACAACTCTAAGATCCGCCCGATTGAGTGAAAGTTGCCATAAAGGATCCTGAGTATTTAAACCGAGTTGGGGTGATTCGGATCATGCTTATGCTGCGTACCTATGCGATCGAATCCTCAAAAAATCTTTCGACATGGAAATCTGTCAGCATCCATCTCCTTTCGACTAATGCTGCCGAAATAGTTCTTCCGCGTGCCGAAAAACAGAGTTCTATCGTGCCCGCTTGGAAACCATAGGTCTATAGATGAACACCACTTTTCAGTTGCGGCTGACGTGCCGTCACTATCCAATACGGCAACTCCATGAACAACAACCCCTTCGCCCGGTGCGACTGCGAGAGCTGCGGCAACCCTATCGAATATCCAGAAGAATCGGCGGGGATGAATGCTGATTGCCCGCATTGCGGCGCTCAAACAGCCCTCGGCTATAGCGCGATTTCGGAGCCTGTTGCGGAAGCCCACGCCATTCCGGCGGTTGAGATTCTGAATGCCTTTGAAGGGACGATTACCCCGGCCCGCGTTTCGTTCTTCTACCAGGTAGGCTTGCTGCTCGTCAGTTGTATGATGGTGCTGCTGCCTCTTGTTTACGTGGCGTTGGTCTGCCTGGCAGGGTGGGGTGTTTATCTTTATGCTACCCACTTCTCATTTCTGCTTACCATGGGCGGCGGGTTTCGAGGGGCCATTCTGAAATTGATGATCTATGGCGGACCTTTGTTTATCGGCATCATTCTCGTTTTGTTCATGGTTAAACCTTTGTTTGCACGACGTCCACGACACGCTCAACCGATGGCGCTCAATCCTGCGTTTCAACCGACGGTTTACGCTTTCATCGGAAAGATCTGCGATCTCGTCGGGGCGCCGATGCCGAAACGTATTGATATGGATTGCGAGTTGAATGCTTCGGCCAGCTTCCGCCGCGGGATGGGAAGCCTGTTTGGCAACGATCTGGTTCTTACGATTGGTTTGCCCCTGGTGGCTGGCCTGAGCGTGCGGGAGTTCGCAGGAGTCATCGCACATGAATTCGGTCATTTCACGCAAGGCTTCGGCATGCGGCTGAGTTACATCATCCGCTCCGTCAATATGTGGTTTGCCCGCGTCGTTTATGAGAGAGACGCGTTTGATGTCTGGCTCCAGGAAACTAGCGAGGAAGCTGAAGACTGGCGCTGGGCAATCCTTGTTGGCTGCGCCCGAATCGGAGTCTGGTGTTCGCGCCAGATTCTAAAGCTGCTCATGTTGACCGGTCATGGAGTGAGCTGTTTTCTCCTTCGCCAAATGGAATATGATGCCGACAGCTATGAAACGAAACTATCCGGCAGCGAAACCTTCGAAAGCACATCCCGGCGCATGCACGTCCTGAACACTCTCCTCAAACCTACTTACGACAGCATGCGCGCTTCATGGAATTCAGGCCGGGAACTTCCGAACGACCTTCCGGCGTTGCTTCTGAAACAGGATCAGGCGATGCCGATCGGGAAACGAACCCAAGTGGAAGATTCAATTGGCCTGAACACAACCGGGATATTCGATACGCATCCTTCGGCTGGGGATCGTATCCGTTGCGCGCGACAGATGAATGAACCTGGAATTTTTCATCTCGATGCGCCCGCGACGATCCTCTTCCAAAACTTTGACATTATTTCCCAGCAGGTGACGCAACTCCACTATTCGGATGACCTGGGAATTCCGGTTGAACTTGCGAAACTGGTGCCGGTTCAATCCGAGAAAGCGGAAGAACCGGAGGAAACTCCGCCTGCAAGCGCGTCATCGGCACGATCTGCCGGCCCAGTTCGCTTGCGGCTTCCGAATCGATCCAAGTAGGAGCATCCCGGTGGGGTTTTGCGTAACCGCGAAAAGCGGTTCGTCTCGTTTATAGTTCCGTTTTGTGAAAACCCTGACTTCTGCCTTCCACAAATCGTCGTGGAGTTTGGTGCGTGCGTGTTTTGTTTTAATTTGTGGATGGGCGGAGTTGGTTTTCATTAGCTTTGAAATAGCAACACGCACGTACCAGGCTTGGTGAGGATTTGCGGAAGGCAGAAGTCAGGGTTTTCACAAAACAGAACTATAGATGAGACGAACCGCTCGCGCGGTTACGCAAAACCCCACCGTTTTTTTGGAGCATCACCTAGCGGTGATGCAGAGGCGATGTTTGGGTTCAGCTTCGCCAGTTTGCACAGCCAATGTTTTGCGGGTTTGTCGGGCATCGGGTTGTGGAGATAAATTTTTACAGGAAAATAAACCGGGTGTCGCTTCGTAATGCTTTCCGGTCCCGAGGACACTTTTCCCCTCTGCTTTTTGGTGGCTTTGAACCCGGGGAAAAAGGTCCGATTCAGGGCCAGATCGGCATTTTTTCCGGCGGAAAAGTTCTGATCAGAAGCTGACGACGGTTTTTCCCGGCGGTAAAAACGTAATCAGAAGCTGACGGGGACTTTTCCCGCCGGTAAAAACGCCAATCAGCCTCTGACGGCAACTTTTCCGGCGGACAAAATGCCGGTTTGGAGCTGTTCCCGGTTTTGTAACTGGCACGGGGAGATGAGTTTAAGGTTTCGGTGTTTTTGGACTGCGCTGGCAGAGCAAAGCGGCGACAGCGCTTTCGGGCGCATTAAGCACCAGGAAATTGAAAACTCCGCATTGGGCGGTCCGAAAGCGGTGTCGCCGCTTTGCTTGCCACCGCAGTCCAAATTCGTCTCCTCGTCACCGGATAAAAAATGGGTTGTCCCAGCAACCTTTGGCATATCTACGTTGTCGCTTGTTGTGGTGTGTGTGTGAACCGTTCGTCTTTCAAAGTGAAGCCATTGAGATCAACTTCTATCGGAAAATTCCCTTCGTCCCGAAGTTGATGCAGCGCGCGACGGACAGTCCTGCTATGCACCCCGATTGTAAAAGCGATTGCACCTGCTTTGTGCGGTTTACCGTCTTTCAATATTTCCAGGATTAGTTGGTGTCGTGGATCACTTTTCCACGGTTGTGATGATGAGCTACTCACGATGGTGTTTAGTTAGTTAGTTAATCTCGCATGCAACAGTTCGACGAGTTCGTCAATCCCACGAAGGAAGCGGGGCTTGAGATTCCCCGGAGCAAAAAGCCATCAGCGCCTTGCTTTATGATCTCGATCGCTTTCGACAGATCGAAGCTGTCCGCCAGCAAAAACACTGCTGTGCCATGTGATTTCTTAAGCTGGCGAATCTTCTCTGAATCGGAGCCCGCCATATTCATTACGAGGGCATCGAACCGGTCCTGTTCCAATTGTGCTTCCAGGCTGGAAGACGACGAGGCATGCACCACTTTGATCAGAACCTCTTTGGTGAGAAAGGAGGTGTCATCTTCATTCACATTGACGAAGAGGACTTTCAGAGATCCTGGAGCGTCAGACTTTTTTAGGCCGAATGGTTTTACCATGCACATGTTCATTTGCTCATCTTGGAGAAAGTTTGAAAGGCAATTCCAAGCCACTAACGCACTTTCAGCGTTGGCTCTAAATCCATCTCATCCACACCCTGAGCAGGATTGTAATAGTTTTGTTATTTTGGGCATATGAGGATAGGGAAGTCCCTCATTATGAGGGATTTACTCAATTGCTGAAGTGAGGCCAATGTTATCTCGCCTGGAAGATACACGAGTCGAATCGGAGAAAAGGCACAGCAACGATTTCGACCATTCTCCAGCCCAATTTTACAGTTTGGTTGCACCCGGTTTCTTCCAGGGAAACCGCACTGGCAAATCCGCTCAGCAATAAATTCCATTCTTCAGTTCGCGGAATCAGGATGCGGTTTCCGGCAAGCAAATTTCTGAATTGTCGCGCCAATGGAAAGTTCCGGAATTGGAAGCGATGCTGGAACGCATTCTTCCGGACGACAAGCGGGTCGAGAACTTCAATATCGAACGCGAATTTCCAAAAATCGGGCGACGCACATTCGTGCTGAATGCCCGGAAGCTTTATCAACGGAACCGGGGAACGTGTTACATTTTGATTCGCTTCGATGATTTGAATGACAACAAATTCTGCCGCCAGTCCACTCTTGGACACTTGAATTCGATTCTTCCGGAGGATAATTTTTTACTTGAACTGGCAAAATCTGGTCCGAAGTTCAAGAAAAGGGTGTGAATAAGGAGTGAATAACTTCAGAATGATTCATGTTGCCGGGTTGTCTGCTCCGTCTAGTATTCGGTGGCTTGATTGCCGAAGGATTCTCCCCCCGACATTGTGATCATGAGAATCTCACGAGGAAATATCCAGAGGGTTGCTGCACCATCAACTAGACAAATCAGGGACGAAGGTGAAAAAGATCGTCGTCTGGTGGAGTTTGAATTGGAGCAAACCCGCCTTCATGCGCAGATACGTTTACTGCAACAGCAACAGAAAGCACTGACGGAATCTCGTGATCAGTATGCCTCCCACTATGAACATTCACCCATCGGCTATGTCACGTTTGACCAAAAAACAAACATCCTCGATTTAAATGTCGCGGCCACGAACCTCGTGGGGCGCAACCGGGATCACCTGCTTCATACCCCTTTTACTTTGCTGGTGGCACGCGGGCATACCGAATCTTTTCTCAAGCATCAGGCCCGTTGCAAAGTCGCTCACGATGAGCAGGTGATTTCGAACATCCGATTGCAGTGCCAAAGCGGGGAAACGGTTCCGGTGCAGTTGGTCAGCATTGTTTTCTTCAACAAAGAACAAAGATTGTATCAAACCGCGCTCATTGATCTGACGGAGCAAAAAAAAAATGAACGAGCGCTCGCAGAGGCCAAAGAGTTTGCGGAAAGCGTTGTCGATACCATGCGCGAACCGCTCATTGTTCTCGATGCCGACCTCAAGGTGATCTCGGTCAATCGCGCCTTCACCGAAACGTTCAACAAAAGCCCCAGGGTAGCCAAAGGTCGCCAGTTCGATGTCCTGCTGAATCTCTGGTGGAGCGGCAACAAGGCGAGAAATGAACTTGAAAAAGTTCTTCTGAAAAATACAACCCTGGAAAACCTGGAACTGGAGGTTGAGCCAAAAGATGTCGGCAGGCGCGTTCTTCTCTTGAATGCGCGGCGGTTATATCAAAAGAAAACCCTGCCACCGCAAATTCTGGTCGCGGTCCAGGACATCACCGAGGAAAAGGATGCCGCGGAAAAATTGAAGAGAAGCCAGGCCATGCTTGCGGAAGCGCAACGACTGGCTCACATCGGCAGTTGGGAATGGAATATTCCAAAAGATATTATAACCGGGAGTGATGAGCTTTATCGGATTTTTGGAATCAACCCCGAGGCTTTCAAGGGAACTTACGATGCTCTTCTTGAGGGTGTTCATCCGGATGACAGAGCCACGGTCCATAGCCTCCTGCAGGCAGCCTACAAGAACCGGGCGTCCTTTGATTTTTTCCATCGTATCGGCGATTCGGGGGCTGTGCGGATTCTCCACTGCTCGGGGTACGTTGTAACGGATGAAATCGGCAGTGCTGTCAAAATTGTTGGCACTACCCAGGATGTCACTGAGCTCAAAGAGGCAGAGGAACGATTGCATCAGCTTAATGTTGAGTTGGAAGAACGAGTGAGAGCACGCACCCAGGCTCTGCAACAAAGTTATCAGCAGATGGAAGCTTTCTGTTATTCCATCGCACACGATTTGCGGGCGCCATTACGAGCCATGAAAGGCTTCGGTCAAGCTTTACTAGAGGATTACGGAACAGAAATTGATATCGAAGGCAGGGAATACATTGATCGTATCGTCACGGCAGCGGATCGGATGGATCAATTGATCGACGACCTTCTGGATTATGGCCGGCTGAATACAATCGATCTGCCTGTCGGGAAAGTGGATGCCGAGGAAGTCCTCTGCAAAGTGCTGACCCATATCGAACCTGATGCCGGTGTTGTTAACAGGAAGAAGTTGCCCATCGTCTTCGGCCACCATGTGGTGCTCGAGCTTGCGCTAAGGAATATTGTCGAGAACGCACTGAAGTTTGTAGCTCCAGGAGTCACTCCGAAAATTAACATTTGGCCGGAACAGCGTGACGGCGCTATTCGAATCTGCGTTCAGGATAATGGAATCGGCATTGCGCCCGAACATCAGGACCGAATTTTCCAGGTATTTCAACGTTTGCATACAGACATGGACTATCAAGGGACTGGCATCGGCTTGGCAATTGTCGCCAAAGGAGTGGAACGGATCGGTGGCCGCGTCGGAGTAGATTCTCAACCAGGAAAGGGCAGTCGTTTTTGGATCGAACTGCCAAAGCTTGAAGCGACTTTAAGTTGAGCAGTGGAGAGATTTAAGGCAGGTTCACAAGAATGAAACCGTCGATGAAAACACGCGCTGTTCTAATGTTTGGCGCATCTGTGCTTCTGTTTTTTGGTAGTTTGAACGTTATGAATGCAGCTCCTGATTCCACCAACTCGACCCCAGATTCCGCCAGTACCGAACTCGCCACGATCGGCGGAGGCTGTTTCTGGTGTACGGAAGCCGTGTTCGAAACCTTGGACGGTGTAAAGTCCGTCATTTCCGGTTATGCGGGAGGTAAAACAGAGAATCCCACGTACCAGCAAATCAGCACCGGCCAGTCCGGGCACGCGGAAGTGATCCAAATCGAATTTGATCCGCGCAAAGTTTCCTTCGAACAATTGCTGAATCTTTTCTGGAATGCGCATGATCCCACGACCTTAAACCGCCAGGGAGCAGATACCGGCACACAATATCGTTCGACGATCATGTATCACAACGATGAACAGAAGACCGTTGCCGAGAAATCGAAAGCCGCCGCGCAGAAAGATTTCAAGGATCCGATTGTGACGGAGATCGTGCCGCTCAAGAAATTTTATCCAGCCGAAGAGTATCACCAGGATTATTTCGCCAAAAACCCGGAGAAAGGTTATTGCACGGTGGTGATCCGTCCGAAACTCCTGAAGCTGGAGAAATCGAATCTTATTCCTTCGATTAAGAAGTAGGTTTTTCCAAACAGTCGACTGATCCTAACAACGGCAGTTGAACCGCTAATCCTGGTTTTTCGCTGTTCTCGATGGAATCCTCAGATCTGGAAAGGTCGTTTTGAATCCAATCGATAACCCTTCCGGATCTTGAAGGGGTCATGTTGGATTGGATCGATACCCTTCCGAGCCTGCCCGATTTTGCTTTCCGAGTCATGTCTCCGCGCATCCGACTCTCGGTTACGTTTACCGAGACAGTTTTCCGCGCATCCGGCTCTCGGTTACGTTTACCGAGGCAGTTTTCCGCGCATCCGGCTCTCGGTTACGTTTACTAAGGCAGTTTTCCACGCATCCGGCTCTCGGTTACGTTTACCGAGACAATTTTCCGCGCATCCGGCTCTCGGTTACGTTTACCGAGACAATTTTCCGCGCATTCGGCTCTCGGTTACGTTTACCGAGGCAATTTTCCGCGCATCCGGCACTCGGTTACGTTTACCGAGACGATTTTCCGCGGAAATCTGTCTCGGTAACGCGGGAAAAAGGGTGAATTCTCGGCTATCCATATTTGTAGGCGCAACAATGGGAAGGCGTTAGGAATCCGGGGCGACGAAAGGCTGCCAAACGGGGCTGAATGGAAAAGTCCTGCCGGGCGTAACAATATTTTGCCCATCGAGGAGGTCGATCAGGAACCCAGGAGTCCGAACGACGATCCAGCTTAGCCAAGCGCGTGACTCCCCCTCCTAATCCTGATCTTAATCTTAATCGGTTTTCCGGAGATTAGGATTGTAAGAGGGACACCCCCCCCCGCTAATCACACACCCTTTTTTCAAGCCTCACCCCTTTTCCCGGTTGCAGCGCGCCTTGTCTTTCGCCAACATCCGCGCTCTGTGACTGGGTGGTTGCATGGTTGAATAGTTACATTGTTGCACTGGTTTCCGAATCCGCGTCGTACCTATGCAACCTGTGTAACAATTCGACCATGCCACGCCTCAATGACTTATGCGCCGACAATATCCATTTCACCTGATCGAACCCAAATGGCAGACTTTCTGGGACAAACAACAAACCTTTCGCGCCTTCAATCCCGGTGATGAATTGCCTGCCACCCATCCCTTCGCGCAACGTCATCAACTGAACGGCAAGGTGGATGCCGCTCAGCTACCGCAGAAATTTTACATCCTCGACATGTTCCCCTACCCCAGCGGCACGGGATTGCATGTCGGCCATCCGGAGGGTTACACCGCCACGGATATCCTCGCGCGCTATCGGCGTGCGGACGGTTTCAACGTGCTGCACCCCATCGGTTGGGATTCTTTCGGTTTGCCGGCAGAACAATACGCTGTTCGCACCGGGCAACATCCGCGCAAAACGACCGACGAAAACATCGCTAATTTCACCAAGCAAATTAAGTCGCTCGGATTCAGCTATGATTGGTCGCGCGAACTGGCGACGACTGACCCGGGATATTTCAAATGGACCCAATGGATTTTCCTCAAGATATACAACTCCTGGTTTAACCCGAAGACCAACAAAGCTGAACCCATCGAAACACTAGAGTATCCGGCGCAACTCCAAAGTGCCTCCGGCGTCTCGCCGGAAGATCTCGAAACGCAACGCCGCACCTATCGAGATAGCAAACGGCTCGCTTACGTGAGCGAAGCCCCGGTCTGGTGGTGCGAACAACTCGGCACCGTTCTCGCCAATGAAGAAGTAGTGGATGGCAAAAGTGAAGTCGGCGGCTTTCCAGTCACCCGCAAACCAATGCGCCAATGGATGCTGCGGATCACCGCGTTCGCTGAGAAGTTACTCGCGGATCTCAACACGATTGACTGGAGCGATTCACTGAAGGAAATGCAACGGAACTGGATTGGACGTTCGGAAGGAGCCAGCGTTGAGTTCCAAATTCAAGGTTCAAAGTTCAAAGTTGAAGTGTTCACAACGCGGCCTGACACTCTTTTTGGCGCGACTTACATGGTGCTTTCGCCCGAGCATAAATTGGTCAACGAAATCACCACGCCGGAACAGAAAGACGCGGTCGAACAATATAAACAAGCCGCCACTAACAAATCGGACCTGGAACGCACGGAACTCGCGAAGGACAAAACCGGCGTTTTCACAGGCGCTTACGCAATCAATCCAGTGAACGGAGAAAAGATTCCGATCTGGATCGCAGATTATGTTTTAGCGAGCTACGGCACCGGGGCCATCATGGCTGTGCCCGGACATGACACGCGCGATTTTGAATTTGCACAGAAGTTCAGCCTTCCCATCATCCAGGTAGTCCAACCGCCGGAAGGCAAAGATTGGCAGGGCTACACAGACGATGGCGTTTCGGTGAATTCCGCGAGTGCGGAAATTTCGCTGAACGGACTCCCCACAGCCGAAGCAAAAAACAAAATCTCAGCATGGCTTGAACAAAAAGGCCTCGGCAAAAAGACGATTAATTTCAAACTGCGCGACTGGTTGTTCAGTCGTCAGCGTTACTGGGGCGAACCATTCCCGATCATCTGGAAACGCGATTCCAATGGACATCTGTATCACGAAGCATTGCCGGAATCCGAACTGCCGTTGATGCCGCCATCGTTGACCGATTACAAACCAACCGCCAGCGGCGAACCACCCCTTGCCCGCGCCAAAGAGTGGGTGGCTCTGCCCGATGGATCCGTCCGCGAAACCAACACCATGCCGCAATGGGCCGGCAGTTGCTGGTATTACCTCCGCTACATCGACAACAAGAATGAAACCGCGTTCGTCGGTAAAGAAGCGGAGAGTTACTGGATGGGGGCTCGGGAAAGTTTGAAGTTTCCAGTTTCCAGTTTGGGGTTGGAGCCAACTTCAAACCTCAAACCTCAAACTTCAAACTCGAAAGTCCACCCCGGCGTTGACCTCTATGTGGGCGGCACTGAGCACGCTGTTCTGCACCTGCTCTACGCTCGTTTTTGGCACAAGGTCTTGTTCGATCTCGGTTATGTTTCGACACCAGAACCGTTCTTCAAACTGGTCAACCAGGGACTCATCCTTGGTGAAGACGGACAGAAGATGTCGAAATCACGCGGCAACGTCGTGAACCCGGATGACATTCTCAAAGAATTCGGCGCGGACGCATTTCGTCTCTATGAAATGTTCATGGGCCCGCTCGAAATGACCAAGCCCTGGAACACAAATGGCGTCGCGGGCGTTTACAAATTTCTCGGTCGTGTCTGGCGTTTGTTCGTGGATGAAAAAAGCGAAACAGAATTCGAACAGGCAGAAACCACTTCCAGCGACAGCAACGAACTGCTCAAGTTGATCCAGTTGCATGCAGGCATCCGCGAGGTCGAACCGACCAAAGAACAACTCAAAACGCTGCATGCCTGCATCAAGAAGGTGACCGAAGATCTGGAAGCCATGCGGTTCAACACCGCGATCTCCGCCATGATGATGTTCATCAACGAATCGCTCACATGGGAAACGAAGCCTGTTTCGGTCCTGCGCGCTTTCCTGCAATTGCTCGCGCCGTTTGCCCCGCATTTGAGCGAGGAACTCTGGGCGAGACTCGATTCGCAATTTGGAACGGGAAGCTCATCTCTTTCTTATGCCGCCTGGCCAGGATACAATTCGGATTACCTGATCGAAGACACCTTGGAGATTCCGGTGCAGGTCAATGGCAAGTTGCGCGATGTCATCCAAGTATCCGCAGACGCTTCCCAGGCTGACATCGAAGCAATGGCCAAAGCTTCCGAAAAAGTGAAGCCCTTCCTCGAAGGCAAAACGATCAAGAAAGTCATCGTCGTCCCTAAGAAACTCGTGAACATCGCGGTGGCATAAAGACTCGGGGTGGGGGGGGAATTAACCACCAACAAACAGGAATAGGCACGATCCCTTCAACGCCTGTTCTTCATTCGTGGTTAACTTATTATCTGTTTGCTGGACGGTCTGGACCGGTTGGCGCACAATCTATGCAACGTGCAGTTCACCTTGAACAAAACTCTTCGTGGGGGCGTAATTCTTTTTGCCACTCTCTTTCTTTTTGTTTTCTCGATCACAGCTTCAGCGGAGCCGGAACCAAATGGGCTCAAAAACCTCGATTTCCGCGAAGTCATCAAAGAATCAAAAGACAAAGTTTTTCCAACTGTAGTCTTCATCAAGTGCGTGCGCGAAAACCTCCAGGGCGGCAAAAAAGTTTCGCAGGAAGTTTCCGGAAGCGGGGTCATCATCTCTGCCACCGGCGAAGTGCTCTCCAACTGGCATGTCGTGGATAAGGCGACTGAAGTGCGTTGTCTGCTCCTGGATGGCCGGGCTGTCTCCGCAAAAGTTCTAGGCACAGACAAAGACACCGACCTAGCCGTGCTACAACTAAACCTGCCAGCCGACATCGGTCCCCTGCCCTTCGCGCGGATTGGCGATTCTTCAAAACTGAAGGAAGGTGATTTCGTCATGGCCATGGGAGCGCCGTGGGGAATGTCGCGCTCAGTTTCCATTGGCATCATTTCCTGCACGAGCCGCTATCTGCCGCAGAACAGCGAATACACTTTGTGGCTCCAGACCGATGCAGCGATCAGCCCCGGAAATTCCGGCGGCCCCCTGGTGAATACCGCCGGAGAAGTCATCGGCATCAACACGCGTGGAACGATGAGCGGTGGCGATACCGGATTCGCCATTCCGACCGATGTGATCAACGACGTGGTAGCTCAGATTCGCAAAAGCGGAAAAGTGGATTGGAGCTGGACCGGTCTCCAGTTGCAGCCGCTACGCGATTTTAATCGGAACATTTACTTTAATTTTACCGAAGGAGTGATGGTTGCGGAAAGTGATCCGGAAAGTCCGGCTCGCCGCGCGGGAATCCAGGCCGGTGACCGCATCATGCGCCTCAACAGCCAGACCATGACCGCGCTGACTGAGGAAGAACTGCCTGCGATCCGTCGCCAGATTGGAATGCTGCCGAAAATGACGCCCGCAAAAATCGAATTTATGCGGCAAGGCCAATTGATGAGCGTCGATTTGGTTCCACGCGAAAAAGGGATTGTCGAAGGCGAAGAACTCGATTTTCCGCGTTGGGATTTTACTTTGAAATCCATCAATCAATTCGACAACCCCGACCTTCATTTCAACCGCGCGAAGGGCGTTTTCATTTATGGGATCAAGTATCCCGGCAATGCGCAAACGGCGGGTCTCCTGGCGCGCGATATTCTTGTTAAAATTGATGGAAAAGAAGTCACCGAGCTGGACGAGGTAAAAGCGTTGCACCAGGCCGCGCTCGACGATCTCGCGAACAAAAATCGCGTGGTACTTTCCATTCTCCGCAATGGTCTCATGCGGCAAACGGTTCTCGATTACTCCCGGAATTACGAAAAGAAATAAGGCACAATGAAAATCATAACATGGGCTCTCCTGGCACTGGCACTTTTAACAGCCAATGTATTTGGGCAAAGTTCGCCCGATCCAAAAGCGCAATTGAAGATTGCCAATGCCCTGCTGCCATCACTGGTGCAGGTGGAATATCAACTACAGCATGACAAAGGCGAATTGCCGAACCAAAGCGGCTGGGGGGAACGTTGCGCGGACTGCGGTAACTTCCACGGAAACGAAGTGGAAGACCTTGTCAAAAGCGAACAACCTCTCACCACCAGCGGCTTTCTGATTTCAGCCAGCCAGGTTGTCAGCCAGGATGTCCAGACTCATCCGCGCTTCATCAAAAACATCCATGTGCGGCAAGGAGACAAACTGGTTCCCGCGCGTATCGTCGCTTACGCAATGCAACAAAATGCCGTTGTCCTCGAACTGGATGAATCTTTACCAGCAGCAAAGCCGTTAAAATTCGACGAGAAAAAAAGCGGCCCATTTTTCGCAGTCCACTACCAACGCCTGAACGGTCAATGGAACATCGCGATCAAACCCGTTTCGGATAAAATCACCGTTCCCGAACACTCCGCCCCTTTCATTGCAGCGGCCTTTGCCTCCGTTGTGATCGACAAGGCCGGCAACCCAGTCGGCATCTCAATGAAAGACGAGTTGCCGCTGGACAATTCCTGGAAAGGATCACCGGCCAGTTCCTGGAAATTACTAACCGCAGGGCAAATGAATGAATCCCTCAAAAAACTCATACAAACAGCAGATGGTGGCCTCGTCAGGGTCATGCTGAATTTCCGCAGCCCACAACTAACCGATCCCACCAGCCGCTACAACTACAACAGTAGCGATAAGGACGACAACCAAACTGAGAAGAATGTCACCGGCCTGGTCATCGGTGAAAATCGCGTTCTGATCCTGGCCGATCTCAAACCAAAAGTGACCGCTCGCCTGCAACGCATCACAATTTTTGGAGCGGATGGCAAGCCGCTCCCGGCAAAGTTCGACGTGTCGCTGAAAGATTACGGTGCCCTCGTGGCAACAACGGAATCGCCCATTGGCAAGACACTTTCCTTCTCCAGTGAAAGCATTCTGCAGGCGCGCAATGAATTGTTGCTCGCTGCGTCTGTGGCAATCAAAGGCGAAAAGCGGGTAGCTTACTTTTCACATAACCGGATCGGCTCGTTTAAATTCGGTTGGCGCAACCAGATCTATCCGGAAATCGCAGACAAAAATGAAGACATTTTCCTGTTTAATACAAAACACGAACTGGTTGCGCTGCCGATCGCCCGAAGAGAAAAAGCGTCCGCCGACAAATTCTCCCGAAGTGAACAGAAAGTCCTGACTGCTGCACAGTATCTGCGCGCCCTCTCCCAGGACCACGGGCAACACACCGATCCCGCCAATGTTCCTTTGACCGAGGAGGATGAGAATCGGCTCGCCTGGCTCGGCATCGAACTCCAGCCCATGACTGCTGAACTGGCGAGGGTGAACCAGGTATCCGAATACACGCGCGACGGAGAAGTCGGTGCGATGGTGACCTACGTTTATTCTGGTTCGCCCGCAGGCGAAGCAGGGATCAAGCCCGGTTACATTTTATTGCGACTGCACACGGCCCAGAATCCATTACCGCTTGAAGTGCAACTCCAGGAGAACGCTTACCAGGAAGCGTTTCCGTGGGATCGATTGGATGAAGTTCAAGACCGCTATTTCGAGCGTATCCCCGCCCCGTGGCCCTCCATTGAAAATGCCTTCACCCGTCAACTGACCGATCTCGGAGTTGGCACCGAATACACAGCGGAATTTTTCCATGACGGAAAACTCGTCCAAAAGAATTTCGCGGTTGTCGCCGGCCCGACGCACTACAACTCTGCGCGTCGTTTCACGGCGGAGGCGCTCGGCTTGACGGTTCGCAATTTGACCTATGAAGTTCAACGTTACCTGCAGCGTCGCGATGACGAACCGGGCGTTGTGATTTCAAGAATTGAACCTGGCAGCAAAGCCTCTGTTTCCGGGATCAAACCTTACGAAGTCATCACCCACATCAACGATCAGCCGGTTAACAGTATAGATACCTTTGAAAATCTGCTCGCCATACCGGGCGAACTTAAAATTTCCATCAAGCGAATGGCCAAAGGCCGAATCGTGAAGATTGCCGCGCCGGCGTCTCCAACGGAGTAGTTTCGGTCATTGCGTATAAAGTTTGAGGCTGGATTCCAATAGTTGCTTTTCTTTGGTGTGTTCACTATCCAGCGCAGAAAGCGAACGTTCCAATATCTCAATGGACCGATGAATTTGCTTATTCGCAGCGTAAGTGGATGCGAGCTTTAATATTTCCTCGGTGACTTTTGACGCAGCCCATGATGGATCGCGTCGCAGTGACATTTCAAAGTCCGCCTCGGCTTTATCAAAATCGTTAAGGCCGAAATAGCACTGGCCACGACGGTAATTAAGCATATTTCCATTCTGCGGATCGAGTCGGAGTGCTTCTGTGTAATCCGCGATAGCGTGTGTATAATCCTTGAAGTTCCAATGATAAATTCGCCCTCGGTAATGATGCGCAGTCGCGACGTAGGTGTGTTTTTGATCTTCGCCGCCAACCATCTTCGTGAAATCAATGTTTGGATTCTCAATAATTAGGGAATAGTCAGCAATCGACTTATCCGGTTGGCGTAAGGAGTCGTATGCCATAGCTCGATTGAATCGAGATGAATAGTCGTTGGGTCTGAATTCAAGAATACGAGTGTAATCAGCAACTGCTTTTGCGTAATCGCGCTGTTCCAATGGGAGTTCGCCACTATAAAGACAAGCACGAGAAAACAGCGCGTCGTGAAACATTGGGGAAATTTCGATCGCCATTCCGTAATTGTTGAGAGCTTCCTGGTAATTTTTCTGGTTTTGGAGTTTCAGTCCCATTTCGTAGTACTCTCTGGCCTGAGAAGAACCACGTTCCTGCTCTTCCGATTCTTTGAGAGCGTCCCATCTCGCTCTTGTTTCCGCTAAACGAGCTTTGACACGTGAGGCAGAATTATCAGCAACCGCAGATTGCGATGTACGGATGGCAGGATTGTTGCCCCTTTCTTGGTTGTAGACCAGTCCGACAATTGCTCCTGTTCCAATCAGTGCAATGTCGCAACCGCAATTTTGCTCCAGGAGATCAGTTCAAGTGCTCGCGTTGCGGAAGGCACTGTGATTGTGCCGCTCAGAATCGTCGAATTAATTGAAGCGATTAGGGCCGAGGGTGCCGCATGAATGGCGTGGGCCGAGAGCGCCGCACTGACGGCGACAGCAGGCAAGGCGATCCCTTGTTTCAAAAATATCTCGCGCAATTTTTCCAGGCTGCGCGCCACTCGTTTCTGCGCGGCACGTTCCTCGATCCCAAGAGCCTTCGCTACTTCAGACAACGTTTTATTCTGAAAAAAGCGGAGAATCAGTGCGTTGCGGTCGGCTTCACGAAGTCCTGCCAATGCATCATCGAGCACAGGAGAGAGTTGGCGCCATTCCGGTTCTGATTCTGAAACATCATTGCAGAGATGCATATGCCCTTCGGTTTCGCGACGTTGTCGGCGAGCCTCTGTTTTCAGGACGTCGGAAGCAGCGTAGAGAGTAGTGAGGTAAAGCCAACCGGGAAGAATTGTTTTCGCGCTGAGAGAACCCGCTTTCCTTGCAAGAATGACAAAGACGGCTTGAGAAACGTCTTCGGCCAAATGAATGTCATGCACTTTTCGCAACGCGACCGAGTAGACGAGATTAATGTGTCGTTTAACGAGCGTTGCAAATGCCACATCCGACCGGCGTTCGGCGTATTCTCGCAGCAACTCGATATCATTGCTCATCATCTACTGTATACATGGACGCCAAATGCAAAATGAGACAAAGTTTGTTCCTCTACGGAATTGACGCATACATCTCAACCTTGTGCTGTGTCTCGGGGCTGAAGCGGCGAAGCTCCTCGCCAGTGAAGAGGCCCATTTTGTGGATGATGCCAATCTGCATGACCACAGTCGAACGGCGAAAATCATTAAAACCTCGTGCGATGTCGTCATCGCGTTTTTCAATCAGCTTGAAGAGGTTCAAATACTTCTCGTGAGAAGATTTTGCGGGATGTTCGATTTGCGCTTTGGCCTCGTGTAAAATTTTGTCGCACAATCGTTCGAGCGCAACGGTGCGAAGTTCTTTAAACACCTTCCAATCACGTTCTGGAATATCGCGAGTCATAGAAAAAACATGCGACGCCAAATTTAATAAATGGCTTTTCGGCTGTCATCATCAGATTGCATCGCAGCCTAACTTCGGACGGTGCTCGCGAAGAAAAGGTCAGAGCCTCCTGACGTCGGCTGCTACCAATTGAGAGGCTCGCGCAAATCTTCATGCGACCGCTTCTCCATTAGATTATTAGCGCAGATTAGCGGTTTAACTCCGAATTACCTATTATTCGAGAAACGGACTCTCTGTCTCTTGCAGGCAAGCTTTAACCTATTTCGACATAGCGATTGAGGGTTTCCGAAGAACGTTGCTTGAGCGGATGCCCTTCAACTCGGGTTTCTTGAATCTGGCTTTTTCTGCCTCGCTCAATCCGCCCTGCAGAATGATACGCACAGTATCGAGCAAAATGAATATGTCCAAAAACAAGCTCATGTGCTTGGTGTAATAAAGGTCGTACTCAAGTTTGTGCCTCGCGTCTTCGACAGTCGAACCATAAGGAAACTTGACCTGCGCCCAACCGGTAATTCCAGGTTGAACCATCAACCGCTCCTCAAAATGAGGTATTTGCTCGGAAAGTGTGTCAATAAATTCGGGCCGTTCCGGTCTCGGACCGACAAATGACATTTCACCACGGAAGACATTGATAATCTGTGGGATTTCATCAATCCGATATTTCCGCAGAAAACCTCCCACCGGAGTCACTCGAGAATCCCCGGACGCAGCCCAGACCGCCCCATCCTTTTCTGCATCCACCGACATCGTCCGAATCTTAATGACACGAATCGGCCGGCCAAAACGGCCACTGCGAACCTGGTAATAGAAAATCGGTCCGGGCGAGGTAAGTTTCGTCGCAATCATTCCCCCCAGCATGAACGGGCCCATGAATAACAATCCGAAAACGGAGACAATAATATCGAAAGCCCGTTTGATCTTTTTGATATACAGCATGTGCGGCGAACCGCTGGCATGGACGAGCCATTGCGGGGTGACTAATTCCAGCGGCACAGCATGATAAACTTCCTCGAACAAGCTGATCAGCGGCATCACCATCACACCCGAATAACGTAACTGGCAGAATTGCCGGCACATTTTCGGGTCGTTGATGCTGCTTTCAGTACACAGAACGCGGCTGATATTTTTGTCGTTAACAATTTCACTGATCTTGCTGACGGGACCAAGAACCTTGCTGCGATCCTGCGGCGTGTAATGGTCGTAATGAATAAAGCCGGCCAACTCCAAATGCTGGGACCAGAAGGTCTCGAACAGCTCACTTTCCGCTTCATCTTCAGCGGAACCAACAATCAGTGCGACCCGCTCACGGTAATTCTGCATCCGACGAATCAGGATCATGTGATGCGCCAGCACCAATAAATACCCGAGGATGACACCGATCACCATCACACCGCGACCGATGCGACTGGAGTAATTGATGTAAAAGAGAGCGAGCATGATGGCGAACGCGGCCAAAAAGCAAAACCCCAGGATCACGGAGCGTTTAAAAACGCTTTCAGCAGTATGTTTGGGAGCGTAGAGCCCGCAGATATAAGCCACACAAGGAAAGAATGCTCCACCCAACAGGATGCTCGGCCAGTAATCCATCAGTTTCCATGCGCCCAATCCGCCGAGGCGCAATTCCGTGGCCGCCACGAATGCAATGCAGAACAGGAGGGCATCAACTACAAAATGAACCGTTACGTTTAACCAATGTTTTTGGAGGATTCCGTTCGAATTCATGGAAAACTTTCAGGATTAGGACACCAAATGAGAACGTCAGGACGATAACGCCTAGGGCGGATACCCCACAAGGAAATAATGGATTCCCCTTTCACTTAGTGCGCATCTCAATTCCTTAACAACCGGGGTGATACCCTCTGCAATCGGGAAATGAGGGGGAATTTTGCCGAATCGGGATCCAAAGAGAGCCTTTGCCCCTCCGGGGCAGCTTGGGGCACACTCTGGGCGTATGCCGATTCGGCAAAATTCCCCCTCATTTCCCGATTGCAGAGGGTATTGTTACCGTATTCATCGTCATTTCCGAAGCTGCAGAGAGGCCTGTTACCGTGCATCGTCGGTTCCGGAGTTGGCAGAGAGGCGCAGCGGCCATTTCGGGGGCGGATCAACCACGAATGAACACTAATTTGTTAAGAATCGAAGGGGCGCGTGGGTGAGATTGGCGTAGGAAACGGAGCGC
>JACDHS010000230.1 GCA_013820875.1 Verrucomicrobiota bacterium | reverse complement strand
CCACCACTCCATCACTCCATTGCCCCTACCCCTCACACCGCTTTGCGCCTGTAGATAACCGTCTTCATCGCCTCGCGCGGCTTCAAATAAAGCGAGAGTAAATCTTCCATCTCCATATAAACCCAGGGACGGTTCGCTCCGCCGCCGTTCTTGGTGAACACGATGTTGTCCGCAATATAAGTCGCGGAATGCACCACCATCCCCTGTCCATCGAGAAAGAATATGACATCACCAAGTCGCGGCGCATCGTTGACCGGAAGGAACTCCGTTTCCACGGCCTGCCGGACAAAAGTCTCTTCAGAATAACGATCATCCGGGATTTGGTTCAGGAAGTTCATTGAACTCCAGTGACAATGTTGGTTGGTCACATTCACCAGGTCGGGATTGGGATAATTGTATATGCGCTGCCGCACAAACGCGGGCAGGAGATGCGCAACATCCACCATGCTGCCGCCCGGCACGGCGGCCATCGATTTGAGCAGCGACCGCACATCCTTCGAACGTCCGCCGTAACCCCAATAATCCACCAGCGATTCAACATCAGATTGTTCATTCACGCTTAGCTTCACCAACAAGGTTGCAGTGCGAGAGATCGTTTTTAAGAAGCGAAACTTTTCATGATCGCTGGGAAGGCTGTTCACCAGGATGTCGGTATCCGCAAAGAGCAAAAGGCGATCATGCTGGTAGAGAAGCGATTTAAACATGGAGACCGTTGCCTCCGACAATTCGCTGTTCTTCAGGAGTTCAGGCAACAGTCCTTCCCGGAAAATAAAAGGTGAATTCTGCGGAACATTTTCAGGAAAATGCGACAGGTGGGAATAAATATTTTGTCGCGCCGATTTGCTGAGCGACAGCACGACCTTATCCGACGGCGAAACCCAGTGTCCGCCCTGGCCTTGTTCCCATTTGGATTTTTTCAGGATGGAATCGAGTTGCGGCGCGGTTAATCCGGCGCTTTCCAGGAATTTAACGGCGTCCTCGCGTGATCCAGGAAAAAACCAGTGAGCATGAACACCTTTGATTTCGTCCAAAGAGATAAAGGCTTCCGGCATTTCCACCGCGATCCGGACGCACTCCAGATTTCCCCATGCGCCGGTCTTTGCCTGGAATCGCCAGAATTGTTTCTGGCGATCTGCCCAGAGTTTTCCAACGAGGAGCGCGGCGAGCGTGGTGAGAAAAATAACGGCAACGAGAGTTGTCCGACGTTTCGCCGAAAAGAATGGGGCTTTCAATCAGTCTAAGGGTTGACTGACAATTACCTTACAGAGGTCTTGGAAAAAATCACCAGGAATCGCGAGGGCCGAAGAAATTCTTGAGTTCTTGAAACTCTCCGCTAGGTTTTCGGCGTTGCGCGCTTAGCTCAGTGGTAGAGCATTACCTTCACACGGTAGGGGTCGTAGGTTCGAAACCTACAGTGCGCACCATCTTTTCTTTTCAACGAATCCCGCGATGGAAATTTACCAGCAATCCGGCTGTCACCGAAAGAGTGACTGAAATACTCCAGGCAAGTTTTACGTCAGTCGCTCACGTAATGGGGGTGTGTGATTAAAAGTGGTTGAGTTGCGCAAACCCGGAGCGCGGCGTAACCGCAGGGCGGTTCGTTGTTTCTATAGTTCTGGTTTGCTCGAAGAGTCAACCGCAGCGCGTATGGCGATGAGAGCAACGCTGGTAGTCCAAAAGCCATGATTGCAGCCTTGACCGCTGCGGCTGATGCTTCGCACACAGCCGCGCTCCGATCGAGAATCAGCCCCTCTACCTCACCCACTTTTTAATCGTACCCCGTAATGCGCCGCGCTCCTGGTAGTCCATAAGGATAGTCAGGCATCGCGATAGTTGCACTCTGTTTTTCGTCGGGAAGGATCTTCTCGGTAAGTTCACGCTTGATAACCGGGAACTTTCCCGTTTGCTCCAATTGGCCCAGCAATGAATGAATTTCCGCACCATATAGGGCACTTTGCCGCAGGGCTACACGATCCTCACCGGGAAAGTCCAACCGCCTGATACTTCCTCCATACCTAAATGCCTCAGGAATAGCATCTTTTCGAACAACGACAAAGAGGTGTATTTCAACCGCTAGTCTCCCACTTCGAACGCCACTTCGATATTCCACAGCCAACACATCGTCAAGGTGAATGGCCAGCGAGTGCCGCCATTCGTAATGCAGCGTTAACGTATCCTCCTTGCACGAAACCAAAGGAAAGCGTTTTGAAATTGCGCACAGGGAAACTAAACAACCAACAATGCCCGAGAACGTAACGAGGACACCGCCGAATACGTTAAATAGGGTTTCATCACGTAGGAGTTGGATACCTCCCACAGTTGCAAAAACCGCTGCAGCCAACAGTAAATAACAGCATTTAATATCAGGACAGACTCTGACCTCGCCATTCATTCAGAAATCCTCACTTGCTGAAAGTATAATGGTGGGGTCAATTCTCGCCGTGCTCCTGGATGTATTTCTTTAAACGCTTTCCTGCGTCCAGTTCGGTTTGAACACCCAGATCGCCTTGCTCGCGCATCCATGAGTCCAGTTCTTTGCGTAAACGCGCGAGGGTGTCACGATGCTTCGGATCGCTGGCAATGTTCTTTTGCTCCCATGGATCGTTCTTCAGATCGTAAAGCTCAACTTCGGGGCGGTGCAGAAACCTGTCCAGTCTTTCGCGCGCCACCACGTTTGTTTTCGCCATCTGCACCCACGAGGAGGTGTGGCTGTGCGCAGCCCGACTGCACGGAAAAATGTTTTCAGAATTTAAATTCCAAATGTATTTGAACCGCTCATCGCGCACGCAACGGATGCCGTAAGGGTGGGTTACTCCTTTGACACCAAGCGATGTCGCAACGGCAAAAACGTAATCACGATGCTGGTTCGTTTTGCCCGTAAGCACATTGAGAAAACTGCGGCCATCCAGCCCTTGAATCGGTTTACCGCCGGCTGCCTCGACAAAGGTTGGAACGATATCCACATAAGAGGCGAGCGCATCGCTTTCGCTGCCTGCTTTGATTTTTCCGGGCCAACGCGCAATCGCTGCCGCGCGAATGCCCACGTCATACAGATTATATTTTCCACCGGGAAAGCTGCTCCCCTGCTCGCTCAGAAAAAGAAACAGCGTGTTTTTCGACTGACCGCTTTCCTCCAGCATCTTCATGACGCGTCCCACTTCTCCATCGAGATAGGTCACCTCGGCGAGATACCTTGCCCGTTCTTCGCGGGTTTCCGGTGTGTCTACAATATAAGGCGGCAACGAAAGTTTTTTGGGATCATACAGGGATGCATCGCCCTGGTCCCAGGGGCCATGCGGTTGATGGGAAGCGACCACGAGGCAAAACGGTTCTGACTTATCTTTTTCAATATACTTTTGCGCAGCCTTAAAATCGAGGGCATCGCCCTTGCCTCCCAGGTAGTCAAAAGGAAATGAATCTGCCGGTGCGATCATGGTTTTCCCAAGTAGTCCGATTCGATAGCCGAGCGGTCTCAAAAAATGAACCATGCTTTTTGTCCCCTGTTTCACTGCGGAATGATTCGGGTAACCTCCGTTCCTTACAGGATTAATCCCGGTGAAGAGGGCCAGTCGTGTGGGCGAACAAATCGGTGCAGGAGTGTAAGAGCCTGTCTGAAAATGTGGGGAATCAATTTTGGCAGTTGAGAAGGGTCGGGAGAGAGCGAAAGAAAAAGGGAGGGATGACTTGACTTAAGGCTTGGTCAGGGAGCGTTTCAAATATCAGCGAC
>JACDHS010000025.1 GCA_013820875.1 Verrucomicrobiota bacterium | reverse complement strand
CGACATACTTGTCCTATACTCTCAGGGGACCAAGAGGGGGCACAAACAGTGTCGCCCCTACAGGGCTCAGAAAAATTGTCGCCGTAAACCCAGGCCTTGCTCGTCTGACTCGCTGCAACCTGGGCTATCACATGGCGGGCCTTCAGCCCTTAACTAAATGGCAGTGGGCCGATGGCCTGGGTTTGAGGCCTGAAGGGCAGCGATACCTTCCATCTATAGCGATTGCCATAAGTAATTTCCGAAATGAATGGATTCGATGAATGTTTTGGCTCGCCCTCATCCTAACCTTCTCCCCCGAGGAGAAGGAACCAGACAGCCCGCCGTGGAATAAATGCTCGCGGTCGAACACCGGACGTTGCCGATGAAACTTGAGTGCCTAAGGGCAAAAGTCAGGGTGGAGCGGCGACTCCACCCCTTTCTCGCAGGCCTATTTTCATTTTCTAATGGACGCTTCAACCGGCTTTTGTCACAAAGCACCATGCTTGATACGGCTGCGCTCAAAGAATTTCTCCAGCAACAACTTCCTGCCAATCTTGAATTGCTGAAAAGCATGGTCGAGATCAATAGCTTCACCACCAATAAAGATGGGGTGAGCCGACTCGGCAAAATGACCGCGGAAGCTTTTGCTCCGTTCGGTTTCAATGCCGATTTTGTTCCATCCCTTCATCCTGATTATGGTGATCACCTGGTCATGACACGCAAAGGAACCGGGACCAAAGTGATCGGACTCATCTCCCATCTCGACACCGTGTTTCCGCCAGAGGAGGAAATTAAAAACAATTTCCAATGGCGCGTTGCCGGTGACAAAATTTATGGACCCGGCACCGAGGACATCAAAGGCGGCACCACGATGATTCACCTTGTCCTCACCGCCTTGCAGAAATTTGCTCCGGATGTGTTCGAGGAAATCACCTGGGTCATCCTGCTCAACTCCTCCGAAGAAGTGATGTCCCACGATTTCGGGAAGCTTTGTATTGAACGGCTTGGAGCGGATGCCCTGGCGGCACTGGTATTCGAAGCAGGCGCACGCACGGGAAATGCCTTTTCGCTTGTGACAGCCCGCAAAGGTCGCGCGGTGTATCGCATCAGCGTGGAAGGTCGCGCTGCCCATGCCGGCAGCCATCATGAACGCGGGGCCAATGCGATTGTGCAGCTTTCTGAAACGATTCAGAAAGTGGCCGCTCTCACCGATTATTCGAAACAACTTACCTTCAACGTCGCCACTGTCACAGGCGGCACGGTGATCAACCGGGTTCCTCACTTTGCAACCGCCGAAGGTGAACTTCGCACATTTGAACGGGAGATTTATAATTGCGGCATCGAAAAACTCCTGGCTCTCAGCGGAAAAGGATCCGTTTGCAGCGCGGAAGATGGACATCCATCTGAAGTAAAAATTGAAGTGACCCAGGAATCTCCGCCCTGGCCACGCAACAATGGCACGGACAGATTGTTTTCCATTTTCAGCGAAGTCAGCAGCGAACTGGGATTAAGGGTCGTTCGCGAGGAGCGCGGCGGAATCAGTGATGGCAATTTTATCTGCCATGTCATGCCGGTGCTCGATGGTCTCGGGCCCAATGGCGATAATGGTCATTGCTCAGAACAAAGCGCCGATGGCTCCAAGGAGCAGGAGTACATTGATGTCACCTCAATTATTCCCAAAGCGGCATTAAACACCTTGGCTATCTTGCGCCTTGCGCAATCCGCCTGATCTCCGGACCCTGATTGCACCTGTTCATGAAAAACATTTTTGCCATCTCCCGCCTGGGCTTACTCGCGGCATTCCTTTTCGCCACCGCTTATCCCGGCACGGCTCAAACGAACGAGTTTGATCCCCCTGCCCTTTACCTTTCCTGGCAACGCGATCCGAGCACGACGATGACCATTCAATGGCACACGTTGGATGCAACCGGTCGCTCTGAACTGCAGTTCAAGAAGTTGGAAGGTGGCAGTTGGAGCACAGCCAAAGGATCCAGTGAACCGATGCCTTATTCCACGCGCATCATTCACACGGTGGAACTGACGAAGCTCACTGCCGACACTTATTACCTCTTCCGTTTCACCGGGAACGCCAGGGAATACAAGTTTCGCACCATGCCGCTGGATCTTAAAAAGCCGGTCCGATTTATCTCTGGCGGAGACGTTTATCATCAACGCGACTTGATGGACCAGATGAATGCGCTCGCCGCGAAACTGGATCCAGCGTTTGTCGTGCTGGGAGGCGATCTGGCCTACGCGGTGGGCGGCAAAAACTCCGACAAGGATAATGTGCAACGCTGGTATGATTATTTCGATTCATGGAAGCAACTTGCCGTGGCTCCGGATGGTCGCTTGATTCCGCACCTGGTCACGATCGGAAACCATGAAGTGGTCGGTTTCTGGGACAAGACACCCGCGGACGCACTGGGATTTTACGCCTTGTTCGCCATGCCGGGAAAACAAGGTTATAACCACCTTGATTTCGGCAACTATATGACGCTCTTGTTGCTTGATTCACAACACACCCGCCCGGTGGCCGGAGCGCAAACGAAATGGCTTGAGCAAACGCTTTCCAAACGCAAACGAGTCCCGCATCTCTTCCCCGTTTATCATATTCCGGGGTACCCCTCCGTCAGGTCTTTTGACGGCGGTGAAAACGGGCACATCAGTGCAGCCATTCGCGAACATTGGTCACCTCTGTTTGAAAAACATGGCGTGAAAATCTCATTCGAAAATCACGAGCACGCGTTCAAGCGAACTCACCCGATACGCAACGGAAAAGTGGATATGGAAGGAGTGACTTACCTGGGGGATGGGGCATGGGGTGTTCGATTGCGCGAAACCCATCCTGCGGACACCACCTGGTATCTGGCGAAGGCCGGGGCAATTCGTCACATGTATCTCGTAACGCTCTACCCCGATCAACGCCACATCGTGGCGGTGGATGGTGATGGGAAAATTTTCGACGAAATCTATCAGCGCGTTGAAAAATCACGCGCTCTAAAACCGTAGCAGTGATCGGTCCTCCACCGTTTTAATAGATCAAATACGGTTTGCGCGCTTTGCGGAATTCCTTTTCACCAGCTTCCCACGAAGCAACGATTTCTTTGGCGGGTTTGCCTTCCTGCAGGGCTTTGCGCACTTTATCGGTTCCATTCACCTTATCGAACATGTCGAAACCGCGTTTGGCTTTGACTGCATCGGCGAAGAGGTCAACGTTCGCCGTCTTTTTCAAACCTTCCCATGCATAAAAGTTAATGGCCATGAGCGACACGCGGCGCGGATCGGTGAAATAAACCTGCACACCAGAGACCGTCTCACCTTTGTAGGTGGCGTAGTAAGGCTTGTAAGTTACAGGCTTAAAACGGACCCCGGGCAAACCATAGCCATTCATCGTGTCGGCGAACGCATGCATATTAATGTTTGTCACCGCCATGCATTGGAATGGCAGCGTGTAACCGACACCGATGTTCGCTGCCATCAATTCGCCGATCACACCTGTCGCCACGTAAAACATCGGCGAATCGCCATGAGGAATGTGGGGCGACGTTGGCACCCACGGGAGTTCGGTCTGGTCCCAGGTCATGGAACGTTTCCAGCCTTTCACCGGCACCACCGTCAACTTGCACGGTTTCTTGATCCAACCCTGCCCATTGATCATCTTCGCCAGTTCCCCAGTGGTTAAGCCATGCACGTAAGGGATGTCCCATTGGCTCACAAACGAACGAAATTTTTCTTCGAGCATCGGACCTTCGATACGTTCCCCTCCCAGTGGATTCGGACGATCCAGCACCATGAACTCGATATTGTTTTCAGCGCAGGCTTCCATCGCGAGCCCCATCGTGCTGATAAAAGTGTAGGATCGGCATCCAATGTCCTGGAGATCAAAAACCATGACATCAATGTCTTTGAGCATTTCAGCAGTCGGCTTCCGCGTTTTGCCGTAAATGGAATAGACCATCAGGCCGGTGCGTTCATCCTTGCGGTTCACGACGTGATCGCCGGCCGCCACATCACCGTAAATGCCATGTTCGGGAGCGTACAATGCAACGAGGTTTACTTCCGGCGCATCGTGCAGAATGTCCACCGTTTGCACCAAAACCCTGTTCACACCGGACGGATTGGTGATCAACCCGACCCGTTTACCTTTCAGTTGTTTAAACTTATTGGCGGCAAGCACTTCGTTGCCGAGTTTCACATTTGCAGCGAGAGAAGAGTTCAAGAGCGCAAGGGTCGCGAATAATAAACCAAGCCAGAGTTTCATGTGCGCGAAATGTAACGACTCGATGTTTCGCCGTAAATGAAAACAGGCGCCCCGTCGGCGCTCCCCCATCAGCATGTTGACATTATGTGGAAAAAGCAAAAAATCAGCTTTATGCCGAAACGCACCAAAATGAATCGCCGCAAATTCGTTGCTTCCACCTCGGCGCTGCTTGCGGCCACTCAGTTCCCATCGCTCCAGGCACAAGAGATTACGGCCAAAGCCGATCAACTCGCAGTGAACGGTGGCGAACGCGCGGTAAAAACACCCATTTCAAAACTCACCCGCTGGGGCCAGGAAGAAGCGAAACAACTGGCGTCCATCATTTCGCAGGATTCATTGTTCTATTGGAAAGGGCCGCAAACCACTCTGCTGACCAAACGGTTCCAGGAACATTATCCGTTCAAACATGTGATGCCCTGTTCCTCGGGAACCGCCGCGCTCCACATTGCGGTGGCGGCCGCCGGAATCAAGCCGGGCGATGAAATCATCACCGCTCCGATCACGGATATGGGTACCGTTATTGGAGCCATCTTCCAACAAGCTGTCCCGGTGTTCGCAGATCTGGAACCCAACACTTATAATCTCGATCCCGCCGATGTGGAACGCCGCATCACGCCAAAGACAAAAGCCATCATCGCAGTTCATCTCGCGGGCAATCCCTGTCGCCTGAACGAACTTAAAACAATCTGCACGCGACATAAGCTCATCCTCATCGAAGATTGCGCCCAGGCATGGGGCGCGAAGTATCGCGGGCAACCCATCGGCACAATTGGCGACATCGCCTGTTTTTCCCTCCAACAATCGAAGCACATCACGACGGGCGACGGTGGAATCGTCGCAACGAACAACGACAAGTTCGGTCCCCTGCTCCAGCTATTCGGCGATAAGGGTTTTGACCGGGTAAATCCCAAAGCTCCCACCGAATTCTTTGGCACCAATTATCGGATGAGCGAACTCCAGGCTGCTTTCGGCGCCGCGCAGATGTTGCGGGTGGAAGGAATAGCCGAGACCCGCAGCAAACTGGGACAACTGCTGACCTCCGAAATTGCAGACATTCGGGGGATAACGTCTCCCGAGGTTTCCCAAAAGGATCGCTGCACGTTCTGGCTCTACATGCTGCGCGTTACACCTGAAAACTTAAAATGCGACCGCGCCGAATTCGTGAAAGCGCTCCAGGCCGAAGGGGTCGCTTGCTCTGCTGGCTACATTTCGGAATTGATTCACGAAAAACCGATCTTTCAGAAGCATTCATTCTTCAATGGCAGTTGGCCGGTGAAAGAAGCCGGCCTGACGAATATGGATTACACAAAAATAAAATGTCCGGAAGCCAGCCAGATGCTAACCACATTCGTCCGAATCCAACTGCATGAAGGGATGAACGAAAGCTACATCCGCGAAGTCGCCACGGCGATTCGCAAGGTGGCGCGGCATTTCGCAGGATGAGCCCACGGCCCGGTTGCCGGTCTCACGACTGCTGAGTTTCCCTCAGAGACAACCCTGATTACGAATCATTGTATCCCCTCCCTGCTTACTCACAGAAACAGTGCGAGCTTGTTACGTTTACGAATAACAACTGCGCACTGGTTCAAAATGGAAGAGCAAAGCAGTCAAAAAGAAACAGCCTCGGCGCCCGCCTTGTTTAATGCAGGGCGCAGGCAAACCCGGCAGGTGTGGACATTTTTCTTCCTTGTCGCTTTCTTCGTTATGTTCCTGCTTTTTCTTCGGCAGGCCGTTCCCGTTCTGCTCCTTCTTTTTGCCGGCGCCTTAATCGCGCTCGCGTTGCGGTTTATCAGCGACACAGTGAGCCGCTTCACCAGGATTCCACCATTGTGGTCGCTCACCATCGTTTTATTATTGCTCTTCGTTGGCACGGGTTTCGGCATTGCGTATGCCATGCCAGCCATGTGGGAACAAATGAAAGAACTCGGCCAGGGGCTGCAAAATGCGAGCCAGTTCGTGGAAGATAAAATGAATCAAACGGAAGCAGGCAAATGGATTGCAAACCGAATCCCCCCTTCCGATGAAATGGCCGAGAAGGTGCCATGGATGGGCATCGCCAACATTTTTGGCACCACGTTTGGATCCATTGCCGCTTTTCTTCTCACCCTGACGATCGGCATTTTTCTGGCCTATAACCCGGGTCTCTATATTTCAGGATTCCTGCGCCTTATTCCGAAAGAAAAGCGGAATCGCACAAGTCAGATCATCAGCGAACTTGGAAACACGTTACGCTGGTGGATGGTGGGGCAACTCATTTCCATGCTGATACTCGCAGTCACCACCTGGGCGATGCTTTGGATTTTGGGAGTGCCACTCGCATTAGTGCTCGGGCTGATCACCGGTCTGCTCACCTTTATTCCTTATCTTGGCCCACTCATTGCCTTGATACCGATTCTCTTAATCGCGTTTGTGGAAAGCCCTTCTCTAGCGCTCTGGGTTCTGGGGCTCTACATGGTGATTCAAAACATGGAAGCAAGCGTGATTATGCCAATCGTCTTTCAGAAAACGGTGCATCTCCCCCCAGCCCTGACGCTGATCGCTCAAGTCCTCCTCGGCGGCATGCTTGGCTTCGTTGGAATCGTTTTGGCCACTCCTTTGATGGCAGCCGGGCTCGTGGTGGTAAAAATGGTTTATGTTGAAGATGTTATTCGGGACGACATGAATAAACCGGTCAAAGAAATGCCGGATGGCTGACTAAACCACCACCAGGAACAAGCCGAGCGCCGAAGCGACGATCAGGGCCAGGGTAATTAAAGCCAGGGACCATAAAGGAGTTCTCTTCATTCCACTGTATTCCAACTCCTTTGTTGCTTTTGTATGGCGCCAAGAGCCCAGGACAAAAGTGGCAACCGCCGCTATCACCATGATTCCCGCCATGGTTTTCACTACCCAGGCGGGATCAAGCTCCCGCAGCAACTGGCCAAAGCCAAGTCCGGTGGCGGTCATCGCCACCCCGGTTCGCATCCACGCGGCAAACGTTCGCTCCTTGGCCATGAGCGTCCGTTGCTCTGCCCACTCCGTGCGATCTTCAGCGAGATCTCGCTTGGTGTCGGAAGGCTTCTTATTCGTATTTCTATTGTCACTTTCCCTGCTTTCCACGGAACACCTCCGGAATAACTTAGCATAACCAACCCATTTTGACCGTTCTCGGCAGGAGCGCGCTTTCAGTTTCCTCCCTGTAAATAAAAAGTCTGTGCATTGACGCACCCATTTCCGATGGAAACTTGTAAGTGGGATGAACCGAGATGTCGGCAAGAACAACCGCAAGCGGCAGCCCTCCAGGCGGCGCCCGATCGCAGGCACCACTCCCAGGAGAGGCAATCGTTTACAGTCGCGGGATTATCAACGCGGTGCCCAGGCAAGATTGAGAAGGTTTCGGCAAGGGTCCATGCTCGCCGTTGCCCTGACCGCTCTGCTCCTGATGATGTGGGGCGGCCAGGATGCACCGGGCCAGGAGGAAACCAACGCCCCGGCCACGGCGGAAGTCAGGACGGAAACGACCGCCGATCCCGGAGCCTCTTTTGAACAAGCGACCGGAACGATGCGCGACTTGCTCCTGGGTTTTTATGGACTCCTCCCCAAGCTGGCGATTGGGCTCGCGATCCTGTTAGTGGCGGTCCTCGTTTCGAAATTGTTTACCATTGTTGTACACCGCGCCTTTTCGCGCTGGGAGAAAAGTGAAGCCGTTGCTGCGCTTGGGCGAATCGTGATCTATCTGGTCGCTGTCGCCGCAACTCTCAGCATCATCGCAGGAGATGCCCGAGCATTGCTCGGCTCAATCGGCCTGGTCGGCCTTGCCCTGTCCTGGGCATTGCAGACTCCCATCGAAAGTTTCACCGGCTGGCTGCTCAACTCCTTCCGCTCCTATTACCAGGTGGGAGATCGCATCGAAGTGGGAGACGTTTTCGGTGACGTTTACAAAATCGATGTTCTGACAACCACTGTTTGGGAAGCAGGTGGCCCAGGAAAAGCCGTCGCGGGCGCGCAATCCACCGGGGCGATGATTACCTTTCCGAATTGGGAAGTGCTTCGATCCAACATTGTGAATTACAGCCGCGATTTTCCTTACGTCTGGGATGAGGTGACCATCTCCATTGCCAACGAAAGCAACCTCCCTTACGCGATCAGAGTCTTTGAAGGAGTCGCCAAACGTCTTCTCGGAACGCAAATGCAGGAACCCGCCCGCCGATATGAACGACTGTTACGCAAGGCCATGCTGGCTTTCGATGTTGAGGAAGAGCCGAGAGCGTTCATCTCACTGGCAGACGCATGGACCAACTGCACTGTTCGTTACCTGGTGGACGCACGCGCCCGGCGACGTTGGGCGAGCGCCCTGTTGGTTGAACTGAACAAGGAAGCCTCCCTTCCTCAACATGCGGGCAAAATCATCCCCGCATACCCGCGAACCGAAGTGAAACTCCAGGAGACCTGGAAACCAAAGGAAGAGTAGTGAGGGAATCAACGCTAACAACTCCAAACATGTTTTAATAGACGCGGATTCGTATGAAGAAACTCCGAAAGCTCTGGATATCACTTCGCTCGAGCCTCTGGTTTATTCCCTCGATCATGGTCATTCTCGCGAGTGGCCTGGCGCTGCTGTTGATTGATGTGGACACCCGGGTTGAGGCGGATCTCGCAGAAAAATGGCCCCGCATTTTCGGGGTGGGCGCGGAAGGCGCCCGCGGCATCCTGGAGGCCATTGCCGGTTCCATGATCACGGTCACCGGTGTGGTCTTTTCCGTCGTGATTGTTGCTCTTTCCCTCGCTTCCAACCAATACACCCCTCGTATTCTGCGCAATTTCATGAGGGACAAGGGAACGCAAATTGTGCTCGGCGTCTTCGTCAGCGTTTTCACCTACTGCCTGATTGTGATGAGAACCATCCGGGGTGGTGATGACGATTTTGTGCCGGGAATTGCCACCGGCACCTCGATCCTGCTGGCTCTGACAAGCATCGGATTCCTCATCTATTTCATTCATCACATCGCCGAGGGCATCCAGGCCAGTTCAATTATTTCGACGATCACGCGGGAAACCATTGCAGCTATAGAAAACGTTTTTCCGGAGAAACCACCGACCGAACTTCGGTTGGACGAAGAACCGCCGGAACAAGCCACGGTAATCAACTGCAAAGCCAATGGTTATCTCCAGACGATAGCGCCCGGCCTCAAAGAGTTCGCCGAAAAACATAGGGTGATACTGCGAATTGAAAATCATATCGGAGAATTCATCATTGAAACGACTCCCCTGGTATCAGTGCTCGGCACAAATCAACTCAACCCCAAACGGACGGAGGAACTGGAAGAGTTTTTTGTAATCGCAGAATTTCGAACCATCGAACAAGACCCCGGCTATGGCATCCGCCAGTTGGTGGATATCGCTCTCAAGGCGCTTTCCCCCAGCATCAACGACAATGCGACGGCAGCGAACTGCATCGAGCACCTCGGCGCAATTCTCAGCAACCTTGTCCCGCGGGAGGATCCGTCGCGGATTGAAGCGAAGGATGGGAAACCACTCGTGATCGGATGTCCCGTAAATGCAAAAGCGCTGATAGACAAAGCGCTGCTGGAAATCCGGCAAAGCGCCAGGGGAAATGCTTCCATCGTTCTTCACATGCTCAAAATCATAGACACCGTTTTGAACTCGGCCAAAAAAGACACTTACAAGCACGCCCTCCTCCATCACATTGATTTGCTCGAGGAACTGGCCGTGCAATCCATTGAATCGAATCTCGACAGGCATGCTGTCTCCGAACGCATCACGGAACTCAGGACCAGGCATGCAGCTTCGTCACTAACGACGAATTAAAGGAACGACATGATCTTCTTCGAGAACTGGGAAAGTTTGGGAAAAACAGCACTCCTTGGCGTTCTCGCTTACGGATGTCTGATTTTTATCCTGCGCATCACCGGAAAGCGGACGTTATCGAAGATGAACGCGTTCGACCTCATCGTCACAGTCGCGCTCGGCTCAACCCTCGCCACGATTCTCGTTTCCAGGCAAACGCCTCTCGCCGACGGCCTTGTCGCCCTCGTCATGCTCACCTGCCTGCAATACGCAGTCGCCTGGTCTTCCGTACATTCCAAATGGGTCCGGCGCATTGTTAAAAGCGAACCCACCATGCTTTTTTACAACGGCCGGTTTCTCGAAGATCAACTCCGGCGGGAACGAGTGGTGCATGATGAAATTCTTGCCGCTGTCCGCAATGAAGGAATTGCCGACCTGGCGAAGGTGGAAGCCGTGGTGCTGGAAACCGACGGTTCCCTCAGCGTCATTGAATCCAGCAAAGAACCAAAGAAACAAACGGTGCTCGCCAATGTAAATCCACGAGAACGAACCTGAGCGCGGTTCATCTTTTCCTTTAACTATTCAACTTAAATCCGGCAGTTGAAAGACAAAGGAAGAAGGGAAACCACAGATAGACACAGATATTTCACCAGAAAAGCATTCACCTGTAGGGTGATCTCCATTTTCTTCACAACCCCTTCTTATGTGAGCCAACGGGAACGTTCGATCAAAAACGGCGTCGGGCCACAGGACCTTCGGTGCCGTTGAAGTCAACGGCAGAAACAGCGATTTCCGCCACGTCGGTGTCGCGCGGGAGACGCAGTGAACCTTTCGTCTCACCGGCTGCTGGAATCAATTGGTAATCCCAGGGTCCATTTCGTTGCTTTCGATAGAGAACCCACAGGCGAACTTGATCACTCCCGGAAGATTCCCATGAAACAGTCGTTTCCCGACCAAAATAAGGGCGGTGGCTTTTGAGTTGAGGTTGCGCGGGTGTACGATCCGAGAGCCACGGGGAAGCAGGCACAAGTGCCGGTTTCGCGTAAACACCTTCCCGCAACATGTCGGTCAGTCCCTGCCGATTCTGGGTGAATGCAACCATGCTGAAATGCACATTGCCACTCGCTCCTTCAATGTCGCGAGTCGCCTTGACCTGATTGATAATTTCCTCGGGCTTCCATTTGCCCGCCCCACCGACCTGGCTGGTGTAATTCCCGGGCCAGATGTGGCGCTTCTCGTGATTCTCTTCCACCCACCACTTCAACAGTATGGGATAGGATTGCTTCTCCGCGGCAATCGGCCAATAGAGTTGCGGGGTCCAATAATCCACCCAACCTTTGTTGAGCCAAAGTTTCGCGTCAGCATACAGCTCAGAGTATTGATCGAAACCGGTGTGGGTGCCTTCAGGCACACCCGGACGCCAGATGCCGAACGGGCTGATACCCACTTTGACCAGCGGGTTCTCTTTTTTGACATCACGATAGAAACGTTCCACGAAATCATTGACATGATCACGACGCCAATCGGCCCGTTTCATTGTGCCGCCGCCCGCAAGATAGCGTTGCCAGGGAGCTTCGTCCGGGAAGTCAGCGCCGTTTGCGTAAGATTTATAGGGATAAAAATAATCGTCGAGGTGAACACCATCCACTTTGTATCGGCGGACCACGTCGAGAATGACATCCAGGCTGTGGCGTTTGGTTTCTTCTTCCGCCGGATCGAGCCAAAGATATTTGCCGTATTCCCGAACGATCCCGGGTTTCGTCTTGCTGACATGGTTCGATGCCACTTCACCACGGGACGAAGTGTGCCGGGCCCGATAGGGATTGAACCAGACGTGAAGTTCGATGCCGCGTTTGTGGGATTCCTCGATGATGAACTCGAGCGGATCATAATAAGGGTCCGGAGCCTTCCCCATCGCGCCGGTCAGGAACTCCGACCAGGGTTCCAGGTCAGATTGATACAAGGCATCGCACATCGGACGAATCTGAAAAACCAAAGAGTTCAGGTTCATCTGAACCGATGTGTCCAGAATGTTGATCAATTCCGCTTTCTGCTGCTCCGTGGTGAGAGTGCGTTTCGAAGGCCAATCAATATTGGCCACAGTGGCAATCCAGGCAGATCGAAATTCACGAGGAATTTTTGGCAGGTCGCCGTCGTTTGCTTTCGAGGTAAGCGCTGCCCCCAACAAGGTGCTGAGCGACAGGAGGCCACACAAAACGTTCTTCAACATGTCAAAGTAGTATTCGTTCAAATCTTGTGAGGAAAGGCTAAACGTTCCTTCAAAGCTTCAAACATATATTCTGCGTTTCTGAACTGGCGAAAGAAAAAGCCGCCCGTCACCAGGAGTGGTGCGTGATCTCATAAAAGTGCAAAAGAGTAGTTATTGTTTACGAAGTGGCGAGAGGAATTTGTAGCGCAGCCGTCCCGGCTGCGAGTTCACCGGGCGTCCCGCCTGGTGTTCCTCTTTCGAGACTGGATTCATCAACAGGGCACCGAGACGGTGCCCGAACTCGCAACCGGGACGGCTACGCTACAAAGCGGTGCATCCTGCCCTGCCTTCGGAATGTCTCAGGACTGAAAGTCCGTCATATGACAGCCGAGTTGCACGCGAGTCCGACGAGCAAGGCCCAGGTAATGATCACTGGAGATCAAAAGCTCTGAAGGAGCGACATAGCTGACCCATCACCTTCTGATTCAAAGCGTGGAGTTCTGCCTCGGACGATTTGAGAAGCGTTGGCGGAGATTGCACCTGCCACCCTTGCACCACGATGTATTCACCCTCCACAGTATAACCACGCGCAATGAGATAATCGTAGATTAGATAGGCGAAATACTTGGAGGCGTAAGCCGGGATTGCACCGTTTTGAAAGGAAGTTACTTCGGTCCGATCAATCTCCAATGGCTTCCGGGAATTGACCCTTTGCGCAACGGTGCGGAACCAATGCGGGTTTTTCCATCCATGAACCACACTCCGACGGAACCGTACGGGCTTCGAAAGATCAGGTCGCTGGTTCCGTTTTGATCGAGGTCTATCAGAGCAGCAACCCGGCGATGAGCAGGAATGTCGTAGTCCCATTCCTCTTCTGCAATCAGGTGAACGCCGTCCAGATACCAGACCGCGAGTCGGCCAGCGGCATTTTGAAATAAGATGTCGTTGCGTCCGTCATAATTAAAATCTCGCATTCCAACCACACGCCATCCGGGAAACGTTTTGCCACCAGCTATGAGTTGAGGCAGGCTATAAATTGAATAACCACCCATTGCCCAAAGGCGCCCGGTATCTTCCTGAAGCAAAAAATCAGGCCCGTAACCACCGAACACATCCCCAGCGGCAACAATTCGCCCAAGGGGCGCTAACGGAAGCGGGTAAACAGTTGAGGACGCACGCTGCGCGCCTGTCATCAGCCAGGTGACAAGTCGCCTGTCCTGATGCTGCCACAGAATGTCGCCAAAGCCATCGTTGTTGAAGTCTGCACCTCCTACGACTCTCCACCCGACACCCGTTGCACCACTGTGAAGCCGGGTTGATGACAGAAAGTTTGTCCCTTCCAGGTTCCATGTAGTTACTGTGTTATTATCAGCCTGCCAAAGGATGTTTGGAACAGCATCATTATTGTAGCTGGGCTCGGAAGCAAAAAGCTCGAACGTCCCCGTGTGGACCGTGTTTTGCGCATTTGTGAAAGCGAAACTGCCGTTTCTGCGGTCTATAAAAGAAAGTGTTCCGTTGAAACCAACAGATGCATCAAATGCGAGATAGGCGGTTTCGGAGTCTATCTGAGAATAGCCGTAAGATACAACCTTTGTTCCGAATTCACCTCGCACACGAATGTACGCTTGCTGATAAATTCGCATATGCAAAGTCCAACTCGGACTGCTGTCATCGAAATGCAACAGCAGCGTTTTTCCAATTAGCGGCCAATTAGAAGCGAACGGCGGATCCTGCGAAAGAACGAGGTTCTGTCCCGCTATCGACAAAACTGCCGTGCGCCTTTGGGTCGAATCATTCGGGGACACCGAAAGAGAAACAGTACCATTGCCCATGCCATTGCTGACAGAATTGTCCGTTATCCATTCATGTTTGTTCCACACGGACCACGCACACTCATCTGCTGCAGCAACATTAACATTCACCTCTCCCCCTTTGTGATCCAGTTGAATGATTCTCGGAGAAACGGAACCGGAACAATCAGGAAGAGGATCCGATTGGAGAATTGCACCTCTATTACCAACCGCAACAAAGGTGTTTTTTCCGAAGGCAATACTTTTAAGCGAATCTACTCGGGGGGAACGGTTGCGACTCCATATTTCGCCATCATACGAAAACACAAGTTGGTGGTCTAAATTTAATCCTGCATACTCGACGGAGCCTTTGATTACTCCGGTTTGCGAAGTCAGTTGATAAGATGCGGTTTTAATCCATGTCACCCCGTCTAACGAAACGAACTCCTGGCCGATCCACGCTGTTGGATCCAATCTAATTCTAAACTCACCACGTTCGAAACTGATCGAATGCAGGTCGTTTGTTACCCCAAGGTTCTTCGTTGTCCACGTAATGCCATCCTGCGAAGTTATTATCTTTCCGGCGTTGCATCCTGCCACAAAACACCCCTTCCCAAACGCCAGGCTCTTGATTGAAACACCCTGCGGTTTTTGACTGGCTACCCACGCCTTTCCGTCAGTTGACGTGGCAATTTGTTTCCCGACGGCCACGAACTTTTTCCTTCCGAAGTTCAGGCCGACAATTGTTCCCATAAAAGCTGTACTATCCGATTGGGTCCATTGCTTACCATCGGTAGAGAAATAGATTGATTGTGGGGCGGTAACAAATAATCCATTACCATGCACTAAAAGTCCCCGACCCCGGAATACAGTTGGCAAGGCAGCCTCGTGCGTCCAATTCGAACCGTTTGTGGACATCAACATGTGCTCCCCATCGGTCGCAACAAAGCGGTCGCTTCCAAAAACTACTTTTTCAAAATCTACTCGAAACGCAGGCGTCTGTTCTGACCAGGCATACCCATCTTCCGATGTTACAATGACCCCGTACGAACCGACGGCCACAAATTTTCCATTTGCATAAGCAATTCCCAGCAGCGAACTAAATGCGGGCACACTGGACCACGAAGAACCGTCCGAAGAGATGAATGCCTTGTTACTGCCGTCCACTGCGACAAAACGCTGCCCATCATAAACAACTCCCGACTGAAACATAGGACCGTTGGTCGTTTGAACCACCCACTCGACACCATCGTCCGAACTCACAACCTGAGGTCCACCATCCGAGAATCCAAAGGCAAACACCCGATTGTTCGCATGAATAATTGTTGTAAATTCAAAACCTGGAAAATTTAACGGCGCCCAGGTCACTCCGTCAGACGACCGAAGAATCCTGTCACCAAGTGCAAGATAAAAATGTCCAGCTCCAAAGGTCAGCGAAGCGAAATAAGCCTCGATGTCAAAAGGATGTTCCGTCCAGATGATGCCATCGGCAGAACGGTAGGCTTTCCTTCCTCCGACTGCTACGAACACTCCATTTCCGTAGGCGACGGAGGTCAGAATCTCGTGCACTCGTTGCCGATCCCAGTGTGTGCCGTCAATGGAGGTGGCAATCGCATATGTGCCAACAGCGACAAACCTTCCCTGCGCAAACACCACGCTATGTAACGTCTCTTCCGTTTCTTCCACCCGGATGAAATTCCAATTGGTTCCATCGGGAGAAACCACGATGGCGGCATCACCTACGGCAACAAACATTCCGTTTCCATGGGCCACGCTGTAAAGTGTATTGCCTTGGGGCATAGGATTCCGCCAATGCCACTGAACCGGTGCGTTGCCTTGAAGAACAGCCGTAAGCAACATCAGGAAGAAAAGGCAGAAGAAGCGTTTGGTCGGGGTTTCCACTGACAGATAAAAGGAAATCCTCGGATTTAAAGCAAGGTGCAACTGGAAGCATCAAAGACCCTCGCTAAATCAGGCAGGCCAGGCAAGTTCTTCAAGAAGGGATCAGAGTTAAGTTTCTCTGTATCGAGTTTACCGCTTTCGATAAACATTAATATCCGTCAGTAATCCTTGGGCCTTGGAAGGAGACACAATCGTAAGCCGCACCAGAGGCCAACCACCGGATGTAATGCCATCGCACCTCGCATCTTCTGCCGCAGAGCGGCAAAGGTAGACATTGATCCCCTCAGGACTGAAAGTCCGTCATATGAAAGCCTGGGTTGCAGCAAGTCCGACGAGCAAGGCCCAGGTAAAGATCACGAAAATCCAAAGCTCTGGTTTCAAAACAATTGTGTATAAAAAGTAAGAACTGACCCCTTCACAGCATCCAACGCTGGTGCATCTGCAACGGCTTCGCCAACGTCCTCGCCACTACCAAAACCGAAGAAGAAGCCGAAGCCATCAAGAACGTCGCTCCATCACGGCGGAAAAATATCGGGCCATTCTTCCCCCCTTGTTGCGCGATGGCGACGCCATTGTCGCCCTTACCGGGAACCATCCTGAAACCTGACAAAATCAACCAGAAAAGGAGCATCGAGGAATCGTCTCCTCCATGCTACCAAGCCCAGGCTGGAGAACTACGATGGAACAGGATGAAACAGACATTAGTCCCAGTGGCACTGGCCTTGGCTGGCAAATTTTCAAAATCAATAATGTTTTCAAAACTTGAAACACTCCTGCTTGGGATCGCCTTGCTCGGATTTGCCACTCATGGTTGGACTCAAGATGGCACGGTGATCGCGTGGGGAGACAACAGGTATGGCCAGACCAATGTTCCTTCCGGCTTGAGCAACGTCGTGGCCATTGCGGCAGGCGAATGGCACAACATGGCTTTGAGAGCCGACGGCACGCTGATCGGGTGGGGAGTCAACAATGCTGGCCAGAGAGATGTTCCTTCTGACCTGACCAACGTCGAGGTCATTGCGACAGGTGGATATCACAATCTGGCGGTGAAGGCCGATGGCACAGTGAGAGCGTGGGGCCAAAACGAGTTTGGCCAGACCAATGTTCCTGCCGGTCTGAACAACGTCGTGGCCGTTGAGGGAGGTTGGTCTCACAGCGTGGCGTTGAAGGCCGACGGCAAGGTCGTCGCGTGGGGACGCAACAATGAAGGCCAGGCCACTGTTCCTTTCGGCCTGACCAATGTCGTGGCCATTGCGGCAGGTGAATACCACAATCTGGCGTTGAAGGCTGATGGCACGGTGACGGGGTGGGGATGGAACGGCTTTGGCCAGACCACTGTTCCTGCCAGCCTGGGTAACAACGTCGTCGCCATCGCCGCAAGTGGAATGCACAGTCTCGCGTTGAAAACCGATGGCACGGTGACCGCGTGGGGATGGAACGGGTTTGGCCAGACCACTGTTCCTGCTGGCCTGAGCGATGTCGCGACCATTGCGGCAGGTGCGGAGCACAGCCTGGCAATAAAATCCGATGGAACGGTGGTGGCGTGGGGAGCCAACACGGCGTGGAAATACAACGACCCGAACTGCCAAATCATTGGTCACCCCTGCGAACGGGAGTATTCTGGCCAGGTCGATGTTCCTGCCGGCCTGGGCAACGTCGTAGCCATTGCGGGAGGTAATTTCCACAGTGTGGCGTTGAGGGCTAATAGCACGTCGTCACCGCCTGTTCGACTCACCTTGACGAAAAATATTTCTCCCGCGGGAAGCGGATCGATCAACGCTGCGCCAGCGAGCGGGGATGGAAAATATAATTCCAACACGGTCGTCACGCTCACCGCTGTGCCCGCGGCGAACAACATTTTCACTGGCTGGAGCGGAGCAGCGACGGGAACGAATAATCCAATCCAGATCACAATGAATGGGGACAAAACAATAACCGCCACCTTTGCCCCGGCCTTCACACTTACCGCAAATCTTACCGTCAATGTGAATCCCTCTTCGGCCGGCGTGGTTTATGCAACGCCTCCTTCCCTTTGGAACAGTTATCCTGCCGGCACTGTCGTCACACTGACGGCGCAACCCGAGGGCACCAACGTTTTCGCCGCGTGGTACGGCGACGTTTCTGGCGTCTCCAATCAAATCGACGTGGTGATGAACACCAACAAAACGGTCAACGCGCTGTTCAACAATCCGGGTAAATTCGTTTTTCAACACACAGACAGACGATTGGCAGTTTGGTTTCTCCAAAACACACAACGCGTGGCCGCCGCTCTGTTGAATGACGGCCGGCCTGTCGGTTCGAACTGGCGGTTGACTGGGGCAGGAGACCTCGATTCCAACGGTTCCAAAGACCTTTTCTTCCGTGGGACCAATGGACAACTGGCGATCTGGCTGATGGACGGAAATCACAGGACGAGTTCTGTGCTTTGGAACACAGGCCAAGTGGTCCCGGTTGCCTGGCGTCTCGCCGGATCGGATGATTTCAACAGCGACGGCAAGGCAGACATTTTGTGGCACAACACCCGGACCGGCGTGTTAAACGTGTGGTTGATGAATGGCATTACCAGGACTTCCGCTGTGAGACTGACCAACACGGTTGGTCCCCTCTGGCGCGTGGCGGCGACCGCGAACTTCGATGCAGATAATTCACCGGATATTGTGTTTCAACGCAGCGATGGGCGCATAGCGATCTGGCTGATGAATGGTTACGTGCGGGGAAGCTCTGTTCTCCTGCGAAACGGCGTAACGGCGGGCCCTGGTTTTGTCGCCGTGGGCGTGACGGATATCGATGACGATGGAAACACAGACATTGTTTTCCAGCATGCGGACGGAATCTTCAAAGTGTGGTTCATGGAGGGAGCAACGTTCAATCGCGAAGTAACTTTATCTGCAAGGGTGAATGGCTGGAAGCTCCGCGGAGTCAAATAAGCGATTTGCTCAGTAGTATCCTGCTAATTTCAGCTTTTGTTTTCGAAGGACGAGCTTCAGTGAGTCCCTGTTCTCATCTTCGTTTAAGTCAGGGACTCGTAGGAATGGGCGTGGGATGGAAAACCAGTATGGCCAATCCGCTGTTCCTGCCGGTCTGAGCGACGTCGCGTCCATTGCGGCAGGTAGTTTCCACAGTCTGGCATTGAAGGCTGATGGCACGTCGTCACCGTCTGTTCGTCTCTCCAATCCAATGCACGTGGGAAACACGTTCCACTGCTCTGCGAACACTCACAGCGGAAGAGTTTATGTGCTCCAAACAAGACTCTCTGGTGACCACAAATTGAAACCTCCTTTTCATTGGTTCCCGGCACGGGTGCGGAACGGGTGTTCATCGACTCGACGGCGGGCGCTGCAAAGCGGTTTTATCGCCTGCGCCGGTGATAATTCGTCAGAACCCAAAATTTCGTTGGTAAGGTTTACACCCCCTCAACTTTCTCTGCACGACGCTACGCGTCTTCGTTTAGACATTGATTCCCCTCAGGACTGAAAGTCCATCATGTGACGACCAAGCTGCACGCGAGTCCCGCGAGGAAGGCTCAGGTAAAGATCACGAAAATCCAAAGCTCTGTCGGAGTGATACGCAACACGGGGGTTCCAAACATTTCTGTATTAAAAGTGAGGACAGCCACTTTCATGAAGCTGACAACCAGAACCAACCTTCACGATCCCATCTTGAAGATTGTAAAAACTCGTAAGCAGGAACAATCTCTAGGCGATGTTAAACAAGAGGCATCTTATCTTAGGTGCAATAGCGTTATTGTTCGGGTTTGGGACGAGGGCTGATTCGTTCCTGTCGATTCCCGGTTCCGGGATCATCACGAAAATGTTAGGGGACTATTCGCGGCCTTATATTTACGCGCTGCAAATGCCTTCATCCCCCGGCGGGAATGCCTCGCTCTTGTTCATCAATACAGAAACCGACACAGTTGAACATTCACTGTCAATTGATAACCCCACGGATTTCACCATTCACTATCCAGAGTCTCGCCTTTATATTGCGAGTTTCGGGAGTAATGAAACTTATGTCGTAGATCTGAACAGCCAGTCTCTTTTACCCTCCCTTCAACTGGGCACCGATGTCCACAAAATCAACGCCGGACCACCGGGTGTAATTTATACGGAAGGCTACGCGTGGCCTTTTGGGGGACACTCGGCATTCAGTTCAATCAACACAACGAATGGCGCCGTGCTTGGCTCAATCAACGCTGAGTATGCTGGAGAATCCGAGGCCAGCCTGGATGGAAGCAGCTATTATCGGGTGAACGATCGATGGCTTAAGAAGTTCGACCTGGATAACAACGCATCTCTTTCACGAACCAGCCTGGAGCATTATGTCGTTCCTCCCCGATTGGTGATTTCTACCGACGGCACCCGCATTTTCTGGGGAAGTTACGTTTATGATGAGAACCTGCAGGAATTGGCAAGCCTCGAAAGCACCGTGTATGCGACTACTTTGCGCGGGGAATTAGCATTTACTTCGAATCAGGTTTTGGATCCGCGAAATGGGAGAGTGCTTGGCACGTTACCGGTGACATCCGAAGTCATGGCTGTATCGAAGGAGCAAGACAAGCTATTCGTATACGACTCGTCGGAACAGAAACTTCGAATTGTTCCACTGGGAGACATAGCAAGCATCCGTGGTCCCGGGTTGTTCCCCGCTCCGGCCACCGGCGATGTCGTAGCCCTGCAGCTTAAGCAAGTGAGTTGGACAAAGTTGCCATCTGGACCGCGCTATCATGTGTTCTTTGGTGAAGATCTCGGCGGCGTGACGGATGCCACAACCAATTCCCCTTACTATCTTGGTTCTACGCTTTCCACAAATTTTCCCCTGAGCGCACCGCTGAATCCCCGAACCACGTATTACTGGCGAGTAGATAGTGTCGGTTCAATGGGTGCAGTTGCAGGTGCGGTTTGGCAGTTTACTGCTGCTCCGGTTTCAGTAACGCCCAAAACCATTTCCGTTAAGGGGGCAGTAGGATATCCAATTCCTCCTGTAAGTATTCAGATTTCGGCACCATCGACGGAGACCTGGAATGTCACTGTCGAGGAGTCATGGATGTCAGTGAATAAGACGTCGGGCAGCACTCCATCGCAACTGAAGGTCGCGCTCAATCTTTCCGGCATGACCAACGGCCTTTACACGAATAGCCTGGAACTGGTATCCGGTGGGAGCACGCTTCGAGTTCCTGTGATAGTGGAGTTGTTGGAACTTGCGCCAACCCAAATGTTGACCCACCCGAGTCGTCCTTATATTTATATTCTACAGCACGGAACAGGCAATTTCCATGATGCCTACCTGTTTGTTCTTAATTCCCATTCTGGTGCGATCGAAATAGTTCTGCCAGCGGGCCGGGGTCCCACCGATATGTCAATCAATTCCGCCGGAGATCGACTTTTTTTCTGCAATCCAGTTCAGGAAACGATAGGTCGGGTGGACCTAGACCGGCAGATACTTTTGCCCCCGCTGCAACAGGGAACGGGCGTTTTCCGGGTTAATTCGGCAAAAGGTGGTCGGTTGGTTATCGATCAGGATTACACTAAACTTATCAGTTCGACTGGCCAGCTAGCGGCAGTTTACCAGTCCTATCCACCTCAATTTCGAGACGGGGAATGTGATCCTTCAGGAGAGTTCTACTTCCGAGGCCGATATGAGTTTGGCCAGACCTACCTGACAAAGTTCGACATTCGAAATAATAAATTCATAGCGGGGCCCGAGGTGAGTCACTCTGGTGACTTTTCCTCAGTCATTATCAGTAGAGATGGATCGCATATTTTCTTCAAAGGTGATGTTTACAATTTCGAGTTGGATCATATCGGGTACCTTGGCGAACCGACTACCGCATGCACCTCGAATGGAAGGTTGGCTTTTAGTGATCGATATGCCTTTCAAACCTCCACTGCGAGCATCATCGCAAACCTGCCTTTTACAAACTCAGTTATGGCAGTAGATTCGCAAGATAACAGACTTTGGTTTTTCGATTCCTCCAGAAAACGTTTTCGGAGCATAACCCTGCAGTCCATTCGTTCGCCAAATATTATCACGCAAAGCAGCGATGAAGCAGTGGCAATCGGTGGATCAACAGAATCAAGTGTTAGAGCATTGGGTTACGGGCATCTCACCTATCAATGGCATTTGGATGGTGTGGCAGTGGCAGGGGCAACAAATTCCGTGCTGAATCTCAAGCGTGCCCAACTGACTGACGCCGGTGTTTACAGAGTTACAATCGCAAACAATTTTGGTGTCGTTACAAGCCAGCCTATGCGCCTGGATGTCCATCCGTTAACTCTTTCGACGAACTTTCTCCAGCTTAGGCGTAATGATGATGAAACCATTCTCGATCTCATTACTCCAAATAATTGGGAGTGGCCGATTCATAATTCCAATACGTGGATATCCATTTCATCCGAAAAAAATAGCGCTGGGGGACAACTTAACTTCCATTTAGATCACAACACGAACGCGTCTCCTCGAGTCGCTTATGTGAATATCGCCGGTCTCACTATCGCGATCATGCAATTGGGGCACCTGGCTCCGGAGTTGATCAGCGCAAAAACTTTCAGGATGGAAGAAGGTCTCGAGCAGAACGCAAACGAGGCTTTTCTGGTTGTAACCTCCCCTGGAACAAACAATCTATTCAGCTGGGTATCTATAGGCGGTGCAATTACTGCCACAGGGCAATACTCCTATCAAAAGTCAGGTGACGACACGGCCACAATGACTCTGGATTCCAGCAGATTCTTGCTTACCTTCGATACGCCTACCGATGGAACCTACGTTGAAGAGAAAGAAATTGAATCGGTCTATGGCAGATTCAAGGTATCTCTTTCCACAGCCGATTTCACGGGAGATGCGCGCCCAGATCTGCTATGGCAGCACGATACCAGGAAGCTCGCTGCGTGGATGATGGATGGTGGCACCCTTGTTCAAAGTCTTTTGTTGAGGGAAGGACTTGGAGCTTCGTCGTTGTGGAATGTCGTCGGCCAGGGTGATTTTAACCTCGATGGTTATTGGGACGTTCTTTGGCAGCACGACAGTGGACGCCTTGCAGTCTGGTTCATGCAACATTCAAACTTTCTGGGGTCCACAGTCCTCGCAGACCTCCCGAAAGATTTCCGGGCATTTTCAGCTGCTGATTTGGACGGTGATGGTTCGCTTGAGGTGTTGATCCGCCACTCTTCAGGGCGAGTAGGATTCGTAAAATTCGAAAACTACAACCACATCAGCTATTTCGGATGGATAGCAAATGGACCCACTGCGAGCGATTCCTGGATACCAATTGGGGCCGCAGATTTTGATGGAGACGCAAGCGTGGATATCCTCTGGCGGCAAGATTCTGGTAAATTAGCGATTTGGTTTATGAGCGGAACAAACTACCTAAGGGCACATTCCTTTCCACCGGTAGGAGGTAATTGGCGCGCTTCTTCCCTGATGGATTTGAACAATGATGGCAAAACCGATATCCTTTTCAGGAACGTCGATGGACGGGTAGCTGTGCGATACATGGATGGAACATCGTGGTTGCAAAGCGAGTTACTACGCGGTGGGAGTGCTGTTTCATTCCAATGGACGCTGGTAGGACCCAAATAATTTGTATAAAGAATGAGCGACAGTTGACGGTAACCGTGGGTTTTAGCCTGGTTGAAACCCACGGCTACCCTCATCTGCCGCTCTGCGGCATAGGTAGACATTGATTCCATCAGGACTGAAAGTCCGCCATGTGACGGCCGAGCTGCACGCGAGTCCGACGAGCAAGGCCCAGGTGAAGACCACCGGGAAATCGAAAGCTCTGTCAGAACGATACGCAACACGGGCTTTCCAAACAATTTCTGTGTAATCTGTGTAATAAGTAAGGACTGACTCCTTCATGCGGAATTAGTTGAATACCGACGTGTTTAAGCGAGGACACGGCAGATTGGATAAGGAGAGATAGGAGAGATAAACAATCTGAAGTACGAGGGAAATTGCCAAAGTGGAGTGGATACCCAACTGACCCGCGACTTCAAATTCTTCGATGGCGTGAGACGTAGAGGTGCGAAGCACGCCTAATAACGGTGGGGTTTTGCGTAACCGCGAAGCGGTTCGTCTCGTTTATAGTTCTGTTTTGCCAAAACCCTGACTTTTGCCTTCCACAATTCGTCGTAAAGTTTGGTGCGTGCGTGTTGTTGTTTTGAGATTTAGGGCCAAGCAGAGTTGGGTTTGTTCCGCTCTGGAATAGCAACACGCACGTACCAGACTTCCAGAGGATTGTAGAAGGCAGAAATCAGGGTTTTGGCAAAACAGCAAAACCCCACCGTTTCTACGATGTGCTTCGCACTTCAGATCCCCAGCGCAATTCTCGACCTGTGGTCCTGCGAGCTCTTTTAAAGACAAAATTTTTCGTAATGCCCTTCCGCCGGGACTTTAAAAGAGGGAAACTTTTGTGACAGGGATTCCGGACGTTTTTGAACGAGGATGAGGTTCCACCCATTTTCAGACAGGCCTCAGGGATACAGCAGGTATTTCTCGCGCATGACTTTGAATGCTTTCAACCCCGGTTCCCAGGTCTTCCGGATCTCTGCTTCCGGGATTCCGGCGATTATCTGCTGCTTCAACTCTGTGGTACCGGCGAGTTTGTCGAAGTTGCCAATCTGTCTGCTCTGGGTGAAATCGAAGAACTTTTCTTTGTCGGGATAAGCCTTGTACAATTCCATGAGCCAGCTCAGGTTGAGCTGCCGACTGTTCCGCAACTGCTCCACGTCATAGCCACGAAGATCCAGCCCGTAGCAGACCTCGTTTTGGTACAACGGCGTTTCGCTCATGCCGGGAATGCCCACGGGAGTGTAACTGAATTCATATGTCCCTTTCAGCGCGGGCGCGCCCAGGATGGTAAACGGCATGTAAGTGCCCCGGCCATGATTCAGGATGGTTCCCTCAAAGAGGCAGAGGCTCGGGTAGAGCATCACCGACTGCGGGGTGTTCAGATTGGGCGAAGGATACACCGGCAGAACATACGGCGTGTCATGGGTGTAATTGGCCATTTTGATGACGTTGAGTTTGCATTTTAGATTATTGGTCATCCAGCCCTCGCCATTCACCATCTGTGCGAACTCACCAATCGTCATGCCATAAGCAATGGGAATTGGAAACTGCCCGACGCCTGATTTTAATTTCATGTCCAGAATAGGGCCGTCGATCATGTAGGCGTGGGGGTTGGGTCGATCGAGCAATATCAACTCCACGTTGTTCTCGGCACAGGCTTCCATCACGTCGCGCAGGGTGATTATTTTCGTATAGAAACGGACGCCGACGTCCTGGACGTCAAAGATCATGAGGTCAATATCCGCCATGTCTTCTTTGCTGGGCTTTTTCTTCTTGCCGTAGAGGGAGATGATTGGGATCCCGGTTGTCTCGTCGATCTCGTCGCCGACATGTGCGCCGTTACTGGCGTTGCCGCGGAAACCGTGTTCCGGACCGAATATCTTCGTCACCTGGATGCCCGAAGCCAGCAAGACGTCCACGCTGGGTTTTCCGTCAATCGTAGAAGAGTGGTTCACGAGCATGCCGATCCGTTTCCCTTTCAGGTAGGGCAAATACTTTTCGGTCTGGTCTGCGCCTGTTACCAGGGCAGGTGCGGTGGTATTTTCAGAAGTTGAATTCTCAGTCGGTGATTTGCTACAGGACGAAGCGCCCAGTGCCAACAGGCCAAGAGTCAGGAAATGAAAGAATTTTGTCATGAAAGATAACGATGATTGTTTTGACGAGAATTGATTAAAGATTGTTAAAGCCGCAATAAAATACTCGGCGACGGTTCCCGCAGGGGCGCATCTCAGGGATCATTGCAGCAGAATCGTTTTCCCACGCAAGATATGCCGTAGATACTGCGGAGTGATCACCCAGCGGCCATACGCCGGATCAATGAAGACTGCTTCGGTTTCATTGAGTTCAATCAGCAACGTTGCATGGAGCATCTGTGGAAGAGTGGAAATGGAAACGATCACCGGCTGGCGCAACTCACGCAGTTCATCCCAGGTTAATTGCCGGACCGCCGCATTGGTTAAACCATAGCTTTGCGCCGCGTACAGCAAATTCGCAGCGGTCGAACCCTCCCACGTGGTTCGGGAGGCTTTGGTAATTTCCCGCTCAGAAACAGTGCGGTTGCAAAACTGTTCCAGGTAATTAGCCAAAGCAACACCGCCGCAGGTACACTCCAATCGCGACGATTGCCGCAAATAGCCATCGCGATCGCGCTGCTTTTCGCCGAGCAGAAAATACATTGGCATCGTTCGCCAGGCCACAACGCCGATCAACAGCGCACAGGCAAGAGTCAGCCCCCGTGGCCTCTTTGTTTCGCCAGCCGCCGCGAAGCGAATTCCGAATAGAGCGCCTCCGAGCAACGCATACCATTTGCCCGTGTGCGCCCAGGCTTCCGCCCATTGCCAACCGGCTTTGTCTGTATCGCCGTAACCTCGTGCCCACCACGAAAATCCGAACCAGGCAACCAAAAGAAAAAGAACAACGGCAATCAGCAGGAAGGAATTAGTGCGGGGGGAAACAGGGAAACGTTTTCCGAGAAAAGATCCAGCGCCCCAGGCGAGCAGGCAAACAGCCGTGAATTGCAGCAGCCAAATCACGCAAAACCGTAGCGAGACACCAGGGATGAGTCAATGTTGTCGGTTGGTCGGGGTTGTGATCAACTGGCGGGCAATTCGTCTGGAGCGTTTGTGCATGTCCGAATCCAACTATCATGACTCTCTGCGGTCACCTATCGCCGATGGCAATTGAGAGTTGTTCATTCGTGGTTAAAAATGCCCCCCTACTAAGGACTGGTTTTTCAGAGGTGATTCAGTAGCATCCGCAAAAATAAAGATCGGCTCTACGGGAAATCGCATATGAACACCGAGCAACAAATTCAATCCTTTCGGAAAACCTGGGAAAATCTTCGCGCGGAAATTGGCAAAGTCATCGTTGGCAATCATCCCATTGTCGAAGGCACATTGATTGCCATCTTCGGCGGCGGACATGTCTTGCTCGAAGGCGTTCCGGGTCTGGGCAAAACCTTGCTCGTTCGCACCCTCAGCGATGCGCTCGACATGAGTTTCAGCCGAATCCAATTCACGCCCGATCTCATGCCTGCCGATATTTTGGGAACCAACCTGGTGATGGAATCGCCAGATGGAAGACGCGCGTTCGAATTTCAAAAAGGTCCACTGTTCGCCAATCTGATTCTCGCCGACGAAATCAATCGGGCCACACCCAAAACGCAGTCGGCGATGCTGGAAGCGATGCAGGAAAAACAGGTCACGGCTGGCGGTGAACTTCGAAAATTGGGTGAACCTTTTTTCGTGCTGGCGACCCAGAACCCAATCGATCAGGAAGGAACCTATCCCCTGCCCGAAGCACAACTCGACCGCTTTTTCTTCAAGCTGGTGGTGCATTATCCAACTGCCGAAGACCTGAACGAAGTCATCACCCGCACCACGGAAAACAAAAAGACGCAGGTCAACCGGATACTGACGAAAGAAGACATTTTGGAACTGCAAGCGTTGGTGCGACAGGTTCCGGTCGCGTCGCATGTAAAGGATTACGCCGTGCGCCTGATTCTTGCGACGCATCCGAAAACGGATACTGCCGCGCCGATTGCAAATCAATATCTCCGGTTCGGCAGCAGTCCGCGCGGCGCGCAAACATTGATCCTCGGCGCCAAGGTTCGCGCGCTCACCCAGGGCCGGTTCAATGTGAGCTTCGATGACATCCAGGCGGTCGCTCCCGCGACGTTGCGTCATCGTTTGATCCTGAACTTCGAAGCCGAGGCCGAAGGGATCACCACTGACATCGTCATTGCACAAATCTTAAAAGATGTGCCGAAGGATGCGGTGGCGGTGAAGGCTTAAGATTCCTTGAAGCCGCTGAAATGGGTGGAACGGGCCTGCCGCTTTGCGGTAAATCGACTCTACAGTTCTGTTTTCCAAACCCGTTGTCGGTGGGCTACCAACCCGCCGAGTTTGCCGACGCTGAGCATGTATTGAATCAGCCATGAAGAATCCTCCTCATCATCCACTACCATCCATCGAGATCGTCCAGAAAAATTTCTTTTCATGAATCCAACTTACGCCAGTGAACCTTAAGATTACGTGAAGAGGCGTCGCGGAGTTGTTTCTAAAACGTTTTGCGGATCGAATGCCGTCCAGTTAAATCATTGTTATGTCGAATTTCGGTAAGCCGCTCTCCCGTCGTAAATTTATCGCCCATTCCGCATCATTGGCTGCTGGCTCTGTTGTCGCGGCGAACCTCGCGCCAATCTTCCAGGCTTCGGCCGCGCAGCCTGCCCCTGAGTTTCGCAGTGCCTGGGAAAAAATACATGACCGCGTCTGGCTCGGAGCCGAATACTGGGCCAATCCCCTCCACGATTGGCAACTCGCGAACGGGCGCATCCAACTCTCCTTTGCCGGCCCCGATCGCAATGTGCATTTGCTCACGCGCCAACTCGGCGAAGCCAAAGGCACATTTAATACTTCTGTGCGCATTGGACGCAGCGGTGACAAAGCGCTCGCAGGCGAAGGTTCATTCGGCTTTCGAGTCGGCATCATGGGACCGTTGCGTGAGTATCGGAATAGTCTGTTTAACGGCGGCGGCCTCAACTGCGGCGTCACAGGCGATGGCGGTCTTTTCATCGGCAACATCAACGATTCCGAACCAGGCGCGATTAACCTGAACAACGAATCCATCGAACTGCGGCTCACTGCCGAACCGGTGACGGACAAATATAAATTGCAACTCTCCGCCCTGGACGCGAAGACCGGCAAGCTGCTCGGCCAAATCGAACGCAATGATATTCAATCCAATCAACTCGTCGGGAACATCGCGCTCGTGTGCAACTACGGTTCACAGGCCAAAGCAAATGCGAAGAAAAATGAAAACAGTGGCATCGGACAATTCTGGTTCGCCGATTGGCGCGTGAGCGGCAGCAAAGTCGAGGCGCATGAGAACCATGCGTTCGGCCCGATCCTTTTCTCCAGTTACACGTTGAGCCATGGTGTCATGAAAATGACCGCGCAAATGCCACCGATCGGCGACCGCGATTCACAAACCGTGCGCCTGCAAATCCGGAAAGGCTCCAACTGGACGACGCTTGCGATGGAAAAGATTCATTCCCAGGCACGCACCGCAACCTTTCGCATTGCAAAATGGAATGACAAAAAAGACGAGCCTTTTCGTTTGGCCTACACCATGCAGTCGAGGCATGGTAAACCGTCCGAGAGCTACTGGACCGGGACGATTCGCCGCAATCCTGTGGATAAACCAGAACTCACCGTGGCGGATATTTCCTGCAACTATCACACCGCATTTCCGAACGCACTCTATGTGGCGAATACCGCGAAGCTGGATCCCGACATCCTCGCGTTTGTGGGCGATCAATTTTATGAAGCATCAGCCGGGTATGGTGTGACGCGCGCCCCTTTGAATCGCGCCATTAATGATTACCTGCGCAAATGGTATTGCCACGGCTGGACCTGGCGCGAACTGATGCGCGATCGTCCGAGTCTTGCGTTGCCGGATGATCATGATGTTTACCAGGGCAACATTTGGGGCGAAGGCGGTGAAGGCCGCAAGACCACGCAGGCAGCAGGCGGCTACGATCAACCTGTTGAATGGGTGAATGTGGTTCATCGCTCGCAGACTGCGCATCATCCTGATCCTTACGATCCGAGACCGTCCAAACGCGGGACGAGCAATTATTACGGTGCGATGCTCTATGGCGGCGTCAGTTTTGCAGTCCTCGCCGATCGCCAATACAAATCCGGCCCGGAAGGTAAAGTCCCACCCACCGACAGCACACGTGGCGATCACGTTCTTGATTTGGATTACGATCCGAAGTCAGCCGATCTCCCCGGACTGGAGTTGCTCGGCGCAAAACAGATGCAGTTTCTCCGCGAATGGGTCACCGACTGGAAGGGCGCAGAAATGAAAGCTGTGATTTCGCAGACCATCTTTTCCGGCATGGCCACCATCCATGGCAATAATCAGCAGTTAATCCGGATCGATTACGATGCCAATGGCTGGCCCCAAACGCCGCGCAACGAAGCCCTTAAGATTATTCGCAAAGCGTTCGCGGTTCACATCTCGGGCGATCAACATCTACCCGCCGTCGTACACTATGGCATTGATGAACATCGCGATGGTCCAATTGCATTCGCCGGTCCCGCCGTGAATGTCGGTTACCCGCGCTGGTGGGAACCGCAAAAAGCGAAATGGACCGGCGCAAAACCGGGTTCAGGTCTCACCGGCGATTTTACCGACACCTTCGGGCATCCGATGACTGTTCTCGCCGTGAAGAACGGCGCGTATCAACCTCGCAAAACCCATGTTTTGGAAACAATGCACGATAAAGCGTCAGGACTCGGGTTGGTGCGCTTCGACAAAAAAGCACGCCGGATTTCCCTGGAATGCTGGCCTTACCTTGCCGATCCGACGAAGCCCGACACCCAATTCCCCGGTTGGCCGGTGCAATTCCATATGCTGGAAAACTACGCGCGCAAACCGCTTGCGCACCTGCCGCTTCTGAAGATCAGCGGGATAAAAAATCCAGTGGTGCAGGTAATCGAAGAGCAGACGGGCGAATTGGTTTATGCCTTGCGCTTGAATGAAAGCAGTTGGCAACCACATGTGTTCAACCCAGCCAGCCGATATACCATCAAAGTAAGCGAACCTGAAACCGGCAAAGAAAAGGTGATCACAGGAATCGTATCCGGTGAAGATAAGAGCGCCTCAATCAACGTGGCAGTGTGACGCTGAAAATTAGGTTGAATTTGCGTTGTTGGTTGCAGATGTCTCGCTGGATTACGGACACTGCATCGGGTTCCACCGAAAACAGCGAGGAACAACGTTAATCTCTTTAACCTGTTCGCCTGGTAGTGGGACGTAAAATGCGGACTTCAGGCCTGTATTGAATCCGCACCAGCAGATCGCCCCGCCCCCCTCGCGGTTTTGGTAATCCCTCGCCGGAAATGCGGATAACCTCGTTGCGTCCCACTCCGCGTGGGATATCGACCCGAACCCTGCCACTGATCCCCTGGACCATTTCCGATCCCCCTTGAGCGGCGCGCTGAAAGGAAATGCGTAAATCACAACGCAAATCGGAACCACGAACCTTGAAGCGAAAATCGGCCCGGGCCCGGACCTGCACCGTGACGAAGCCGCCTTCGAAATGTCCTTCTCGCGGTATTTTGAACCGGGTTCCGGGCGCCGTCTCCGGTGGAACAACCAGGTCGTAGGTTTCCGGGCCGTCCGGATTTGCTGGATCGTTCACCCGCACTTCCATGGTCGTGCCGCGAAGGAACTCTTCCATTCTTAGATGCACTTCTTCTTTAATATTCCGCTCTGCCGTTGAACTGCGGGTTGCAGCACCGCGTTGCTTCGGCCGATTTCGCGATTCGTCGTAGGCCCGACGTGTTTCCGGATCACTCAGGATTTCGTAGGCAGCATTAAGTTCCTGGGTGCGGGCCAAAGCTTCGGCGCAATCACGGTTTACGTCCGGGTGGAATTGTTTGGCAAGGAGCCGGTAAGCGGAACGAATTTGATCCGGTGTGCATTGGCCATGCAGCCCGAGCGTCGCGTAATGGTTTGGTTCAGAATGTTGCAACCGGCGAATCGTAACGAAGCTAAAGAACTTCGCAAAGCTTCGTCTCAGCAGGTAGTAGATGTTTTGAAAACCACTTTGACCAACCCCGTTGTCAAAACTAGTTTCCAACAGTGCAACAGAGTGCGAGCAAACCATCGGAACATCCGGAACCGGCGCACATTGCTCCGTTGCCGCCCACTTATTTACACTGGATCGGACGAAAACTCCTGGCGTTCACTGAAGCAATCCGCGGGCTTGGCGCTTTTGCGCTGATTACCGCGGGTGTCATTGTCACAAAATCCCATGTCGCCCAACGTCTCATCCGCCCTCTCGTCAGCGAACAGATTTATCGGGCCGGAGTTCGTTTGCTGCCAATGGTGACTTTTTTGGGAATCGCCCTCGGACTGATTATCATTGGCCAGACAGTTTCATTGCTTACACGAGTTGGCGCGCAGAATTATGCCGGGACAGTTATGGTAACAGTCATCGTGCGTGAGCTTGGACCGCTCCTCACTGCGATTCTTGTCCTGGCACGAATCGGAACCGCCACCGTGGTGGAACTCGGCACCGCCCGTGCCATGGGCGAAGTAGAAGCATTGGAAGCACTCGGCATTGATCCAGTCCATTACCTTGTGGTGCCGCGCGTCATTGGCATGGCGCTCTCCATTTTCTCTCTCACCGTTTATTTGATCATCATCTCGGTCTTTAGCGGTTACGCCTTTGCGTTTCTCCAGGATGTTCCTTTGATGCCGGCGGATTACTTCAATCAACTTGCGGCGTCACTGCAATGGCAGGACTTCGCCCTGCTCGCGCTCAAGACAATCCTGTTCGGCAGCATCATTGCCGTGGTGACCTGCTTTCAAGGTCTGGCGCAACCGTTGCGGATCGAACATGTAGCCGGTGCGACCACTCGCGCGGTAGGTCACTGTGTCGTCGCCTGCCTCTTTTTGGATGCTTTGTTCATCATCGTTTACCTTGTGATCTAACGTGAATCCGACCGAACAAAAACCAACGGTGCTCGAAATGAATGACGTTTCGGTGGCATCTGCATTTCGCACCGAAGTGGTCGTGATCGCGGACGTGCAGTGGGAGGTGGCAAAGAACGAATTTTGGGTCATCGGCGGTTTGCATAGTTCAGGAAAAACCGACCTGTTGTTGACGGCGGCAGGTTTGCAACGACCAGCCAAAGGTTTCGTTACGATCTTCGGAAAACAGCAGGGAAACCTGGAGGAGAGTGAACTCATGGAGGAACGTCGCCGCATTGGAGTGGTGTTCGAGAATGGCGGGAGAATGTTTCGACAATTAACTGTTGTGGAAAACATCGCCCTGCCCCTTCGCTACCATGAAAACTTGAGCGCAGCCGAATCGGAAGAACGCATTCATTCGATTCTCGAATGCACCGGACTCACTCCCTTTGCGCACAACACCATCGGCGCTCTCAGTCCCCCATGGCAACAGCGCGTTGGCCTGGCGCGAGCGTTGGCTCTCAAACCAGAGCTTCTCCTGATTGATAAACCGAGCATCGGCGCCCGCTACATGGCGTGGTGGCAGGATTTTCTGCAAAAACTTGCGGAAGGTTCAATTTTTGAAGGCCATCCGATGACGCTTGTCCTGACGACCGACGATTTCCGGGATTGGGCAAATCTCGGCACTCATTTTGCGATGGTGAAAAAGAAGCGTTGGCACTTGCTTGGTGGAAAGGCAGAGTTAGCCCGCAGCCAGGATGAACTTTGGCGCGATTTAACGGGCGAAATTTCTATTTGATATGGCGCTGCAAGATCTCACACCACAACTCCGAACCCGGCTCAGTCGCGTGGAGCGGACCGTTGGCCTGTTCGTGACCATCGCTACCCTGCTGCTTCTCGCGGGGTTTGTGTATTACGTCTATCACACCGCCATGCGCAAAGGGTGGTTTGATACCAAAATCGTTTATGAAACCGGACTGAACAACGCCGCCGGATTGAAACCCGGTGACACGGTTAAGTTGATGGGGTTCGATGTCGGCAATCTCACGGAAGTGATTCCTAATGAACCCGACGCCTATTACGGCGTGACGGTCCGTTTCAATATCCGCGAGCCGAATTACGGTTATATCTGGACGGATTCGCAAGTGCGAGTAGCCCCGGCAGATTTCCTGGGGAACCGTTATATCGAGGTTTTGAAAGGTCGAGAAGGCACACCAACAGTTCATGAGAACAACAAGGATGCGTTCGTGTTGGACCCCGACAAGTTCAATAAAAAGAAAGTCAGCTTGTTTAAGCAGATATTTAGCGAAATTTTCGAGGATGTCCGCAAAGAGAACCCCACTTACAACCAACACGCTCTTTATACCGAAGCAACCAATGAAGTCCTGGTGGTCCTGAATCAACGCTTGAATGAAGTAATAGAGGCCGCCCCGCTGGACTTTTATATACCTCGAGCAGAGAGCGAACCGTTCTGGATCGACCCCATAGAATCCCCTGCCCTCACTGAACGTTTGGAGACGATCGTCAACACAGTTGAAAACGCTCTTCCCAATATTTTAAATCTCACGAATCAGTTGACCGATGTCTTTACAAACGCGACGGAGGCGACCTCGCAGTTGAGCAGTTTGCTGGCGGAGAGTCGTCCGATTGTCACGAACCTGACACATATCACGGAGAACCTGCGTGAACCAAAAGGCGCCTTGGGAGAATGGCTCCTGCCGACGAACATCAGCCTGCAACTCGAAAGCACCTTGAAATCAGCGGACGAAGCCTTGCGCACTGCGGATCAGACTTTGGCCACGGCGGACAAGACCCTGGCGAACACCGACACCAACCTGACCACACTTGTTTCCAACCTGAATTCGTCCCTGGAAAACCTGGCAAATCTCACGAGCAACCTGAATGCCCAGGTGCAAGCGAATACAAATATCCTCAGCGCAATCTCCAGTGCTATCGTCAACACCGACGACCTCGTGCAAGGGTTGAAGCGGCATTGGTTGTTGCGCTCCGCGTTCCGAACCAAACGCACCGACAGTGACAGAGAAACTCGGGAGGAACCCGCTGGAACTATGGACGATCCGCGCCCGTCTCATCCAGGTACGCGGCGGTAAGATCCCGACGCAGATGGCGCTCGTAGCGATTTCCAATCCGCTGGACGTTAGCCGATATTCGCCGGACAGCTTGTCGTAGACCGATGTACGCCGTAAAACACCTCACGTCAGCCTGACGTGGACCGATGTACGCCGTAAAACACCTCACGTCAGCCTGACGTGGACCGATGTACGCCGTAAAACGCCTCACGTCAGCCTGACATGGACCGATGTACGCCGTAAATCGCCTCTCGACAGCCTGTCGTAGACCGATGTACGCCGTAAATCGCCTCTCGACAGCCTGTCGTAGACCGATGTACGCCGTAAATCGTCTCTCGACAGCCTGTCGAAGACCGATGTACGCCGTAAAACGCCTTTCGACAGCCTGTCGTGGACCGATGTACGCCGTAAATCGCCTCACGTCAGCTTGTCGTAGACCGATAATCAGCGTAAATCGCCCTTCGTAAGGCGTTTTCCCGGAAAAATCGTTCCGGAACATCGAATCTCGCCAAATCGGATTAGACACGCCGAACGCTCCCGGCAATCCCGGCGGCAGGCGGATTAGAAAATCCAGGAAAACCTGCGCTACGCCGACTGCGACTTGCCGCTCTGTGCCTCTGTGGTCAAATACTCCCCTCAATGCGCTGCCGCTTCATCCCCAGTGCGGATGGTCTCCGGCTTGGTTGTATTTCCCTTCTCGGCGTTTTGACCGCGCGTCACACCCAGTTCATCGGTTTGCTCACCTACCTGCCTGGGCTTCTGCGGAACGCGCTTTGGTGGTCTCCCAACCGTTCTGCTTTTTTCGCGCAGTTCATCGCCAGGCCGTTTCGTCGCATGCTTCATAATTTTCTGTGAGAATGGCTACCCGCACCTAAGACCGGTTGTTTGCTAAGCTGTTTCTTTTTCGCGCCGGCCTGCCCCCCGATTTCTTTTAAATCGCCATGCTTGCCGGGATCTTTTTTCGTTTCAGCTACTTTACCGCTGGGTTTGCCTTTGTTTCCCGCCATATAAATCCTGTCGTTTGATTTGTTATTAGTTTACCGATCGCAGAACTCCATCCGACCCAAAAGCGAGCCGCATCACTTGAGTTCTCGGGCCGGTAATCGGAACGCCCACCCCGACACCCACGGGGCCGTGCCCAATCCCGGTTCCCAATCCAATGGAAGGGCCGGAACGCCGTTGATACCACTCGGCGATGGTCGAACCGTCACTCAATTGAGCCGATCTATCCGGCGGCCCCAGTTCCACGATCGCCTGGTCATAGGTGTAGTTATTGATCCTCGTGCTCCAATCAATTTTTCGGCCTGTTGCGCAACCGACCAGAAAAAGTGTCGCCAGTAAAAGGGGAAAAAAGCGGATCATAAAGCACCTCAATGCAACGTAGTTTATGCGCACCTGAAATCAATTGATGAACAGGGTGGGAACGGATGAAAAACGTTCAGGGTTTGGCCCGATTGAACTGCGTGATTTCTAAAGGAGGTTTAACCTCAAGGAGGTTATCTATGGATCTAATTATTACATTCTTAATCGGACTCGTCGTAGGTGTGGTTGCCAAATTAGTTATGCCCGGCAAAGACCCCGGCGGATTTATTATCACCGCGCTGCTAGGTATTGCCGGCGCGTTCATTGCAAAAATGATCGGCCAGGCGGCGGGATGGTATGCTGCAGGAGAGCCCGCCGGTTTCATTGCGGCAGTAGGCGGCGCAATTGTTCTCTTGTTGCTCTATCGCTTGCTGTTCCGACGTGGCACTGACACGCGGGTCAAAACCTAAAGCAACGTCTCACTCGGCCAGACTTCTACATTCTGCTTTCGGGCACAATGTAGGAGCGGCGGAGTGGTTGGGTCGGGCAACCCCATTGCTGAGAAGAGCGTGGAACGAAACCCGATGGACTCGGCGTCCCGAAGCTGCCAGGGAGCATGATAAATGCGGGCGCGATACAGGTGATCCTGATCGGCAGAATAGAGACAATATCTCTCCGCCAGAAAGAAAGCCAAAGAGTTCACATCCGGTGAACGAAGATTAATCCCTTCCTTCCATATCACTTCCAGTCCTGCATCCAACGTGTCCAATCGTTTGGATGCCACCCGAAAGGTTCCATTCAGTGAAGCATCAAACTCAATCGATGCTTTGTGATAGGGCAGCGAATAAAGCAGGCGCGCTGCAAGGGCCGGAACCAGTTTGGAAGCATCCAGGGAAAAGAACCAGACCCCCGGCATGCCACGATAGTGAACATAAGTGCGCACGTTTATTTCATAAAGAGAACTCAAACCGGGTATCTGTGGCAGTCCTTCAACACGCAGGTTCGAAATGGTAAAGGGAGTGATGCCAATCCATGAATGATTCTCGAACAGGTCGATCTCCAAAGGCGCCGGAATGAGCGGGCGCAGGAACTTGGTGCTGATTGGCCAATGCAGGAAGAGCAGATCGGACCAGGTTTGTTCCATCACCGGAGAACCTGGAGGACGCCCGCGCGGAGCCAGCCGATCTAATTCGTATCCAGTTACCTTATTCATTGGGCAGAACTTCGCTTGCGGCATTCATCCAGGTGCATCAGGTCGTCCGGTTTGATGGCAGCCTCAATTGCTTCTGCATAACGTGTGATCGCTTCCATGGAAAAAAGATCGAGCAAGGAAATTTTAATCGGCCCATCACTGCCTTGTAGTGTGACATGATCCCATTGGGCGGAGAGAACGGCACTGGAAAACTTCTGAACGCATTTCCCGCGGATGTAAGCCCGCGTGGTGGGGGGTGGCTCAGTGATGGCGAGACGGCCTGTAATTTCATCGACCTGTTCAAACATTGCTCCCGATTGTTCCAACCCATAGTAAAGACCTTCGTCGCGGTCCAGGCGGTGATATTCCAGGTCGAGGCTCTGCAACCATAGATCGTTTTCGGCAATGTTTTCAGCCGATTGAAATTCTCGGATCAACATCAGTTTGGCGACCCAGTCGAGACGGTTGCGGCATCGCGTGTAATCCGTTTCGAGATCGTTCAGAACCGTTTCCCAGTCCTCCACGGTTCTAGCCTTGGCCGGGTCGCTCAAATCACATAGTTCCCGCACCGCCTGGATGTATTTGCGTTGCACCGTAACGGCACTGGAAATTCCTGCATCAACCAACACCACTTCCCATCGAAAATCGGGATCCCGCGAAATCGCCACTAAAGCGCCGAGCGGATCAGCAATCCTTGGATAAGTTCGTTGTGGAAACCGTGCCATGGCTTCGAGCACCAGGGCGGTGGCGCCGACTTTCAGACGGGTGGAAAAAGGGGACATGTTGGCATCGCCAATGATGACATGAAAACGACGATAGATTTCCGGGTTGGCATGCGGTTCATCCCGCGTGTTTACGATCGGGCGACGCTGCATGGTATCCACACTCTGCAACTCGCTGAAAAAATCACTGCGCTGTGAAATTTGGAAATGGTGCGAAAGAAATTTGTCCTCAGCCTCCACCGCAAATTTACCCGCTCCAGCAAAGATCTGCCGGGTCACCAGGAACGCCTGGATGCCCTGGGCTAAAGTTTCCCATGGCAACGATCGGGGCAGCAGATAGTTTTCGTGGCAGCCATAACTATGCCCGCGGAAATCGGTATTGTTCTTGTAGAGTCGCACCGTCTGGCCGCGCTCAGCAGAAAGCTTGCGCGCGCAACGCATCAAAATCCGTTCGCCTGCGCGGTCGTGCGCAATCAACTCGTCGAGAGTGCTGCATTCCGGGGTGCAATATTCAGGATGCGCGTGGTCGTTGTAGAAGCGGGCTCCGTTCCCTAGAACCAGGTCGCTTTTGATTTCCACGTAACTTAATTCCCGCTGGGCATCCTGCGCAAAATAGTGGGCTTCATCGAAGTCCTGGCGCAGTTCATCCACATGAAAGCCGCGCATATCAGCATGGGGATCTTCGGCCTCATAATCCCAGCGCATCCGGACACCCGGTTCCGTGGCGCTGCGCACAAGCGCAATGGACTCCGCCACAACGTCCAGCTTTTCTGCCCCATCCCGTGAGATGCCGATTTCGGTTTCGATGCCGTACTGAATCATAGATGAGTTTCGCCCTTGGCCCGTATTGAAGTTAAACGATGCCTTTGCCCATTTCCGATTTACGCGGACGGATCGGCCCCAGCTTGATCACGTTTTCAGGATCGAAATCGGTCAGCTTTAACCAATCTTCCGTGATGTCCGTCGGCGGGAACAGATCGTTCTCCAGGTATTCCTTCTGCAACGACTCGAGCAAATCATCGCGCGTCAATTGGGTGTCTTTCCCGGATTCGATGGCCCGTTTGATGGCGATGCCTTTCGCGCGTTCAACAATCGCCGCGATAATCGCACCGCTCGACATATCGCCACGATACAGAAAATCTTTTTTGCCGCTGCGATAGACAATTTCGAGAAACTGGTTTTCTTCCGATTTTGCGTAGTGCGCATCCCGGACGACTTTAGCCAACTGTTCTCGTGGTTCCGCCAGGGGCAGTTCTTCCCTCAGATAAATCTCATAAATCTGCAGCGCGCCATCCTTGTCCGGCCGGTTCACTTTTATTTTCCGGTCAATACGACCGGGACGAAGAATCGCGGGATCAATCAAGTCCGCGCGGTTTGAGGCAAGAATCACCACCACGTTGTTCAACGCCTCGAGACCATCCATTTCCGTGCAGAACATCGGCACCAATGTGCTGAGAATATTACTAAAGCGACCACCGCGTCGTGTGCCGAGAATGGATTCGGCTTCGTCAATAAACAGGAACGCAAGCGCCCCGTCGCTCGCCCGTTCGCGGCATTGTGAAAACAAATCGCGCACCTGGCGCTCTGATTCGCCGACCCACATGTTGAGGATTTCCGGGCCTTTCACATGGAGAAAGAATTCGGGATGATCGATCCCTGTTCGATCTTTCAATTGCTGGCGCAAATTGTAAGCGGTCGCCTTTCCAAGCAATGTCTTGCCGCAACCGGGAGGTCCATAGAGCAAAAATCCTTTGGGAACCGTGTGTTGAAACTTCTTGAACAGGTCACGGTAAAGAAAGGGAAATTCAATCGTTTCGCGAATAGCTGAAACCGCTTCAGTTTGGCCTCCGATCACTTCCCATGGAGTTTTAATTACGGTTTCCAGTGAACGTTCGATGCGTTTACCAATCCCGAGCACTTCCAGTGCAACCCGCTGATTGGCATCCAGGCGTATGTCCATGCCGGGCTTCAATTTCTCTTTGGCCAGCAACGCGGAGCGAATGACAACGAGCGAGGACAGACCGGATTCCTGGCCGATACGCAGACGCCCGTCCGACAGCAGTTCATCAATCCGAACAATCGGACCGTTCTTATCAAACCCGAGTCCCTGCACCACGTTGAAAGCTTCATTGCAAAGAATGCGCTGGCCAATTTGGAAACTGGCGAGGGGCAACTGCGGATCAATGCGACAGACGTAATCAGAACCACCGACGCAGACGAGGCACTTATCCGGTTCCACCGGCAAAATAAACGTGCCCACCCGAAAGGCGGGAGACCGCAACTTTTCAACGATCGCGTCCAGCTTTTCAATTGCCTGCCGAGCCTGATCGTTCATCTCTTCGAGTTCGATAATACGATCCCGAAGATAAACCAGGTCAATGAGTGCCGTGTGCCGTGAAGGTAGCTTGGTGGCGATCAAATCCACCAGTTGCAGTGTTGAGAGAGAATCCAGTTGTTCGCGCGAGAGCAAGTCACCTAACGGGGGCATTGATTCCGGCGCCTCGGCGGCGAAATCAGGCTGGCTTGCGGATCGAGGAACAGATTTCTTTTTCGATTCAGCCATGACTGAAACTAGGCTTTTTCGACCTGTTTTGCAAAGTCGCGCAAAACTCTATCCAAAGGTCGGGGGAATGACTGTCAGCCTGAACCAAAGAAGGACGAGTCGAGATGTAGAACAAAGAAATTGTGGCGCAGTCCGTTCGAAAAGAAGCTCATCCGGGATGCAGAAGGATTACTTTTATGTGAGGAAATGAAAAACCACTTGCGCCAGAGGCAAACCATTTGTAACTTCGCCTTCCCTTGGGAGCACCCATAGCTCAATTGGATAGAGCGTCTGACTACGGATCAGAAGGTTTCAGGTTCAACTCCTGATGGGTGCACCACTTCCAAGGCCTTTTATCCCATTGCTCCCAACGCCTTCCACTCACCAGGCACATTCACCATTCACCATTCACCATTCAAACATTCAAACGTTCTGAGCAGTTGCCGTGAGTTTACGTGATGACGGGATGAAATCGCGGGGGCGGAGCAAGACACGGGATGAAAAGCCGAACACCAAAAGTCGGCGGAACCGAAGATCAAATCCGAACGCTTTGCGAGTGCGTCTAACTACTGACCTTGCGATAGCGCAAGGTGCGGAGCTTGTTGCGGATCTTTTTGTAGAAAGGACTCAAACGCAATTTGCGCAGGTCGGGATCCTTCGCCATCCAACGAAAATCCCGGTAGCCAAGCGCTAAAGCTTTATCCAAAGCTTCCACCGCGAATTCCAATTCATCAGCGAGCGAATAGCTGCAGGCAAGATTGTAATAGACGAGAGGATCTTTCGGCCGAAGCTCCGAAAGTTTTCGGTCCACTTTCAAACCTTCATCCAGCATGCCGCGACGCGTGTAGTCATCCCCCAGGATTTGCAACGCTTCAACGTATTCCGGATCGCGATGGAGAATGCCTTCGAGAAAAGTGATCTCAATGTCGAGATCGCGTTGCTCCTGGCGCGTAAGCTTTTTGCGGAGAGTGTTCTTCGGCATACGGTAGCCTGATTGTGTCCTAATGAATATCCTGATGTCGAATTGATTTTTGTTTTTCGAAAAAGAATTTTCGATACTGTGACTCATCATGGTTCGGCATATGTCTCACTTTAGGACTAGTCATTTTTTAATTGGAGGAAATCCCTTGTGAAATGCTTTGTAACAGGGGCTTCCGGGTTCATAGGAGCAAATCTCGTGCACGAATTGAATGCACGAGGTCATGAAGTGAAAATAATTGCGCGAACGGAAAGTGATCTGCGCGGTTTGAAAGGCGCTCAGTTCAAAAAAATTGCCGGCGATGTTTCAGATCGCAACGCTTTGGAGTCTGCAATGCGCGGCTGCGATTGGTGCTTCCACGTGGCCGCGAGTTATCATCTTTGGCTGCGCGATTACGCTCCGATGTATGCCGCCAATGTCGAAGGCACCCGCAACGTCATCGAAGCCGCCGCCAATGCCGGATGCTCCAGGATCGTTTACACCAGCACCGTGGGTTGCATCGGTCTGCCGAAAAGCGTGGAAGGTGTCATGACGCCCACCGACGAAACGACTCCTGTTGCGGAAACGCAGATGAGCAATCATTACAAGCTGTCCAAATGGAAAGCGGAAGTGGTCGCCCGCGATCTCGCAGCGAAAGGTCTGCCGGTGGTAATCGTGAATCCCAGTGCGCCGATTGGTCCGCGCGATGTGAAGCCGACCCCCACCGGAAAAGTGATTGTAGATTTCTTGAACCGCGAGATGCCGGCCTATCTGGACACCGGTTTGAATTGGGTTCACGTCCGCGATGTGGCGATCGGACACATTCTCGCGGCAGAGAAAGGCCGAGTCGGCGAGCGCTATATCCTGGGAAACGCGGAAGGCAACTGGACGATGAAACAAGCGTTCGATGTTTTAGCGGAAATCACCGACCTGCCCGCGCCGCGCTTCCAGGTTCCCTACTCTGTCGCTCTGATGGCAGCACACGTGGACGAAAGAATTTCCAAACTCACCGGCAAAGCACCCAAGGCCCCCCTTGCGGGCGTGCGCATGGCAAAATACAAAATGTTTTTCAATCCGCAGAAAGCAATTCGTGAATTAGGCATTCCTCAGACGCCGCCAAAACAAGCATTAGCCGACGCAGTGAATTGGTTTCGGGAACATGGCTTTGTGAAGAAACCGTGAACCGCAGGAGACGACGTCAGGCGCTTAGAAATCCACCTTGCCAGTCGCTAGATTGTACATACCGCCAACGATTATGATCTCACCCTTTTGCTCCATATCGCGAAGGATCGGACTTTGATCACGGATTTGCTGCACAACACGATTGACATGAGCGCCCGCGACGACATCAACAAACTGTAAGTTTTTCGAGTTCCGCGGCTGAATGTCGGCGGGCACGTCTTGAATGGCGGGTTTTATTTTGGCGACCATAGCTGTGATGTTCCCGAGAACCACATCATCGCAGGCACCTTTGACCGCACCGCAATTGGAATGACCGACGACAGCTATCAACCGGGCTCCGGCAACTCGACAGGCGAATTCCATGCTTCCAAGAATATCTTCGTTCAAAACATTACCAGCAACACGGGCGCTGAAAATATCTCCAATTGTTTTATCGAAGATCAGTTCAACCGGTTGACGTGAATCGATGCAACTCAGGACGATAGCCATCGGGTATTGATCCTTCACCGTTGCACGCATCATCGTCCGCACATCACGGATACTAGGTGTGCCAGCAACAAAACGTGCATTCCCTTCCTGCAATTCACGTAGCGCCTGTTCCGGGGTCATCGCCTGCTGGCCTTCGTGTGTCCGCACCCCTGTGACCATCGCTTCCCGCGCTTTTTGCAATTGCGCTGTGGTCCGCGGCTGGTGCTGTGGACCGCGACAACCGACGAGAGTAAAAGTAAAAGCTAATCCAACGACCAAAGCCTTCGAACCGTTCCGAAAGGAAGCAAACGTTTTCATTCAACATCAATTTCAGTTCGTTTAGCGTCCCGGTCAAGGTGCTACATACGAACTCTGCCATCTACTTCGTTTCAATGCGCAATAACCGGCCATTTTCCTCATCGGTGATGACGTAGAGAAATCCATCTGGCCCTTGTCTCACATCGCGGATGCGTCGATCCACGGTGAGCCGTTCCTGCCCGACAACATTTCCGTTTTCATCCAAAGCGATGCGACGAATATCTTTGCTCGCCAACCCGCCACTGAACAAGCTGCCGCGCCAGTTCGGATAGCGGTCACCGGTATAAAACGCCAGGCCAGAGGGAGGATGCGCCGGAACCCACGCCACTTTCGGATATACAATATTTTCCACATCTTCTTTTCCGATGACTTTTCCCGTGCGGTAATCGCGGCCATAGGTGTGCAACGGCCAACCATAGTTCCTGCCCCGTTCGATCAGGTTGAGCTCATCGCCTCCGCGAGGGCCATGTTCGTTTGCCCATACCCGACCTGACTTCGGATCCCGGGTCATGCCTTGAATGTTACGATGTCCATAGCTCCAGATTTCAGGTTGAGCTCCCTGCCGGTTGAGAAATGGATTATTGGGTGCCGGCTTGCCATCTTCGGTCAGTCGCAGAACAGATCCAAGATGACTCCCGAGATTCTGCGCCTGCTCCCTTGCGAGCATGTTCCCAATCCGTTGCGGTGGATTACCCCCATCGCCGATGCTCATCAGTAAAGTGCCGTCAGGAAGCCATACCAGGCGCGAACCAAAGTGTTGATCGCTGTCTTTGGTTGGCTCCGCCCGGAAAAGAGTTTCAAACTTGCTGACTCGTCTCCCATCAAAAACGCCGCGCACGAGAATCGTCCGATTCTCTTTTTCGGATCCGGTGGACAGCGTCATGTAAATTCTTTGGTTCTGTTCAAATTGCGGATGCAGCGCGATGTCCATGAGCGCACCCTGCCCTCTGCTGAACACCTCCGGCAGGTCCACCATGGGAACGCTCACAAACCGATCACCCTCCAGCACATGCAACGTGCCGTGTTTCGCAGTAACGAGCGCCCTCCCGTCAGGCAGCCAGGTAAGTCCCCAGGGATGCCGAATGCCTTGTGCCACCAAGACCGTGCGCCAGTTCTTTGCCTCAGGCGGTGGACCTGAAGGCTCAGGCTGGGCCCAGGTTGAAGGGATCATCAGAGTAGAAACGAACGCCGTTGCGCCGAACCGTTTAACCTTTTGAAAACTTGGAAACATAAATCCTCGATGATTCCCGTGGGGAGAAGATGCAAAAACAAACCCTTTTGCAGCATCGGGAATGCAATACCACCTATGGCATCGTCCTGCGAGTTCCGCAATGGGTTGGGAAAGGATTCAAGTTTTTCCTCCAACCCTCTTTCAGGCTGCGCTTTCAGGTTTTAAGGCGAAATTCCCGGAAAAGGAGATTCATGCCCACACTACTTGAAAACGAAAAACTGGAGGTCACTCGTGATGAAATGGTTGACCTGCTCAACGACGATCTCGCGCGCGAATACCAGGCCATCATCGCTTACACCGTTTACAGCCAGGTAATCAAAGGCGCGGAGTTCATGCAGATCGCCGAGGAACTAAAAGTGCATGCAGCCGAGGAGTTGGAACATGCCTTGAAGATCTCACAACAGATCGATTATTTCGGCGGGATGCCGACCACTTTACCAAAACCGGTCAAAACATCCGAAGACGCGCGTGAGATGTTGCAGTTCGATTTGGAAAACGAGCAGGAAACGGTCATCAACTATCGCACCCGCATTCGCCAGGCGGAAGCGATGGGAGAATTCGCCCTGAGCGAAGTGCTGCGCGAGATCATCGTCCAGGAACAGGAGCACGAAATCGACCTCGCGAGCGCCCTTGGAATCATGGTCCCGGAGAAGCACGAATAACTATTTTTCGTGCCTCATTCAGTCGGTTTCGCAGGCGATTGGGAAAATAGCGGTGCAGAAGGTCCGGGAGGGATGGCCCTCGGGGCGATCTTCCGGTCAAAATCTTCCAGTCGCAGAATGCAGAAGCCAAAATCAATCTGAGGCCCCGTGGCTGTGGTAATTAGCGGCACAAGGGGCGATAAGGCGTAGAGCGAGCGACGGCCATCCTTCGGGTTCGGATTCATGGAGACAAGACCCGCCTCGCGCAAGGCAGAAAGATGCTTCAATACACCATCGGAGGTTCGTGAGACTCCGCCATTGAGCTCATTCGCTGGCTTCGGTCCCCCGCGGGCAAGGTCCAATAGCAACTTCCTCCGCACCGGGACACTCAACACAAAAAATATCAGGTCTTGATCCCACTGAGGTTTATTCGGTGTCTGCCCCGCAGATTCTTGCATATCAGCCATGGCGGTCATCGTTTCAGGAAGGGAACACGCTCGGCAAGCTGCATTTCCGGATAGGTCCTGAATCGAGTTATTCTAAAGGAGTAGGAATAAACGATATCGCACAGCTTCGGTGCAGCTGGCCGGAGGCCCAAAGGGCCGGCAATCCCTCAGCCCAGCCCACCGGGCTGGGTAAACGGTTTTACCACATTTGCGGCCTGAAGGGCCGCGATATCCGGGCTCTTAATCCCCCAACGTAGCATTCC
>JACDHS010000174.1 GCA_013820875.1 Verrucomicrobiota bacterium | reverse complement strand
TTTTCGGCCAATGTCGGGACCGACTGCCCACCCAAACGGACTTTTTTGGTCATTGTCAGGACTGACTTTGCTCAAAAAAGTCTTTTCTGACCGTTGTCAGTCCTGACTTTGGCCAAAAAAGTCTTTTTTACGCAAAGTCAGCCCGCCGGCCTCCAAAAAAGTCCTAGCGATTCAACTGCCGTTTCAAGGGTTAAACGCATATGGCGAAGCATGCGTCTGAAGCAATTCCCACGCATTTGATTCGACCGGCGCCCTGCTCTATTCTCCAATGCTGCTAAACATGAACATGCAAAACGACAAACCCACCGTTCTTATTCTCTGCACCGGAAACTCTTGCCGCAGCCATTTGGCTGAAGGACTTCTGCACGCCGCTGCCAGCGACATTCTTAATGTGCAAAGCGCCGGCTCCAAGCCAGCCGGTTACGTTCATCCCCTTTCAATCAAAGTGATGCAGGAAATCGGCATCGATATTTCAAAGCATCATTCCAAGCATATGGACGAGTTCCTGACTCAACCTGTCGAAACGGTCATCACCGTGTGCGGCAACGCCGACCAGGCATGCCCGATCTTTCCGGGCCAGGTGAATCGGCATCACTGGCCTTTCCTTGACCCAGCTCATGCAAAAGGGAGCGAAGAAGAGGTATTAACTGTGTTCCGGCAAGTGCGGGACGAAATCAAACAAGTCTTCCAGGCCTACGCTGATGGTCGGCGTGACCAACGCAAAGCCGGAAAATAATTTATGAAAAACCTGTCTGTGTATGATCCCGCAATGTGCTGTTCAACCGGTGTGTGCGGGCCGGAAGTGGATCCCAAACTGGTGCGTTTCTCTGCTGATCTGAAATGGCTTACCGAACAACACGTTCAGGTGCTGCGATTCAATCTTTCGCAAAGCCCTGCCGCATTCGCTGAAAATGAGATGGTTCGAACCGCGCTCCAGGAAAAAGGCGACTCAGCGTTGCCGCTCCTGATTGCCGACGGCAAAATTGTGGCGAACGGTCGTTATCCAGACCGGGACGAACTATGCAAATGGTTTGGACTGGTGAACACATCGTTTCTGAATCTCACCCGAAAAGCGAACGACTGTTGCGGCTAGCCGCCTGTCTGAAATGGCTGGGTGGAAAAATCGGCTGGGTGGAACAGGCTACCAGCCCGCCGAGTTCAAGGGGGCAACCCACCGATTAGTGCGTTGTCTGACGCTCGAACAGTCGGCGGCAGGTTGCCGCCGACAACGAGCTGGTAGCCCGTTCCACCCATTTTAGACAAGCGAAAGCAAAGATTTATGACCTCACAAACATCATTACTGGCCGGCCTGCTCAAGGCGCCGACACGATACTTGTTCTTCACCGGAAAAGGTGGGGTGGGAAAGACATCGCTCGCTTGCGCCACGGCCGTCAGGCTGGCTGATTCCGGCAAGCGCGTCCTGCTCGCGAGCACGGATCCGGCATCGAACCTCGACGAAGTACTGGCTGTGAAACTCAGTTCCACCGCGTGCGATGTTCCATCGGTGCCGGGTCTCAAAGCCTTGAATATTGACCCGCAAACCGCCGCGCAGGAATACCGCGAGAAAATGGTCGGTCCTTATCGCGGCATTTTGCCCGAAGCATCCCTGCGCAGCATGGAAGAACAACTCTCCGGTGCTTGCACACTCGAAATTGCGGCGTTTGATGAATTTTCAAAACTGCTGGGAGACCCATTGGCAACGGCTGATTACGATCATGTTGTTTTCGATACGGCACCCACCGGTCACACGTTGCGATTGCTTTCCCTCGCAAGCGCGTGGACAGGTTTTTTCCAGGACAACACCAGTGGCGCATCCTGTCTTGGCCCCCTGGCTGGATTGCAGAAACAACGGGCGTTGTATGAAAGCTCGGTCGCAGCCCTGGCGGATTCGGCGCGAACGACGCTTGTTCTCGTGAGCCGCGCGCAACGTGCCGCGCTGACTGAAGCGGAACGAACCAGCAAAGAGTTGGCGGCCCTCGGTGTGAAGAATCAGTGCCTCATTCTGAACGGCATTTTCCAGGCGCAGACACCCTCCGATGCGACCGCTGCTGCATTGCAAAAGCGAAGCTGTGATGCGCTCGAAGAGATGAAACCTTTCCTCCGCGCACTGCCGGTTTTTGAAATTCCGTTACGCCCTCATAACCTCGTCGGCATCCAGGCTCTCCGTGCGTTGTTAAATCCGGGTGCAATGGAGGACGCCACTGCTGCGCCTACGGGTTCAGCCACCGCTACCGGTGTGGAAGTCGAAAGCCTGGATGCTCTCGTTGACGAGATTGCCAGCACCGGACGCGGCCTCATCATGACGATGGGAAAAGGTGGTGTCGGCAAAACAACCATTGCTGCCGCGATCGCAACGGAACTTGCCCGGCGCGGCTTCCCCGTTCATCTCAGCACAACCGATCCTGCCGCGCACATCGCTGCCGCCGCTGGACAAATCGCAGGATTGCAGGTCAGCCGCATCGATCCCGCTGCGGAAACCCGCGCCTACGGTGAGTACGTCATGGCAACAGCCGGCAAAGACCTCGATACAGATGGTCGTGCGTTGCTGAAGGAAGAATTGCTATCGCCCTGCACCGAAGAAATTGCAGTGTTCCGCGCCTTTGCACGAACGGTTGCGCAGGGAGAAAATGGGTTTGTCGTCCTGGACACCGCGCCGACCGGCCACACGTTGCTGCTCCTGGATGCCACGGAAGCTTATCACCGCGAAGTGGCGCGCCGTGCCAGCGACATGCCGGAAGAAGTCCGCCAACTGTTGCCGCGCTTGCGTGATGTCCTCTTCACGCGCGTTGTGGTTGTGACGTTGCCCGAAGCGACGCCGGTGCATGAAGCCGCCGCATTGCAGGAAGATCTGCGCCGCGCAAAAATTGAACCATTCGCCTGGGTCATCAACCAGGGCTTCTCTGAATCCGGTTCCATTGACCCCCTCTTGCAAGCTCGCGGCCAAAACGAAATACCGTTCATCCGTGAAGTCGTCGAAGGGCTCGCCGACCGCGTGGCACTCGTCCCATGGGTCGCCGAAGAGCCGGTTGGTCCGGCAAAACTTCAGCAATTGTTCGCCGCCCGAAAGTAATCCAGTATCCGGCCCCTTTCGGCTCAAAATTTCGGCAGCATCTCCATTGCCCCCCGCTGCGCCGTGTGCACTAGCTTATTTTTGCTTTAACTAATTCTCCTAATGGCTATACATCTCGGTGCGCAGACGCCCTTTTAGTGAGGTTACGTCTTCAAATATAAGGTCAACGGCTCGCGCTAAACACCGAATTCAAATGAAATATCCATCCTCCTTTCGCGCCTCCATTTTCGTTGCGCTCAGTCTCTTCTTACTGATCGCGCTTCCTGCGAAAGCAGTGTCCGCGCCCGTGCTCAATGTAATGGTACCCAATAGCGGTCCCAGCTCCGGCGGCACTCTCGTGACGCTTACTGGTTCGAATTTCGGAACCAATGGCACAGTGATCTTCAATGGCAATGTCTGCACCATCAGCAGCTACACGGATTCGCAAATCGAATTTTTCTCTCCCGCTGGCCAGGGCACCGACCTGCCTGTCTATGTGAATGTCAACGGCGAGAACAGTGGCGTCATACCGTTCAACTACAACCCGCCGTTCATCACAGATATTTTCCCCACGAGTGCCCCCACTGCCGGGGGCGCTATTGTGACGCTGGCGGGTTCCAGCTTTGGCACGAGCGGTAATGTTCTGTTCAACGGCAACCCGTGTGCGATCAGCAGCTACACTCATTCGCAGATTCAATTCGTTCTTCCCCCTGGTCAGGGCATCGACAATTCGATCTCCGTAATGACAGGAGGACAGCCGAGCAATATAAAACTGTTTAATTATCAGGCGCCCTCCATCCACTTCATTTCTCACACAACCGGACCGACCACTGGTGGAATAACGATCACCGTGAACGGAAATAATTTCGGCACCAACAGCACGATTGTGCTGGGCGACACCCCTTGTAACGTTACTTTCAATTCCCATACGTCGATCTCCTTCACACTGCCGCCAGGTCAAGGCTCCAACCTTTCGTTGGTCATGAATGCCTCTGGCCAGAGCAGCACTCTCGTTGGTGCCTTCAGTTATACGGCACCGAACATCACCTCGCACACTCCCAACAACGGACCAACCGCCGGTGGAACCACTGTTTATCTCTCTGGCACCGACTTTGGCATCTCGCCCAACGTCACTTTCAACGGACAGCCTTGCGATATTCTTTCGTCCAGCCACACGCAGATTGCGTTCGTGACGCCGCCCGGACAGGGATTAAACCAGGTGATTCGGGTCAATGTTGCCGGCCAACTCAGCAACGTCCGGCTGTTCAGTTACGATCCGCCGGTACTCAATTCGATCAATCCCGCGGGTGGCCCCAGTTCCGGCGGCACCCTGGTGACGCTTAGTGGGGGCAATTTCGGAATCATCGGCACGGTCTTTTTCAATGGCCAGCCCTGCACCATCAGCAGCTACACGCATTCGCAAATCCAATTTTTCTCGCCTTCTGGCGTGGGCACCGGCCACACCGTTTCTGTGAGTGTCGGCGGCCAGGACAGTGGCGCCCTGTCATTCAACTACAACCCGCCGTTCATCACAGATGTTTTCCCCACGAGTGCCCCCACTAGCGGAAATACTCTTGTAACACTGACGGGGGCCAGCTTTGGCACGAGCGGCACCGTCCTGTTCAACGGCAACCCGTGTGCGATCAGCAGCTACACTCATTCGCAGATTCAATTCGTTGTTCCGCCCGGTCAGGGAATGGACAACTCGATCTCCGTAGTGACAGGTGGGCAGCCGAGCAATATGAAACTGTTCAATTACTCATCGCCCTCGGTCCTCTTTCTTTCTCCCGCAAACGGGCCAACCTCTGGCGGAACATCGATCACCGTGTCAGGAGAGAATTTTGGCACCAATGCCATCGTCACCGTTGCAGGAAGTCCAGCGAGCATCACTCTGAACAGTCATACCGCTATCCAGTTTATCCTTCCTGCGGGACAGGGAGTGAACGTGCCGGTGATCATAACTGCCGGGGGCCAGTCCAGTACCCCTAGCCTCTTCAATTACGATGTCCCGGTGATCCATTCTCTTTCACCGACCAGCGGCTTCACGAGCGGCGGGACATTGATCACCCTTAACGGCAGCAACTTCGGGACAAACGGAAGCGTGACTGTGGACGGCAACCCGTGCGTGATCAGCAGCTACACGCATACCCAGATTCAATGCCTGACACCCACCGGCACCGGTACGGATCGGCCTGTCACGGTTTCTGTGTCGGGCCAGGCGAGCAATTCGAAATTGTTCACTTATTTGTTGGATCCCTACATCATCGCGCAGCCTCTCAATCAAACCGTGTTCGTCAAAGGCTCGGCCACATTTAGCGTGGTCGCCAGCGGCTCTGGTTCTTTGAGCTATCAATGGCAGAAGGTGAATGGAGCGACAACAACGAGTGTCGCCAAGGCCACGAGCCCGACTTTAGTCTTCCCCAGTGTGAGCACCACCCACGCCGGTAATTACCAGGTTGTGGTCACAAGCGGCGGCGGTTCCATCGTCAGCGACGCAGCCGTGTTAACGGTAGAAAACGTTATCGGCTCCACAACCACTGTGGCTGGCCAGCACACGGGGTTATTTTTCGAAACCAACCAGGTGAGCCACCGGAGTTCCGGCTTTTTCCAGGCCAAGGTAACGACCAACGCAGCCTGCAGCGGCAAACTACTGCTGGATGGCGATGTCGTCTCGTTCTCCGGGAAAGTGAATCCGCAAGGTGTGGTCGTGAAGTCCATCGCGCGCACGAAATTCGGAAAGAGTCCGATCACTCTCACCCTCTCCTTTGATCTCACGAATGGCACGGAAGTCGTTTCGGGGGTGGTGGATAGCTCTCCGCTCTGGACAGCGCTGCTCACTGGGGATCGCAACACCTTTTCCAAAACCAATCCAGCGACAGATTTCCCCGCCGACTACACTCTGATTTTCGCCTCGCAGTCACGAGTGGAAGGCATGGGCAGAGCCGTTGTTAAAGCCAATGGCACCGCTGGCATGACCATGAATCTGCGCGATGGATTTAAAACCAAACAGGGCTCGATTGTTTCCAAAGAGGGAAACCTGCCGATGTATGCGTTTCTCTACCCCGGCATTGACGTGATAACCAATGGCACAACCCTCAAGACGAACAGGAATTACAAAGGCTCGCTGCTCGGTTGGATACTGCTCAGCACCAACGAACCGACGGGAACCGCTTCATGGATAAGAACTGGAGCGGGCGGACATACCAACGGGTTGTCGGTGGAAGGATGGCGGTAAGGCATACGAATCTATTCAAAGGCCGCTCGGGGAACCGGGCGGCCTTTTCTGTCGAAGCACCCAACCATGCAACGGTTCACTCCTCCCTCAGTGGCGAAACTCATGCTTTGCAGGTAGGTTGGGAGCATGTCGCGCCGCCGAATTATTCCATTAATTCTGGATCATCCCAAATCGCTTTCGGCATTGGCCCGTGAACTCGGGATGCATCCGAGGGACGTTGAAACCGACTTGAAACATCTGTTGCTGAGTGTGAAGCACACAGAGTACGAACCTGACATTATCCCGTCTGATTGCCGTAAATGTGGTTTTGAATTCTCGGCGGACAAGTTGCACAAGCCGTCGAAATGTCCGAAGTGCAAGGGCACATGGATCTCTGAACCTCTGGTTGGATTGAAGCTAAAGAAAACTTTGCAGGTTTCTCCCCCGCTGTGAGTTACAACCTTCCAAAAAACAAAGGGTTTGTTAGCACTGCGGTGCCAAAGATCCAATTTAACTACTCTGCCACAATTCGGTAGAAGAGATATGGCGAGTTCTTTTCGACACCATAGTGAACAAACTCGAGATCTCCATTTGTGTTCGTTTTCTCGTAGGCGCCAATTTCCGACCAGGCGACAAGGTTGGTCGAAAGTTGGAGGCGGTAGCCATTATAGCCGGGAATGCCTGTTGCACGGAGCGAAACGTTCCCACTAAGAAGTCGTTCGATCCCGGAAGCATCAAACGAAGGGGCGGGGATCGTCACCCTCGATAGCACCAGGTCATTGCCATCACCACCAGCATAGGTAAGCGAGTATACTTTTCCGCCATAACCGAAGATGGAATTATCGGGAAGATCTTTCAAGATTCCGGAAATAGCACCAGCACCAGACTTGTTGACCAATGTAAACTGGTTGCCCAATGCCGGGACAAAAGCTCCGTGATCCAGGTTGAAGACCGTATTGTTTAACGTAAGGCTGGTGCAGTTGAGCTGACCGTAGTCGGTGCCTGGAGTCGTTCCGCTCAGAAAATAGGAAAGTTGGCCGTTGGTGAAGGAGGCTGTCTCGACATTCAGTTGGCCACCACCCTGACCGAAGTCGTCGAACCGAACAATTCCCGAGCAGGAAAGAGACGCAATAGTTTCGGTTTTGCGTTTGAGAAAAAGTGTTCCCGACTGATTGACGGTGATGGAACGGAAATTGGGAATCTGTTCGTTCTGCAAAAATTCAAGAATCGCAGAAGCTCCGCCTCCTGCCTGGCCTACGACAACGTTGCCGGGAATCGCCGCCACGTTTACAGATTTTCCGAGTGAAAGGGTTCCATCGAGCACGTGGGTGGTTCCCGAGTAACTGTTCGGAGTCGAAGCGCCACTGAGGGTTACTTTACCGGGACCGATTTTGTTGAAACCCGCGAATCCTTCCAGGTCGTGCAAGGTCAGCACACTATTTGTCCGTGTTCCGATGTTACTTTGTAGCTCAAGTGAGATCGGGGCAACCCAGGAACAACTTCCCTCTGCGTCAAGAGCTCCGTACCCGGAAAAACCTTGACCTGCCAAATGGAGTGAACGACCGGAGACAGAAACATTGTTGAGCAGTAAAGTTCCTGCGTCCTGCACAATTACATAGTCACCAAGCCCCATGGCACCGGCATGGCTCATTTTGACAATACCGTTTGTGAGCATCACGTCGCCGGAAAAGGTGTTGGACGAGGTAAGTTCCATCGTGCCGGGGCCGCCTTTGACCAACCCACCCTGGCCCGTCAAGCTGGCAGAAGCCAGCAGGTCGGGATCGGCGGTGCCATCATTAACAAAAAAAGTGCGATGCTCCAGGCCGGGCGCAACTCTCACTGAACCCTCCATTCGGGAAGTGTCGGCAGAAGCATTGATTGTGACAGTTCCATTGAGGACTGAACTTCCGCCATGAACTCGTCCGCCTTTCAAAACCAACGGACCAAAGGTTTGTGACCCACCATTTAAATTAATCGAGCTATTCTCCAGCACAGTCACAGTTTGATTGGTGCCAACCTGGTTGCTTTGAAAGTACAGAACGGTCGTGGTGTTGGTGCCTGCGGCGGCGTCACCCGCCTGCAGGTTACCACTGATGGCGAGATTACCTGCACCAACCTTATTCAACTGTAATGTTCCCCGGGAAGCGGTGAACAGGCCACTAAACGTATTTCCAACGTTTCCTCCCACACGAAATATTCCAGGGCCGTAATAAAGGATGGCTCCATTGCCACTGATTTGCCCGGCAGTGACATTAGCGCCGGTGTGGAAGGAGCCACCTAATGCGTTTGAAACAGTCAACGTGAATCCATTGAGATCAATGCCTGTTTGGACGAAAAGCAATCCGTTCGTGGTAGTTATCAGGGCGTTCGCATCCAGGCTTATCGGAAAACCGATTTGGTTTTGAGCATTCGTCGCGTGAACACTGTTGCAGGCGACTCCCATAAGGCGAACAGTGTTTCCATAAAGCTCGTTGTTGCCGCCGGTAAATGTGATTTGAAAGCGGGAGTTTGCGGCAAAGTTGTTTGTCGTTCTGCCGGTGCTATTGAAAACCAGAGTATCTCCAGAAACGGGAGCAATGCTTCCGCTCCAATTAGTAGCTGTCGTCCAGTTGCGGTTGACTCCGGGTCCAATCCATGTGCGGGTGGCGGCGGAGCTGACGAGCGCTGATACCAATAGGAGGGCAACGGTGGTAGTCAATATCAATTTGCTTCGGAAAAGCGCGAGATGGGTGTGAACTAAAATTGGCATGGATTTTGCGTTTGAATCGAGGAAGCTACCCTTTTTCCCAAGGCAAATTCCAGAAGTTTCTTCGGGTTGGGGTGATTAAAATGGTGAGGAGTTTCCGCCAGGTCGTGGACGAGACCGCCCTGCGGTCAACGACTCTATAGTTCTGGCTTCGGCACTCCTGTGCCGCTTTTCGTTCGGTTGCAATGACGATGTAAGGTTCGTCAACAACGGCCCACGCGCAAAAAAAGCGGTAGAGGACTACCTAAGCCAGAACTATAAAGTTACTGACCGCGTGGCGGTCTCGTCCACGGCCTTGCGGAATCTTGTGCATGCGTTCATAGCTCACCCGCTTTTAACCATACCCACTAGGTTTAGCGGCCACTCAGATTTCCCCGACCCGACCTTGCCACGCGTATGCCTTTGCAGTCCATTAAATGAGAAGCCAACCTGGTTACCCGCTTCTTGTGCGCTTACGATTCGTATCTGGCAAGTCAGTTGCTTGGAATTGTGCTGTCGCATGGTAGCGGACACTGAAAAATGACCAATTCAAACGCAAAAGCCAAACCGCAGATGGCGACACCCATGGCCGAGACCGACATGTGCGACCTCGTAATTGCCTTTGATTGGTCCAAAACCGCGCTGGGTCCAATGAAAAAGTGGCCGCAAAGCCTCCGGTTCGCCGTTGACCTCTGTTTGAGCAGCAACATTCCAATGTTTATCTGGTGGGGACCAGATCTAATCAATATCTACAATGATGCCTACGCTCCCATTCTCGGCAATCGCCACCCCGATGCCCTGGGTCAACCAGCGCGAAAAATCTGGGCTGAAATTTGGCCGGACATTGGTGCGGATGTAGATCGTGTGGTGCGCGATGGAGTTGCTGTGGTGAAGGAGCGGGTTCGCTTCGTCATGGAGCGCAATGACTACCCGGAGGAAACCTACTTCACTTACTCTCATAGCCCGATCCCAGACGGACGCGGCGGCATCGCCGGACTCCTCCAGGTGTGCAGCGACCAAACAGCCTACGTGCGCGCAGAGGCGCGGGACCAATTTCTTCTCGCTTTGGATGAAGCGACTCGTCCGCTCTCGGATCCGGCTGAAATTACCGCCACGCACGCGCGCCTCCTCGGCGAACATCTGTCGGCGCATCGATGCGCCTATGCGGATGTGGAATCAGATCAAGACACGTTCAATGTGACGGGCGACTATAACCGCGGAGTCCCAAGCATTGTGGGACGTTACCGGTTCTCCGATTTTGGGAAAGAGGTGCTCCGGCTCAACCGTGCCAACAAGCCTTACATCGCTCATGACGTCGAGACGCATCGGCCGCCCATTGGAGATTTGGCGGCTTATCGAGCCACCATGATCCGGGCAGTCATTTGCGTGCCATTGCATAAGAATGGAAAATTTCGGGCAGCAATGGCTGTTCACCAGAAGTTCCCCCGGAGATGGAGAACGGACGAGGTGGAGCTGGTGCGGCACGTTGCCAGCCGCTGCTGGGAGTCGATTGAACGGGCACGAACCGAGGCAGCTTTACGAGAGAGTGAGGAGTTTCATCGCTTCGCCTCAGAGGCGGGGCGGACCGGCTCTTGGTATATGCAGTTCGAAACGGATGAATTCGTCCTGTCACCAATGATGGCAGAGCTAATGGGTTTTCCGGTCGAACATAAAAGAGTGCCTGGCGAGCAATGGCGCGACTGCGTTATCCCGGCAGATCGTGACGCCTTGGCGAACGCTGTATGCGCTTCCATCGAGCACAATATTCCTTTCGAAATCGAATTTCAGATCGCTCTGAAAGACGGAACAGAGCGCTGGCTTTATTCACGGGGTGGTGTGTTCCGGGATTCTTCAGGCAAAGCGCTTCGTCTCCATGGCGCTTCGGTGGACATCACCGAGCGCAAAGAAACCGAACGCGCGCTGGCGCATGCCAAGGCGGAATTGGAAGAGAACAATCATCAATTGGAATCCATCGTGGAGGAACGCACTGCCAGGCTCCGCGAAACCATTGGCGAACTCGAAGCATTCTCCTACAGCATCTCCCACGACATGCGTTCGCCGCTGCGCGCGATGCAGGGGTTCTCTCAAGCACTCGTCGATGAGTATGCCATCCAGCTTAATGATGAAGGAAAAGATCTTCTCCGGCGCATTGAACGAGGGGCGCGGCGGCTTGACCTGCTGATCCAGGACGTGCTCGCCTATAGCAAAGTTGCCAAAGGCGAATTCCAATTGTTGCCGGTGGATCTCGACACATTGATCCCGGAAATCATCCAAAGCTTCAATTATCAAAATACCCGGATCACCATCAATCATCCGCTCCCGAAAGTGATGGGCCACGAACCACTGATCACACAGATCATCTCAAACCTGGTTGGCAATGCCGTCAAATTCACCGTTCCCGGCGCCACGCCGGAAGTTTGTATTTACGGCGAACCATTCGATGGAATGGTCCGGATCTGGGTGCAAGACGATGGGATCGGCATTGACCCGTCTCATTTCAAACAGATTTTTGTGATCTTCGGCCGCGTGTATTCGAATAAACAATTCGAGGGCACAGGCATTGGACTGGCGATTGTAAAGAAAGCTGTGGAACGTTTGGGCGGACAGATTGGTTTGGAATCCGAGTTAGTGTCTGGCGGGAAACTAATTTGAAGTTGACTGGCATTGATTGGGGTGAGGATTGAGGGGAGTGAATGTTGGAGATGAAGATGAAGCTTTTCGAGGGATTGGACGTCTGAGAGTGCAACATT
>JACDHS010000024.1 GCA_013820875.1 Verrucomicrobiota bacterium | reverse complement strand
CGTTAAGGAACCGGCCACTGGAAAGTGGCCCGAACTGGCAGGTTGGAAAACCTACCCCAATCGTAGTGGCACGCTTTCCAGCGTGCCAGTTCTCGGGACTTTCAGTCCCGAGTTAACCACCCGCTTTTAATCACACCCGCGAGCCAGTCAAACACTCGTCCGACTTTCAGTCCTTGGCGAACCTGTTCCTTTCCCCTATAAACCTCTGGCTCAATCAGACCCAACAACCATGTTCGAACAGGCTTTTAGAAATATTGATGACGTTCTCCGGAAAGAGGCAGGTTGCACCACGGAACTCGACTATACCGAACAAACCTCCTGGCTCCTCTTCCTGAAATATCTCGAAGGTCTGGAACAGGACAAAGCCACCGAAGCCGCCCTCGAAGGAAAGAAATACAGCTACATCCTCGATAAAGAGTTTCGCTGGGAAAACTGGGCCGCCCCCAAAGGCAAGGATGGCAAGATCGATCACAACAAGGCGATGGTGGGCGATGACCTCCGCGATTTCGTAAATGTAAAACTGTTTCCTTACCTGCACGGGTTCAAACAAAAGGCGAGCGGACCGAACACGATCGAATACAAGATTGGCGAGATCTTTGGAGAACTGAAGAACCGCATCCAGAGCGGCTACAACCTGCGCGAGATCATCGAGCACATTGACGAACTCCGTTTCCAATCGCAGAAAGAAAAGCACGAGCTCAGTCATCTTTACGAAGCGAAGATCAAGAACATGGGGAACGCCGGTCGGAACGGCGGTGAATATTACACCCCGCGCCCGCTCATTCGCGCCATGATCCAGGTGGTGCAACCGAAGATTGGCGAGCGGATCTACGATGGTGCTTGCGGTTCCGCCGGGTTTTTGTGCGAAGCGTTTGATTATCTGAAATCAAAACCGGGCCTGACCACGAAAGATCTCAAGACCCTCCAGGAAAAAACCTTTTACGGGAAAGAAAAGAAGTCGCTCGCCTACGTGATCGCGATCATGAACATGATCCTGCACGGCATCGAAGCGCCGAACATCATCCACACCAACACGCTTTCCGAAAACATCGCTGACATCCAGGAGAAGGATCGTTACGACGTGGTGCTGGCCAATCCACCGTTCGGCGGTAAGGAACGCCCGGAAGTGCAACAAAACTTCCCGATTCGCACCGGTGAAACCGCGTTTCTCTTCCTGCAACATTTTATCAAAAGCCTGAAAGCAGGCGGGCGCGGCGCGATCGTCATCAAGAATACGTTTCTCTCGAACAGCGATAACGCGAGTGTGAGCCTGCGCAAGTTGCTGCTGGAAAGTTGCAACCTCTACACGATTCTCGATTGTCCCGGTGGCACCTTCCAGGGGGCCGGGGTGAAAACGGTGGTGCTCTTTTTTGAAAAGGGAAGCAAGACCCGCAAGATTTGGTATTACCAACTGGAGCCCGGCCGCAACATGGGCAAAACCAACCCGCTCAATGACGAAGATCTTACGGAGTTTGTGTGTTTGCAGAAGACGTGTGCGGATTCGCCGAAGTCGTGGAGTGTGGATGCCTCGAGCGAGGGAGACCTTTCCGTGAAAAACCCGAACGGCGGTGAAGAAGTGAAACACCGCAGCCCGGAAGAGATCATGGGAGAGATAGCCGCGCTGGATGCGGAGAGTGCGGAAGTGCTGGGGAAGATTCGAGAGCTTTTATGACTGAGAAGAATAGGAATGATGGGAAAAATGGGAGTGATAGGAATTATGAAAATCATAGCTCCCATACCTCCTATCATTCCCATAACTCCCATTCTGCTCCCCCTGAGCGCGTGCTCCCGCCTCGCGGTGATTACCAGAATCTCCTCTCCTTCCAGAAAGCCGAGATTGTGTATGACCTCACGTTTCGTTTTGCGCACAAGTATCTTTCTCGGGGAGACCGCACGGTGGACCAGATGATCCAGGCCGCCCGGTCCGGCAAGAAGAACATTTTGGAGGGGAGCAAAGCCGCTCAAACCTCCAAGGAAACCGAGATCAAGCTGACCAATGTGGGCAGGGCCAGCCTGGAGGAGTTGCTCGATGATTACCGCGACTACCTCCGCGCCCGCGATCTGCCGATCTGGGATAAAAATTCCAAAGAAGCCCAATACGTGCGCCGGCTCGGACGCAAAACACCGCAAACTTACGAGATTTACCGAGAATTCTGCGAAACGCGTCCGCCTGGAGTGATCGCGAATATTGCGATCTGCCTGATTCACCAGGCCAATTATTTGTTGGACCAGCAATTGCGCAGGTTGGAAGAGGATTTTGTGAAAGGGGGCGGATTGCGCGAGCGGATGACCCGCGCGCGATTGGCGTACCGGAATGGGAACCAGGCAGCAGGCAGCCTCAGCGCCACCTCCCCAAAAAAGCAAAACCCCACCCCCCGCCCATGAAATTCATAACTCCCATAAATCCCAATTTTCCCATAGCTCCCAGCCGTGTCAGGGCGATCGAACGAGGTTTCCCAGTTGACTGGCTTTGTGAGCGGGGCTTTGCCCCTCGGCAAGAGATTGCGGCGCTGGATGCGGAGAGTGCGGAGGTGCTGGGGAAGATTAAGGGGCTGCTATGAGGAAGGGGTGGGACTGCAAGTCATTGGGTGAGGTCTGCGTGACAATACAAGACGGCGCACATGAATCTCCCCAGCGTCAGTTTGATTCTCCTGGAGAAGGACGATTTCTTTATATTACGTCCAAAAACATCCGGAACAATTTTCTCGATTTGAAAAAGGTCTCCTATGTTGAGGCTGATTTTCATAATCGAATCTATCCCCGCTGTAAGCCAAATGTAGGGGACGTTCTCCTCACAAAGGACGGAGCCAATACCGGAAACGTCACCATCAATACTCTTGATGAGCCGTTTAGTCTCCTTTCCAGTGTTTGCTTAATTAAAACAAAGCCCGATGTGCTTCACTCTGGCTTTCTAAGTTATTTCATTCAGAGTCCAGAAGGGTTGCAGAGCATTCTCGGACAAATGACAGGGGCTGCGATAAAGCGAATCATTCTGCGCGATATCAAACTTGCCGTAATTCCGCTACCCCCTCTCTCCGAACAACAACGAATCGTCGGCATCCTCGACGAAGCGTTTGAGGGCATCGCCACCGCCAAAGCCAACGCCGGAAAGAACCTCCAAAGCGCCCGCGCCCTCTTCGAAAGCCACCTTCAATCCGTCTTTGCCCAGCGAGAATCCGGGTGGGTAGAAAAAAGGCTCGAGGAAATTGGAACTACGCAAACCGGTTCAACACCGAAGACTTCCGATAGGGCGAATTATGGCAACTTCATTCCTTTCATTAAGCCGGCAGACTTCAATGCCAATGGTTCGCTCGATTACGAAAATGATGGACTTAGTGAAAAAGGGTTGATGGAAGCACGAAACATTGCAGTTAATTCGGTGCTGATGGTCTGCATAGGTGCGACCATTGGTAAATGTGGTTATTGCGATCGGGATATAGTAACAAACCAGCAGATCAATGCATTCACGCCGTTTAAGGATATATTTCACAAGTTTGTTTACTATCAAATGCTCACGGAAAACTTTCAGCGACGGATGTTGTTGAGTTCTGCGCAGGCCACATTGCCAATTATCAACAAGTCAAAGTGGAGTGCTTTGACTGTGGTGTTTCCGCCAAAGCTCGAAGACCAAAAACGTATTGCTACTAAGTTTGATACTCTCTGTGAAGAAACACAACGCCTCGCCTCCATCTACAAACGCAAACTCACCGCGCTGGAAGAATTGAAAAAGTCCCTGCTCCACCAAGCCTTCAGCGGCCAGTTATGAACCGGATGAATTCACAATCGCAGCGATATGACAACGCGATCTGAAAGAGAATTCCTCAAGGTTCAGTTGCTCGAAGTGCAAAAGTTGCGTCAGCTTGCTGGACAACACCCGCTCATGTGCATCGCGCTGGAACATCGAGAACGCGAGTGGGTGTGATTTTAAACGGGTGAGGTGGGGTGCAGCTAAGGCCCAACGGGCCGGCCATTCCTCAGCCCAGGCCATCGGCCTGGGATGCAGCAAATTAGACCGTGCGGCCTGAAGGGCCGCGATATCTACTTCTAATAGGTGGTCGATTTCGATCTCGGCCCTTCAGGCCTCAAATCCGGTAAACGCCTAGACCCAGGCCGATGGCCTGGGCTGAGGAATGGCCGCCCGTTGGGCCTTGGGACAAATCGCGGCAATCGCCGCACGAATGTCCTCACCCGCTTAAAATCACACCCAACGCGAGTTGGCCGAAAAAATCGCCGCACTTACAGGGGCTACAGGCGCAGAGTTGAGCAGCGTGCCGATGATAACATTTACCACAGGCGACTTATTGACCTCTTCGGCCGAAGCCCCGCTGCCATCCAGTGCTTTGTCAGACGTTAGTTGATGGGGTACCGCATCGGTGCAGGCCCACTTTTATTTTCTGGCGCAATGTAGCGCGGGCGTCTCGCCGGCGAGTTCGGGCACCGTCCCGGTGCCAGTTCCGATTCGAAAAACATGAACCTAAATCCGGCGGTTGAAAGACAAGGAAAGAAGGGAAACCACAGATAGACACAGATGAACACAGATATTGGGGCAGAAAAGCATTCACCTACAGGGTGATCTCTATTTTCTTCACAAACCTTCTTATCTGTGTCCATCTGTGTTCATCTGTGGTTTCAACTGCTTCTTTTAGGAACACCGGGCGAGACGCCCGATGAACTCGCAGCCGAGACGGCTACGCTACGGTGACGGCGCCGCAATCACGCTCACGTTCAAAGCAAAGGTGGAACGACCCTGAACGAACACGGACGACTTTGGTCGACAGGTTTGTGTTGACCGGTTATACCGTAGACACGTCCTTCCAAACACATGGGTGAACCGGAAAAACTGATTCCGCTGCATGGCGGCTACCGGAAGTTGAAAAGCTTCCAGGTGGCACAATTGGCTTATGATGTCACGGTGCGTTTCTGCGGTCGCTACATCGATAAGCGCAGCCGCACGAATGACCAGATGGTGCAGGCCGCTCGATCCGGGGTGCAGAACATAGCGGAAGGCAGCCAGGCGAGTGGCACCTCGAAGAAAATGGAACTCAAGCTCACCAATGTGGCGCGCGCCAGCCTGGAGGAACTGCGGCTGGATTATGAAGATTATTTGAGGCAGCGGGGGCTCACGACACTTTCTCCAGAAGACCCGGTCCTGCTCAGGTTTAAGGCGAGGCGGTGCCGGACCACAGATGAGGTGCGGGCCTGGGTGGAGGATGAGCGGGCACGGACGGCCAGGGACAAACAAGGACGAACACGGACTGAAAAGAATGACACCGCGTCCGTGCCGGTCCGTGAAGGTCAGTGTCTGTCCTCGGCAGAACTCGCGGCGAACGCCGCTCTCTCGCTGCTGAATCTCGCCTGCTACCTCCTCGACCGCCAGATAGCCACCCTTGAAAAAGCTTTTGTAGAAGAAGGCGGTTTCACCGAGCGCCTCTACCGTGTGCGCAGTGCCAACCGAAACCGCAAACCATGAACGAATCCGAAACACGCGCCGAGCATATCGACCCCGCTCTGAAGGCGGCCGGTTGGGGCGTCGTGGAGGGGAGCCGGATTCATCGTGAATACCCGATCACACTCGGACGGCTCGAAGGGCAGGGGCGTCGGGCCAAGGCGGAGATCGCGGATTACGTTCTGGTTTACCGCAATCACAAGCTGGCGGTCGTGGAAGCAAAGGCCTGGGACGAGCCTTATACCAAGGGAGTTGCGCAAGCCAAGCAGTACGCAGAGAAGCTCTCCATCCGTTTCACCTTTTCCACCAACGGGCAAAAAATTTACGGGATCGACATGGAGAGTGGCAAGGAAGGGGATATCGATTGCTTTCCTACGCCGGAAGAATTGTGGAATCGCACCTTTGCGGTGCAGAACAATTGGCGGGATGCTTTCGCGGCTGTTCCCTTCGAAGATAAAGGGGGGACATGGGCATCACGTTATTACCAGGAGATTGCAATCGAACGAGTGCTGGAAGCGATCGCGGCTGACAGGGATCGTATTCTCCTGACACTGGCAACCGGCACCGGAAAAACATTCATCGCCTTTCAACTCGCCTGGAAACTGTTCCATTCGCGCTGGAACCTCGGCCGCAAACCAGATCGGCGTCCGCGCATTCTTTTTCTCGCCGACCGAAACATTCTCGCCAACCAGGCTTACAACGCGTTCTCCGCTTTCCCGGAAGATGCGCTGGTGCGGATCGAACCAGACGAGGTGCGGAAGAAAGGGAAGGTGCCGAAGAACGGCAGTCTGTTCTTTACCATCTTCCAAACTTTTTTGAGCGGTCCCGAAAAGGATGGAAAGCCCTCTCCCTACTTTGGGGAGTATCCGCCCGACTTCTTCGATTTCATCGTGATCGATGAATGTCATCGCGGCGGCGCCAATGACGAAAGCACCTGGCGCGCTATCCTCGATTATTTTGCGCCCGCCGTTCAACTCGGCCTCACCGCTACTCCCAAGCGCAACGATAACGTCGATACCTACAAATATTTTGGTGAGCCGGTTTATATCTATTCACTGAAAGAAGGGATCAATGACGGCTTTCTCACGCCGTTCCGAGTGAAACAGATTTCCACCACACTGGATGATTACGTTCACACGCCGGATGACCTTGTGATCGTGGGAGAGGTCGAGAAAGGGAAGCGCTATACGGAATCGGATTTTAACCGGAACATCGTCATTGATGAACGCGAGAAGAAGCGGGTGCAGATCTTCATGGGGCAGATCAATCAGAAGGAGAAGACGTTGGTGTTCTGCGCCACCCAGGAACATGCGTTGGCGGTGCGGGATTACATCAACCAGATCAAAACGAGCAAGGAGCCAAACTACTGCGCTCGCGTGACCGCGGATGACGGAGCTCTTGGTGACCAGCATCTGCGAGACTTCCAGGACAACGAGAAAACAATCCCGACGATTCTCACCACGTCACAGAAACTTTCCACCGGGGTTGATGCGCGGAACATCCGCAACATCGTCTTGATGCGTCCGATCAATTCGATGATCGAGTTCAAGCAGATCATTGGACGCGGCACCCGGCTCTACGACGGTAAGGATTACTTCACGATTTACGATTTCGTGAAGGCGCATCATCACTTCAGTGATCCCGAATGGGATGGTGAACCGCTGGAACCGGAACCAAAGACGCCGCCGACTGTCCGTCCTCCCGTACCCCCGTCAGGAGATCCGCCGGGTGAACCGCCACCGAAGAAACAAAAGGCGAAAGTGAAACTGGCCGACGGCAAAGCGCGCACCATTCAACACATGATGGTGACGTCGTTCTGGCATCCGGATGGCACGCCTATGTCCGCGCAACAATTCATGGAAATGCTCTTTGGGAAGTTGCCGGAATTTTTCAAAGACGAGGCAGAGCTTCGGACGCTGTGGAGCCTGCCCGAAACCCGCGCAAAGCTATTAGCCGGTTTATCCGAAAAAGGTTTCGGACGCGATCAACTGGCAGAGATGCAGAAGATTATCGATGCCGAAAAAAGCGATCTCTTCGATGTGCTGGCACACGTGGCCTATGCATCGCCCACGTTGAGCCGGGAAGAACGCGCCACCGCCGCAAAGGTGGAGATCGGCACCCACTTCAACAGCAAACAACAGGTCTTCCTGAACTTCGTCTTGTCACAGTATGTGAAGGTCGGCGTGGACGAACTCTCTCAGGACAAGTTGTCTCCGCTGTTGCGGCTCAAATACAACAACGCTATCAGTGATGCCATTGCTGACCTGGGCGAACCGGTCACCATTGCCGAAGCGTTCGCAGGCTTTCAGAAGTATTTGTATCAGCAGGCGGCGTAATTAGAGGCTCGTAGATTTACTATGATGAACAAAAAGGGTGTGTTCCTAGTTCTCCTTGCAATCTTTTGCTTGATCCCAGTTGTTGGCCACGCGAGTCAAACTGGCGCAGGCAAGAGTCCGTGGGTTAGATTCTATCAGCAGGCGATCAGGTTGCCTGCCGCTGTGGTCAATTTTCCTGGAGGGCTTCTTTTAGTGGGGCAAACCTCAGTGGTTCCGATTCCTGAAACTCCTGCCCGGGCAAAGCAACCAGATGCAAATGTTCGATTCAAGACTTCGACCTATGTCTTACTCACGCTTTCGGTACTCGCGGGACCGATTATCATTCTCCTGTTGTTCCGAAAGAAACGTCCGTAAAACGACTGGAGCTACTTTCGGAGCTGCGTGAGAGGGGGATGAATCTCGCTTTGCTCGCGTCGCTTCGCTCCAATTTGGGTTTCGGCGCAACGAAACCCCACCGTTGTGAGGTTTCGGCGAAGTCAGAACGGTCGACGAACCGCTTCACGGTTACACAAAACCCCACCAGTTTGAATTGATCTTCTTGCCTCCCTGTAAACAGTAACTATTCTCCGGGGCTTTTATGGGAACCAAACGAAAACGGAAGAAACCGGCTCACGTTGTTAGAAGACAAACGCGCCGCCAATTAGCCTGGGTGGAACTGATTCATGAACGCATCTACAACAACACTTTTCCTACGGTCCGCGAATTGGCTGCAGAGTTGCGTTGTTCACCACGCAGTGTGAAGCGTGATATCAGGTCTTTGAAATATGATTGGGGTATGCCGGTCGAGTATTCGCGCAAGGCTGGGCAGGTGGGTTATTACTATTCCCATCCGGTTTCGCGCAAGCTGGCCCTCACGATCAATGAACAGGAGCTCATCCAAATGGTGCTGTCAGATCGTGGGATGTCGCAGTATCCGGTGAAGAAAACGCAGAAACATCTTGGAGTGGCCTTCGACAAGATCGCGCAATTGGCCAAGTCGGACATGGTGGAAATGATCAGCACGGTGCAGGACAGCTTTGAATTTCGTCCGTTCGCCCCGGAAACTATCGATGTGAATCACCTGCTGATGGTGGCGGATAGCATCAGGGCGGGTAAAGCGATCCGGTTTCAGTACACGAAACATCTCGCGGAATCGCCTGAATGGAAATTTATCAATGTCTATCGCATTATCTGCGCCGCCAATTCCTGGTATTTTATCGGCTACGATCGGGAGAAGGATGCTCAACGGACTTACCTGTTGTCGCGTGCCGAGGATATCCAGATCACGGATGTAACGTTCGAGAAGCCGAAATTTTGTCTGAAGAAATATCTGAAGGGCGCTTTCATCGTGATGACGGGCGATGAGAGTCACGATGTGGTGGTGGAGTTCGAGCCGTGGGCTGCGGCGTATATCAGGAATCGGACTTTCACCTCGGATCAAAAGGTCGAGGAACTGCCGAACGGCCGGTTGCGGATCAGTTTCTGGTTGAGTTACCTGGGTGAAGTGGAGATGTGGGTTCGGCATTGGGGAAAGAACGCGCTGGTAATCGGACCGGAACCGTTGCGGGAACGGATGCTCAGCTATGGGGATTGGTTGGGGGGGAAGTATGGGCCGAGGGTGGGGTAGTATTCAGTTTTCAGTAATTCAGCAGGGGAGTCGAGTGAGACAAATCTTCACGACTTCCCCATCGCCAAGATTCCCGGCAATTCGTTTCCGTGGAGACTCCGGATGAAACGTTCTCACCTGTTGACTTGGACCCGTTGTGGCCGAGTCGCTGGGATCGTGCGCAAAGCTTATCCGGATGTCATCCGCATCTGGAATTGAACCACTGCCGATGATTCAAGGTATCCGCGCCAAGCCCGATGCTGATTTGCGCACAGTTTCAATGCGAGTTTGATTCAGGAAAATCGATTTAGATCGGTAACGGCCGATACGCGTCTGCTGATTTCGTCCAAATCGAGCCAGAGACAACGGCAATCGATTCCGCGACGGTCGCACCTTACTTCACTTTCTTTAGAGCTTCCGGTTTGTGTGCCGCCTTTTTTCCAGATTTCAAACTTTCGACGAGAAATTCAGGTTTTTTTTCTGAAGCGTTCACTTTGTGCGTTTTGATGTGAGTGGGATGTTTTAACTTTTTCTTAATCACCCCGACTGTTTTCCCGCGCGACGTGTTCCATTCCACCTTGTCGCCGGACTTTAGTTTCGATGTCCGTTTTTCCATAACGAACCGTCGCACGAAAGCCACAGCAGACAAAGGGGGAGTCGGCCAAGCTGAACTTAGCGTTTTGGTATCGAAAAATAGAAAGTCGCTCCCTCACCTGTTTTTGATTCGGCCCAAACTCTGCCGCCGTGGCGTTCTACAATCCGGCGCACGTTCGCGAGGCCGATGCCTGTTCCTTCGAACTCGGAATCGTGGTGCAATCTCTGGAAAACACCGAACAGTTTATGAAGATGCTTCATGTCGAATCCGACGCCATTGTCGCGCACATAAATGACATGATCGGTTTTGTTGCTTTGATGCCCTATTTCGATTTGGGCCAGATCCCGGGGGCGCGTGTACTTCACTGCGTTGGAGATCAGATTGGCGAAAACCTGCCGAAGCATGTTTGAATCACCATGCACGATTGGCAAATCGCGAATCAGCCATTGCACCTTTCGATTGCCAATTTCAAAAGCGAGACTCTCAATGACTTCATCAACGATTTCCCGGAGTGCCAGTGGAGCATTCACAAAATCAGCTCCGACGATACGGGAGAACGAGAGGAGATCATTGATCAATGCCGACATCTTGGATGCCGATGTTCCAATCATCTTAAGAACGTGACTTTCCTCCGGATTCAGCTTGGGCGCAGCGGTTTCTTCCAACAATTCAGAAAAAGCTATGATGTGTCGAAGTGGAGCCCTCAAGTCGTGCGAAATAGAGTAGCTGAATGCCTCCAATTGTTCGTTCGCGGCCAACAACTCGGCAGTCCTGACTTGCACACGTTCTTCAAGTTCTGTGTTCAGCCGTTGAATTTCTTCCCGTGCTCTCTTGTAAACGGATATGTCCCTCAAGATCTTTGAAAACCCGCAAAGCTTTCGTTCCGAGTCGTAAATAGCTGTGATCGTCACACCGGCCCAGTAAATTTCTCCATTTTTTCGCAGCCGCCAATTCTCCTCTTCAAACCGGCCCTCTTTTTTTGCAAGAAACAGGACCTCTGCGGGCCGCCCTTGTTTCTGTTCCTCCTCCGGGAAGAAGATCGCAACATTTTTCCCGATGATTTCCTCGGCTTTATAGCCTTCGATCCGTTGAGCCCCCTCATTCCAGGAGGCAACGTTTCCTTCGCAATCCAGCATGTAAATTGCGTAATCTTTGGCAGCTTCGATAATCAACCGGAACCGCTCTTCGTAAGTCCGTCTTTGTTCTTCCGCCTGCTTCAGATCGGTGATGTCGCGCGAAACGGAAAGAACTCTTTCCGGCTTTCCGTCCCGGCCAAAAATTGGGGTGCAGATCACATCCCAATACTTCGGAGTTCCAGCCATGGTCCGACAGAACCCCTGAAACCGCCCCGTATTGCCGTTGAGAGCTGCAGCCATGGCTCTTCCCGCATCTTCGTAATGATCGTTTTTCCAAAAATCGACCCAAAGTTGTCCCAGATAGGGTTTTAAGTCAGAGATTTCCATCAACTCTTGCCCGTTCTTCGTCATGCTCAGCAATCGCCCTTGAACATCGAGAATTTTGATACAGTCGGAGCTGCTCTCAATAATGCTACGGCTGAATTCCTCGCTGGCCCGGAGCGATTCTTCCGCCCTTTTGCGTTCCGTGATGTCGTGAAAATAAACCGACAGACCTTCAGGGGATGGATAGGCCGACACATACAACCAAACCTGCAGAGGAGTGTAGAACGATTCGAATTTCACCGTCACCTGCTCAGAAACAGCACGCTGGTATTGCTGCTCGAAATCCGATCCGACAGCTTCAGGAAATTCTTCCCAAATATTCCGGCCTATAAGCTGTGTACGACTTTTGCGCAGCAGCCTTTCTGCCTCGCGATTCACATAGATGAAGCGCCAGTCTCGATCTACTGACAAGAAGGCGTCGGTGACGCGATTGAGCACTTCAATGGTTTGTTGAGCCAGCGCCTGTGCCACCTCTCGTTCCACCCTCCAGCGCTCAGATTCTATGCGATCTTCCACCGCACGTCGGCGCTCGGTCACATCTCGCTGCACCGAGACAAAGTGTGTGGTTTCCCCACTGGGGTTACGCATTGGCGAGATTTCCCACTGAAGAATGAATTCAGTTCCGTCCTTCCGGTAATTCACTGTTTCTCCTTCAAAAAACTCACCGCGAGAGAGCTGAGCCCGCAATCGATCGAGCACCGCACGTTCTGTTTTTGGTCCTTGCAGCAACCGCGGGGTTTTCCCAATAACCTCGGCGAGGGGGTAACCAGTCATGCGCGTAAAGGCTTCATTGACGTAGATGATCTGCGGTCCGGGCAAATCGAGATCCGCTGTCGTGATTACAACCGCCTCTTTGCACTGCTCCACCGCGCGTCTAAAAACCAGGTTATCAACGGAACTGTCCTGCCTTGATGGTCTCTGCGCCCCTGGCGAGTTGTCGTGCGATTGTTTGGATTTGATTGCGCGGCGGATCGCCGGAACAAGCTCGTGGAGTCGGTCCTTCAAAACGTAGTCATCCGCCCCAAGTTGGCGCGCTCTGGTGACCATCTCCTCAGACAAGGAGCCCACAACGAAGATGATTGGAATATCCAACTGTTTTTCTCGTATCAACTCCAGGGCTGCGAGGCCGTTGAATCTAGGAAGGTTGTGGTCAGAGAGGATGATGTCTGGATGACTTTTCGACAGTTGTTGAACAAATTCGCTCTCTGAATCAACTCGGGTGATCTGAGATGCAACCCCACCGACACGTAACTCACGAGAAATCAAATCCACATCGTTCGGATCGTCGTCTAAAACAAGTATATCCATATACCTCGCCCATTGCTTCTTGAACTCTAAAGCCGGGTAAATCAAAAGCAAGAGGCGGAGCACGGGGACCCTGATGCAAGCGGGCACCGTGCTGTTACTGCGCTATTCAACAGCGCGTCAAAACACATCCTGGAATTCGTGTCTAAACTCGTTCCCATTCCTGCGGATCCATTTTATCCATGGTAGATCCTTTTTTACACTGACTTTTTCCGCACTTTCCAAAACTATTTTTCGGTTTCACCCCTCAAATGTGTCGTAAGTCATTGATTCATAGGTAAATAAAAAAAGTTAAAATATTTTTGGGTCAAAACCAAAGGGCCCGTAGCTGGCCCTTTGCTCCTGTCATAGTGGTGTCGTTCGTTAAACAAAAAGTAACGAACCAGGAAGGCAGGGCGGCTTCGATCAAAAGAATGCAATGTCCCGGTCGCGGGTGACGGACAATATGTCTGCTCACATAAATAGCGATGTTTTTCCTGTGTCAGAAAACAGAAAGGTTAAACATATGAAACAAGTACAAGTTAGATCGATCCCGTTGATGCTCGTGCTCGCCACGAAGATCATGGGCGCCCTCACGCAATTCGCCGCCGCCATCGGGTTGCTTCACGTCTCCAAGGTGATCTTCGAGGCTGCCACCAACGAATTGTTGGCCGCCCGGGATGCCCACGAAAGTGGGAAGGTGGAATTGGCAGCGCGTCGGGCCGCGTTGAAGGCACTGGTGGTCACGGGCCAGGAATTCGTGACGGGAGCCCGCGAGGTGTTGAAGCGGACGTTTGGTAAACGTTATACGCAAGCCTGGGATATTGCGGGCTTCCGCAATTCGCTCCGGGTGCCGCGGACGCCAGACAAGCTGCAGGCAATGGTGCAATCGTGGAAAACCTTTCTCACGAACAACGCGGGGTTGGAAATCGCACCGCTCAACCTGACTGCGGCTTATGCAGAAACGTTGTTGCAGGACATGGCCGCTGCTCAAACAGCGATCAACATCCAGAATAGCACAGTCAACACGCTGATCAATGTGCGTAATGTGAAGTCGGAGAAGTTGCAGGGGTTGGTGACGACATTGATGGGGGAATTGGCAATGAAACTGGATCCATTCGCTTCTGAATGGCTCGCATTCGGGTTCAACAAGCCCGGCGCCAAACAGACTCCGATTGCGCCGGGAGGTTTGGTGGTAACGTTGGTTGGAGCCAATGCGGTGTCGGTGAAGTGGGATCCATCGGTTCGCGCTGAGTATTATCGCGTGTTCATCAGAGTGAATGGTGTCCACACGGAATTGACGTCGGTGGGTACTCCGGCTGACCTGGACTTCACGATTGAATCGTTGCCCGGCAACACGCTCGTGGAGATTGCGGTCTCCGCTGTCAATAACGGTGGTGAAAGTGCGAAGAGCGCCGTGGTGACGGTGCAGACCGCTTAAGCATGAGTTCAAAGTTTCAGGTTTAAAGTTCAAAGTCAAAAATGCAAGCCGCTCGGGGAACCGGGCGGCCTTTTTTTAACCACGAATGGACACTAATACTCTTACTCTATTCAACAGGGCTGGTGTGACCTGAGCGAAATGTTGGAGGGCGAGATTTTCCACTGGGCAAGGTCCGGCTATAAAGTCAGTCCTTACTAAAAGACACAGAATCATCAGCAGAGCCTCTGCTTGACTCATTTCGGCTCGGCACTAAACTGCGGCCGCATAATAAATGAGCACAATATTTGATATCCAAGCACGAGAAGTCCTCGATTCACGCGGCAATCCCACAGTCGAAGTAGATGTTATTCTGGAAAGCGGTGCGGCAGGTCGCGCAGCCGTTCCCTCCGGCGCCAGCACTGGCGAACATGAAGCAATCGAATTGCGCGATGGCGATAAAAAGCGTTACCTCGGTAAAGGCGTTTCCAAGGCCGTTAAAAATGTAACGGACAAAATTTTCCCGGCATTGGAAGGTCTGGACGCCCTCGATCAGCTCGAAGTGGATCGCACGATGCTCGCACTCGACGGCACCGAAACTAAATCCAAGCTCGGCGCAAATGCGATCCTCGCTGTTTCGCTCGCCAATGCCAAAGCTGCCGCGAATCTCCTCGAACTGCCGCTCTATAAATATATCGGCGGACCGAACGCCAAGGTGCTTCCTGTCCCGATGGCGAACGTCATCAATGGCGGCGCGCATTCTGACGCGCCGATCGATTTCCAGGAATTCATGATCGTTCCGACAGGGTTCGATACGTTTTCAAAAGGTCTCCAGGCGATTACGGAAATTTTCCATGCGTTGAAAGCTGTCTTGAAGAAAAAAGGTCTTTCCACGGCGGTCGGTGACGAAGGTGGTTTTGCTCCGACGCTCGATAGCGCAGAAGCCGCGATCGAAGTCATTCTGCAAGCGACCAAGGATGCCGGCTACAAAGCAGGCAAACAAATCTATCTCGCGCTTGATGTGGCCAGCTCTGAATTCTATACCGGCAACGGGAATTACGCTTTCAAGAAAAGCTCCGGCCGGAAGTTGACGGGTAATGAACTGGTTGATTTCTATGTCGAACTTTGCGGCAAATATCCGATCGTCAGCATCGAAGACGGTTGCGCGGAAAGCGATTGGAAGACCTGGAAGACGCTCACTGACAAGCTCGGTGATAAAGTGCAACTGGTCGGCGATGATCTATTCGTCACTAACGTGAAGTTCCTCCAGAAGGGGATCGAAACCGGCACTGCCAACTCGATTCTCGTGAAAGTGAACCAGATCGGTTCCCTCACGGAAACGCTGGACGCTGTCGAACTCGCAAAGGAAAACGGTTACACCGTCGTGATGAGCCATCGTTCCGGTGAAACGGAAGATGCGACCATCGCGGATCTCGCGGTTGCCACGAATTGCGGTCAGATCAAGACTGGTTCATTGAGCCGCAGCGATCGTACTGCGAAATACAATCAATTGCTCCGTATCGAACAGCAGTTGGGACGAAATGCGGTTTACGGTGGTAAGTACTGATTCTTTCGAATCATTGAATTGAGAGAGCGGCCGGGAACGGTCGCTCTTTTTTGTGGTCGTGTTTCCAACTGTCTTCCAGCGCCATTCGTGTGTCTCGCCGTGAGACAATAGGGTAAGTAGATGCTGCGTAAAGATTTGCAACTCACCTCCTTTCTCGGGAAATCTGAAACTTTTCCATGCGGAACTCCTGTTTTGCAGCAGGTAGGCGTCGCGTTGGCACGGCCAAAGCTGAATCAATTCTGCAAGAAGAGGTTTTTAATGGATGTAGTTTCTATCATTCTTTCAATTGGTCGCAAAAGTGGAATTTTTATATTGGTTTTAACGGTTTTAGCGTTGATTGCTCGCGTAGAGCCCAAGAAGTCTTCAACGCCAAAACCGGAACGCTTCCCCTCAATGGCAAAGGTCGCCAAGCCCAAACCGGCTAAACCCGCTGTTCAACCAGCCCCCGATTCGTCGGGTTGGATTAAAGGAGCAGCATGGCGGAAGAACGGCTGAGATTTTGCCGCAGAAATTTGCGGAGTAATTATTGGTGCTCGTAGCACGGATTTCTAATCCGCTTGCCGTTGGGATTGCTTGGTGCGCTGGGCGTGTTTAACGGTTATGGTAACCGGGAGGCCGCTAACTTAGGTATCCCCACTCGGTCAGCATTTCCGCACGCACAGGAAAACTGCTTCCTAAAGATGTGAACGCTCACGCGAAAGCCGACCACGTCATCGCCCGGAACGCCCCTCCTTTTCAATAGGCCAAATCCGTGGCCTTCACCAATTCAATCCAGAATTTACTCCCCTTGCCCGGTTCGGATTCCACCCCCACGCTGCCGCCCATGCGTTCGACAGCGCGTTTGACGATGGCCAGGCCAACGCCAGTGCCGTCAAACTCGTTAGTCGAATGAAGACGTTGAAAGACGCCAAAGAGCTTATCCTGATGCTCCGGTGCGATTCCGATACCGTTATCTTCGACCCAAAGCCGAACGCTGGAACCTCGTGTCTCCGCGCGAATCAAAATTTTAGGCATCACTCCTGGCTGGACGAATTTAAGCGCATTGGAAATAAGATTGCTCAAAACCTGTTCGATTAACGTGGCGTTGCCGGAAACCACTGGCAAAGGTGCTTGCACTTGAATATCGGCGTTGATCGCCTGGATTTCCTGCGACAGTTCCGTGAGAATTTTTTCCACTTCAATTTCCAGATTCACTGCTCCAAGCGGAACCGATTGGTAACTCATGCGGCTGAATTCGAGCAAATCATCCAGCAACAGACTCATCCGTTCCGCAGCTTGCTGGATCCGTTGCGCATATTCCCTTCCCGTATTACCTGATGGAGCCTCCTGGCTCCATACTTCAGAAAGCCCTTTGATCGCACGAATCGGAGCGCGTAAGTCATGCGCAAGCGTATAGCTCAGACTCTCTAATGACTGGACCATCTGGGTGCGTTCTGTAACCGTCTTCTTCAAGGCCTCCTCAGCTTCCTTGCGGTCCGTGTTATCAGTGTAGCTGGTCAGGATTGATTTGGTCTCAGGATCCAGAACCCAGCGGCAGAGTGAGTGGATACGCCGGCCGTTTCGCGCTATCTGGACGACTTCGCCGACAAACTTACCTTCATGGTACAGTTGCGCGACGATTTCCTCATAGGACTTGGGAAATTCTGTCTTAAGCAACGAATGAAGGTGTTTACCAATCACTTCCCCCGCAGTCCAACCGTATAGTTTCTCCGCGCCCTTGTTCCACAGACTGACTTTATCATTGAGACCGCGCACGATAATGGCGTCATTACTCAAGTCGAGCAGCCTTGCCTTTTCCGCAAGCTGTTGCTCCGTCCGTTTGCGTTCAGTGATGTCGCGGATGTTACATTGGATGATAGAATTGCCACCCTCGCAATAAAGGTTGCTGACGAATTCCACCTGGATGGTGCGTCCATCTTTGGTCTGGAGCGGTAAATCGTCGTAGCGAATGAAATTCTTCTCCTGCAATTCCTGAAAAGCAGTTTTGCTGGCTGCTTCATCGCGCAACAGCCCGAACTCCCAAAGTTCCTTGCCGATAAATTCTTCCCGGGCATAGCCGAGCAGCTCCGTCATCACTGGATTGGCTTCGATGATTTTGCGAGTGTCCGCGTCGAGTATAAGAATCCCGTCTTTGCAGCTTTCAAAAATATGTCGGAAACGGTCTTCGAAAGCGCGCGCTGTCTCATCTGACGTTTCGGCGGAAGCCGTCGATGTTTTCCTGGGCATAAGTTTTTCTGGCGTTTGGCTTCGCGGCTTCATGATGCTTCCAAAACAATTTCATCGGCGTTCCGTTCATACGCCAGTTGTCATCCCTCCATTATAGAGTGAATAAGGTGCTGTCTCCTCAGGAATCCCAGAAGAAACCTATTGCATGAATCTTTCCCATCAAGGGGGACATGTGAGGAAAAGATCATCAGCATCTGGCGGAGGTCAGCGCCACAACATCAAACGCGAGTTGGATGTTCTTCCGTCGAAGCTTCCGGTTCGTGGCATGGTTGAGTAAACCTTTCACCCAATTTACCTCTACTCTGGGTCGGTAACTGTTTTCCTGTGCTGTCCACTTCAGGAACCTGACAGGTCAACCAGTAGGTATGCAGCGCCTCTAACTGTTGGCACAGTCCTTCATAGTTGTCCGGCTTAACATGATACGAACTGGCCCCCAACATGTAGGATTTCTTGATGTCATCCAGATCCGCAGACGACGAGAAAACAACCGTTGGAATGATGGCCCATTCGGGATTACCTTTAAGAAATTCCAAGACCCCGAAACCATCAATTTTGGGCATCTTCAAGTCCGTTATAATAAACGTGGGATATGCATACGTTTTGCGGTCGGCAAATTTCCCCTCCCCCATCATGTAGGCAATCGCTTCTGATCCGTCGTTGACGATGTGAATCGGACCTTTCACGCCGACAGCTCGGAATGCCATGTCCATCAGCAACTGGTCATTCTTATCGTCCTCAACAACAAGAATAGTCGCGAAATATTTTTTCATGTCCTCCTCCATTCACCGACAAAACAATCAACCACGCCCGTAGGGGAATGTCAAAAGTGGCAGGGGCGGCGCGCTGCGCCGGTATGTGTTTAGCGTATGAGGTGAGACAATACACTTTCGGTGGGGTTTTGCTGGTTCGAAGTAGTTTTGTGTTGTTTGCGTTCCGTCGCTCCAAGCCTTTGCGTTAAAAATCCAACTCCCGTGGTTGATTTCCACTCCCTTGATGTTTTCTCTTCCGTCCGGGCTGATTTCGCCTTTAATTCGCTTGTGAACGATTGGGTTAAGCAGGTCGAGGTAAACATTCTCTCGCGAAAACTTCTTCGTAAACGGGAAGCGCTGCTCGTAGCGGTTTCCGGTGGGGTGGATTCCATGGTTTTGCTCCAGGCCCTTTCGCAGTTGGCTCCCCGGCACGATTGGAAACTAGGCGTGGCTCATTTCAATCACCAGTTGCGCGGTCGCAGCAGCGATGCTGACGAACGGCTCGTCCGCAAAGTCGCTCACAGGTTGAAACTTCCGGCTTTGGTCGGGCAGGGGGATGTCCGGCAATTTGCGCAAACGAATAAACTGTCCATTGAAATGGCGGCTCGCCAGTTGCGGCACGAGTTCCTCGCGCAGGCTGCGAAGGAGATGAAAGTGAAAAAAATTGCGCTGGCGCATCATGCGGATGATCAGGTTGAGCTTTTCTTTCTCCGGTTGCAGCGGGGGGCTGGTGGCGAAGGTTTGGGTGGAATGCGCTGGAGCGCACCTTCCCCCGTCCGCGCAAAAGTGCAGTTGATTCGGCCTTTGCTGAGCGAAAGCAAAGAGGCGCTGGAAAGATTTGCCGCTGAAAATAAGGTCGCTTTCCGCGAGGATGCCAGCAATGCCTCTTCCGATTTCTTGCGCAATCGCATTCGTGGCGAATTGATTCCGGTCCTTAAGAACCAGACCCCGCCTGTTTTCGAGACCGCGTTGCGTTCCATGGAAATAATTGGGGCCGAGTCAGAATATGTCGCAGGGGCAGCGCGGGACTGGAGTCGCGACCGCGATGTTGCATTTGCCGACCTGCACATCGCGTTGCAACGGCGTATCCTGCATGACGAACTGCGTGAGATGGACCTTCCGGTGGATTTCGAGTTGATCGAACGCTTGCGTCGGTCTTCCGGTGAACAGTTTTCGATCGCGCGTAACGTCAGCGTTTTCCGGGATAGCGATGGGCAGATTCATCGACTCGAGGTGAAGAACCACGATTTTCGGGAGGAATCACGCCTTATTAAGCTTGGTCAGAGTGGGCAATGTAAGTTTGGCGCGTTGCGTTTCCAGTGGGATATTCAGCGTCACGTGGCTGGCGTCGGTCCCAGGCTGTCTTGCACCGAGTTTTTTGATGCCGATAAGGTTGGATCAAGCATTGAGCTGCGCCACTGGCGTCCGGGGGATCGATTCCAGCCGATAGGGTTGGGACACGAGGTGAAACTGCAGGATTTCTTTGTGAATCTAAAAATTCCGGTTGAGGAAAGGCGACAGAAAGTGGTTGCGGTTGCTGAAAATGAGGAAATCTTCTGGGTGCAGGGTCTGCGGATCTCCGACCGGTTTAAGCTGAAACAGGGCACAGTGCGTAAACTGAAATGGAGTTGGAAGTCTGCCTGAAGCAGCGGTTGCAGCCCTATGCATGCCATGCTACTGTGTGCCCACATTTTTACACATGTCTGACGAGAATAGAAACAAAAACGAAAAAGACGAGAAACGCGGGGGCGAGTTTCGTCGCATTAATTCACGCACCTTGTTGGTTTGGATCGCAATTTTGGCGATCATTCCAGCGCTGATGTTTATGCGGGGATCTTCCGAGCCGAAACCAGATAAGCTCAATCATCCCCAATTGATGGAAAAGCTGGAAAAAGGTCTAATCACGGAAGGTAAGATTGTATTCCAACAGTCGCCTGCGCTGCAGACGGTTAAAGGAAAGTACTACAAGACCGAAAGCAAGGACCAGCCGCCGGTGGCGTTCCGTTTGGATACGCATCTGACCGAAAGCACGCGAGATCTCCTGTTGAATTCCGGTCAATTCGAAACGGATGAGGCCAATCCTTATCTTGCCAGCATTCTTATGAGTCTGCTGCCGATCCTGTTGCTGGTTGGCATTATCTATTTCTTCCTGATCCGCCAGATTCGTTCGGCGGGCAAAGGCGCTATGAGCTTCGGCAAGAGCAAGGCGAAAATGCTTTCGAAGGATAAGAACAAAATTACTTTCAAAGATGTTGCCGGTGTTGAAGAGGCGAAAGACGAAGTGTCCGAACTCGTCGATTTCCTGAAGGATCCGAAGAAGTTTCAAAAGCTTGGCGGCAAAATCCCGAAAGGTATTTTGATGGTGGGTTCTCCCGGCACTGGCAAAACCTTGCTTGCCAAAGCGATTGCAGGTGAGGCTGACGCGGCGTTCTTCAGCATCAGCGGTTCGGATTTCGTTGAAATGTTTGTCGGCGTCGGCGCGAGCCGAGTCCGCGATATGTTCGAACAGGCCCGCAAGAGCACTCCTTGTTTGATTTTCATTGATGAAATCGATGCGGTGGGTCGCAGTCGCGGTCATGGCTTCGGCGGTGGCAACGATGAACGCGAGCAAACCTTGAATGCGTTGCTCGTCGAAATGGACGGCTTTGATACGCAGGAAGGCATCATTATCATCGCGGCAACGAATCGTCCGGATGTTCTGGATCCAGCGTTGTTGCGTCCAGGCCGGTTCGATCGTCAGATCATTGTCAGTCTACCTGACGTGCGCGGTCGTGAGGAGATTCTTAAGGTTCACGCCAAGAACGTGAAACTCGATCCCGCCGTGGACCTTTCTGTTATTGCTCGTGGCACTCCCGGTTTCTCCGGCGCCGATCTGGCTAACTTGTTGAACGAAGCCGCCTTGCTGGCCGCTCGCACGAACATGAAAGCCGTCGGGATGCCAGAACTCGAAGAAGCCCGCATCAAAGTGCGTTGGGGCCGCGAACGCCGTAGCATGGCAATGACTGAGGAAGATAAGAAGCACACCGCCTGGCACGAAGCCGGCCATGCTTTGGTCAATGTGGTTCTCAAGCACACCCATCCGTTGCACAAGGTGACGATCATTCCGCGTGGACAATCGCTCGGTTCCACCATGTCGCTGCCGAAGGACGATGTATTGAATCATCGTCGGAAGGAAATGACTGACACAATGGCCGTGATCATGGCGGGTCGTATCGCTGAAGAGATTGTTTCAGGAGACATTTCCAGCGGTGCTTCTGGTGATATTCAACAGGCCACCAACATGGCTCGTGCGATGGTTTGCAAATGGGGTATGAGCGAGATGCTCGGCATGGTGCAGTATGGCGACGATAGCGATCAGATGTTGATGGGGCGCGACATGATGCAACGCAAGAACTACAGCGAACATACTGCCCAGGAGATTGATTCGGAAATTCGCCGCATCGTCACGGAAGGTTTTAAAGTCGCGCAGGACGTGATTGATACCCATCGCGATAAGTTGGAGATAATTGCGAACGCGTTGCTCGAATACGAAACGCTTGATGGAACGCAAGTGGATGAGATTGTCCGTCTCGGAACCTTCACTCCACCACCGCCAGCGCCCAAAGTGGATCCGCCAACGGGTGCGCAAGCGGCGACGCCGCTGCCGGAAGTGGTCAAACCGGTGCCACCGAAGTTGCCCGGGTTGGGTGGCTCGCCAGCACCTGCGGCGGCTTAGAGAAGCCAAGGGGGCAATCCCTCACCCCAGCCCTCTCCCTTTCGGAAAGGGCGAGGGAGAAGGCAAAATGGGGAATGGGCAATCCCTCACCCCGATATTTATCAAGAGCGCGAATGATTTCATCCGCGCTTTTTTGTTATTCAAGCGACCAACTCCTTGCAACTTCCGTTCAGTTTATTAGTTTCTCGGGATGATTATTGCGCCCTCGTTGCTTGCCTCCAAATTCGACCAGTTCGGCAGGGAGGCGCGTCGCACCCAGGCGGCGGGCGCTGATTGGCTTCACCTGGACATCATGGACGGCCATTTCGTGCCGAACATCTCCTTCGGTCCGCAAGTGGTGAAGGCGGTGCGTCCCTGTGCCAAGAAACTGGTGTTTGATGTTCACCTGATGTGTTGGAAGCCAGAGATATTGCTGGAACCCTTTGCCCAGGCTGGAGCGGATCGCATTATCATCCATGTAGAGTTGGGTGACAGGGTGGAGCCATTGATCTGGAAAATTCGTTCGCTCGGCAAAAAGGTCGGCTTGGCAATCAATCCGCCAACTGCGATGTCGCAGGTCGAAAGGTTTCTGCCCAAGATTGATCAATTGCTCGTGATGACGGTCAATCCCGGATTCGGTGGCCAACCGTTTATCACCGAGACCCTACCCAAGATTCAGCAAGCTTACGACTGGCGGCGTGAGAGAAATTTGAATTTCCTGATCGAAGTGGATGGCGGCATTACTTTCGAAACGGCGGCGGATTGCGCCAAAGTCGGCGCGGATACGTTTGTGTCTGGCACAGGCCTTTACGGTCAACCGAGCTTGAAACGCGCGATCTCCAAAATGCGGAAACTGGTGAACCAACATTCGCGCACGGACGATTTGAAAATCGAACCGAAGAACGGTTTTCTGTTGGCAGGTTCATAATCATTTTACTATGGCTCAAATAAAATTCGGAACAGACGGATGGCGGGCGGTGATCGCCGAAGATTTCACTTTCGAGAACGTGGATCGCGTCGCGCAGGCGACTGCGGATTACTGGATCAAGAACCCAGTGGCAGGCACGACGAAGAAAGCGGTGGTTGGATATGATCGTCGTTTTCTTTCAGATGAATTTGCAAAACGCGTTGCCGAGGTTCTGGCGGGGAACGGGTTCCAGGTCATCCTGACTTCCGAACCCACGCCTACACCGTCCGTTTCATGGGCCGTCAAAGCCAACAAGGCGGTTGGCGGTGTAATGATCACGGCGAGTCACAATCCGCCGAGCTTCAATGGTTTCAAGTTGAAAGCTCATTACGGTGGGTCTGCTGATCCGGAAACTTGTAAGGCTGTCGAGAAGTTGTTGGACAACACTCCCGTGCGCTCGATTGCAGCGGCAAACGCCATTAAGAAAAAACAGATCGTCATCAAGGACGTGCGTCCGGGGCATTATGCTGCGGTTAATCGTTTGGTGGATTTCAAACTCATTGCGGGATCAAAATTACGATTTGCACATGAAGCTTTGTTCGGCGTCGGGGCAGGGTGCTTCGATCAATTATTGGCCGGAACCACCTGCAAAGTTACAACGATCAATGCCGAACATGATCCGAACTTCGGCGGTATTAATCCCGAGCCGATTGCAAAGAATTACACGAAGAGCGCACCGTATTTGAAGAAGCATCCGCACGATATTTGCCTCGTCACGGATGGCGACGCAGACCGTGTCGGTGGGATGGACGGACGCGGTAATCCTCTTACGACCCACCAGATCATCTGTGCGTTGTTGCATCACTACATTGTGAATCGCAAAGCCAAAGGCCGTGTTATCAAGGCGCTCACAACCACTTCCATGGTGGACAAAATGTGTGCGTATTATGGCTTGCCGCTGATCGAGACAGGTGTCGGATTTAAATATATCTGCACAGAAATGTTGAAAGGTGATGTGTTGCTGGGATTTGAGGAAAGTGGCGGTATTGGTTTTCCGAGGCACATTCCTGAGCGCGATGGAATTGCTGCCGGGATGATGCTGCTTGAACTCCTCGCGACCGAGAAGACTTCGATCAACAAGATCATTGCAAAGCTCGAAAGACAATTTGGTCCGCATCGTTACGCCCGCCTTGATACCCTCTTCCCGCTGGAGAAACGCGCTGCGCTGATGGATTACTGCGCGAAAAATCCACCGGCTAAATTGCTGAAGTCACCATTGGCTGAGGTGAAAACTTTCGATGGTGTGAAATTCGTTTCCAGGGATGGATCATGGCTCATGTTGCGCGGTTCCGGCACCGAACCGATTTTGCGGATCTACGCCGAAGGTAAATCGGATGCCGAAGCGCAGAAGCTTTTGCAGGCCGGCGTGCAGTTGACCAGGCGAGTGTAGAAGAGCCTCTATGAAAACGGGTGGAACGGGCTACCAGCCCGTGGCGGCGGGCCTGCCGCAAAGCGGCAACTCGACTCTATAGTTCTGTTTTTCTAGCCCGCCGAGTTCAGGGAGGGCAACACACCGATTATAGAACACGTCAACGGTCGGCGGCAGGTTGCCGCCGACAACGGGCTGGTAGCCCGTTCCACCCAATTCAGACAGGCTCTAAGCTTGGTTGGGGTCTGCGTCTGCCGTTCAGAGCATCCCGATCACCAGATAGAGAACGATTGTGAGTCCGCCAGCGAGCAAGGCATAAGGCATTTGCGTGCGCACATGGTCAATGTGATCGCTGCATGATGCCATTGACGAAACAATGCTCGTATCGCTGATCGGGGAGCAATGATCACCAAACACACCGCCACCGAGAACCGCGCTGACGACGAGAGGAATTGAGACTGCCGTTCCTTCCAGATTATAAGAAGCCGCCAGCGGGATCGCCAACGGCATCATGATCGCAAACGTCCCCCAACTGGTTCCAGTAGAGAATGCAATCAAGGAAGCGACGATGAAGACGATGGGCGCAATCAGGACGGGTGTTAGATACGGTTGTGCGATGGAGGCTACCCAGGGGCCAGTGCCGAGTTTATTGCACGTTGCACCAATCGCGAATGCGAAAACCATGATCGCCGCCAGGGGAACCAGTCCACCCGCACCCTTTAGAATAAGGTCCATGGTTTCATGCATCGTGAATATTCTTTGCAAGAGCATCATCACAATGGCGACAACCACCGCAAACAGGATTCCCCACAACACTGCCGTGGAACCAGATGCCTGGTTTAAATAATCCATAAACGTCGGATTCGTGATGTTTTCCGCCTTCACCCCGTTGAACCCGGTAATCGCAATTCCCGCCATCACCATCAGCACCATGCTCGCAAGCGGCAGGATCATGTTGCGCTTCCGTGGTGTGACGTTGGTTTTGGTCGGCATGGAAATGATCGATTCATCCACCACCGGAACAGCACCATCCCGCAACAACTTGCCTTCTTCGCGCGCGCGTTTTTCCGCGCGTTTCATTGGGCCTATATGGAAATCGAACAAGCAGGTGATCAGGACCAGCAGTAGTGAGATGATCGCATAGAAATTGAGTGCCATTGCCGGCAGAAAAACTCCAAGGGGCCCCTTATCACCCAGATTCCCTGCGGCGGCCTGAACCGCTAGAAGTCCAATGATCATCGCCCCCCATCCGTTAAACGGCAGCATCATGCAAACTGGCGCCGAGGTGCTGTCACAAATGTAGGCGAGTTTTTCGCGCGAGATCTTGAGCTTATCAAACAGAGGACGAGAAACGGTGCCGACCACGAGACAGGTGATAGTGGATTCAATAAAAACACCGCAACCGATCACCCATGCCATCATTTGAGCGCCACGCCGTGTATTCGCCCATTTCCAGCGACCGACCCAATTCACGAAGCCTTCGACGCCGCCGCTACGTTGCATCAGGATCAGCAGGGAACCCATCAACATTGTGAAGATGATCACCTTTGTCTGCCAGCCTTCAGCGAACACGGCCACCAGCGCATTGATCGTCTCGACTGTTCCTTGCAAGGGATTTCCACTCGCCACAATGAGCCAGCCAACCCAGACACCTGCCAGCAGCGAGACAACAACTTGTCGTGTGATAATCGCCAGTGTAATGGCGAGGATCGGTGGCACAACTGATAGCCACCCATAAAGGGGATCGTTCATAGAATCCGCGGACTTTAGGAATCGGGTGCGGATTACGCAAACCGAAAGAAGCCGGCCCCGGGCTCGTGCGCGGACCAGCAGGTTCTCTTAACTGCAAAAAAGCGCCGGTCTGATTTTCAGACCGGCGCTCCAGAATTGCTCGATGGAACAGACTATTTTCTGTCGTCTTTGCGTTCTTCGAGAGATTTTAAAATGCTCGGGGAAGCAGAAGAATTCAGTTCCTTCAGGACCATATCGGTTATGTCATTTTCGCCGCTGGTATAGAGAACGATCGGTGTGCTGTTGATGCTTTCGGATGCCGTATCAATCACCAGCGAAAAGCCCTGGGCTTTGGCGCGGGTATTAATGAGAGTACGGATTTCTTCGAGAATCACGTCGCGTTTTCTGCGGTGTTTTTCACCCAACTTGGCGCGGGCGCTACGTTCGAATTGCTTCAACGTTTCCTCCTGCTGGCGGAGTTCGAGCAATTTCTTTTCAGCAGATTGCTTGCTCTTGTCGCGTTCCGTCGCGGAGATCGCCTGGTCATTGGCATTATCGAGGAGTTTCTTCCATTGATCTTCGCCTTTGCGCATTTCTTCCATCATTTCTTTGCGCTGATTCTCAAGATCGCCCGCCTCATCCTTCAGATTCGCGTCGGCTAACTGTGTTTTATAATAGTTATCAAACACTTTGCGAAGATCGATGACGGCAACCCGGCTTTGCGCCTGGGCGGCAGATGTCAGCAGAAGCAAAACGGACAGGAATAGAAAAATTTTCTTCATGTTTTATTTTTAAAAATTAGAACTCACGAGTGTAACCGACACCAAATTGGAATCGCCCACCTCCACTAACCCCTTCATCTTTGTTGATCGGTATGCCGTAATCTAGTCGCAGCGGCCCAATCGGCAAATTCAGGCGGATACCGACACCCCAGTTGTCGCTGTATGTAGCCTGCTGAGGCTGTCTGTTGAAACTGTAAGCATCCTCAAACACGTTACCAATATCATAGAACATTGCGAAGCGCAGGCGTTCAATAATTGGCAAACTATATTCAGCGGAACCGAAGTAGTAAGTTTCACCACCGATGGGTTCTTTTCCAAGGACCGAATCTTTGGGCCCGACGTCGCGATAGTTGAATCCGCGTAGAGAATAGAGGCCGCCCAGGAACCAGCGGTCGAAAATAGGCACGCGACTGCGTCCACGGTCTCCACTTCCCCAATCATCAACAACACCTGCGCGACCGACGATTTCGAAAATGTGGCCTTCGAAGAAACCTGGGAAATACCATGCGGTCTTTGCTTCCAGTTTGTAAAAGTGGGTGTCGCCTCCCAGTCCTGCCACTTCGGTCAAGAGTTCGCTACGCTGACCGCGAGAAGGGAGCAGCGCACTATTACGAGTGTCGAAGGCGAGGGATGTGCCAACCTTCGAAACCAGGCGGTCTCCATCTTCTTCTGCCAGAGTTTGTGAAATGTTGCGCGGAAGTATCTGTGTTGTCACATTGCCATCCGCATCGGTCGAAGTGAGGGTGACGTCGTCAGTCCGTGCCTTGCTGGTGAGATTAATGCCCACATTTTCCAACGTGTAGAAAACTTTCCCGATGAGGAAGTCGCTGCCGAGCGCGCGGGTCAAACTCAACGTCCCGCCCGTGTGGGTTTCATCATAGAGATCTTCGCGGCTGACGTAGTTCAGTTCGCGATGGAACAGATCCACACCGAGCGCCAGTTTGCGATCGAGGAACCAGGGTTCCACAAATGAAATTTGATAATCCTGACGCTTTGTTCCCATTTGTGCGCGCAAACGGAATTTCTGTCCACCCCCGGTGAATGTCGGCGGTTTGAAGAGATCGAAGTTGGCTTGCGACACCTCTACGAAGCCAACCAACTGGTCCACTGAACTGAACCCGGCGCCGACAGTGAAGTTGCCGGTATTCTTTTCTTCAACCGAGACCACGAGATCTTTGCGGTTCGGAACATCGGTGTCCTGGGGTTTGGCGTCCACCTTCTCGAAGTAGTTTAAACCTTCGAGGCGGGCCCTGCTCACTTTCACGCGGGTCATGTCGAACACTTCACCGGGAGAGACGGCGAGTTCACGGCGGATGACTTTGTCCTTTGTCTTTTCGTTTCCGCGAATCTCGATTTGTTCGATGAATGCCTTTTGGCCTTCATCAATCTGGTAAACCACGTCCATCGTTCCGGTCGAGACATTGGCGTTCTTGATCGCGTTGACCCGTGCATCAATGTAGCCCTTGGAACCGTAGAAATCGCGAATTGCATCCACATCCGCAGTCAGGCCTTTCGGTGTGAAAATTTCGCCCACGTTCATTTTCATCCTCACTGTGCGACCGAGCACGTTGACGCCGCCGGTGATTTCGTCCGTGCTGAAAAGTTTATTTCCTTTGAAATCGATAGCGCCGACCCGGTAGCGCTGACCTTCAGAAATGATAAAGCGAATGACCAGTTTGTTTTCCTCCACGTAGTCGAACTTGACCTCCTGGATTTCGAAATCGATATAACCTTCGTTCTGGTAAAACGCAGTGAGACGCTCTTTGTCGTCTTCGAATTGTTCATCTTTCAAAACGCCGCCACCGGTGATCCATGACATGAACCAACGACGTTTCGTTTTTAAAGCTTTGCGAAGCTTGCGTTCGGAGAATTCATTGTTGCTTTCGAAGACGATGTCTTTGATGCGGATCTTTGGGCCTTCTCTGACTTCAAAAATAACCGAGCCGCGCCCGGTGTTTTCATCGATGCTTAAGACCGGCTTGACCGACACTTTTTGATAGCCCGCCTTCTGATACATCGTCTCGATTTCGCGTGCGTCCTGGAACAACTTTTTTTCGTCCAGCGGCTGGCCTGTTTTGGAAGTGATCTTCTTCGTGAGACGACTGTTGCTGTATTTTTTGTTGCCATCAAACTTGATGTCGGTCAGCAGCGGATTGCCTTGCACGACGTAGGTCAGCTTGACGCCATCGGCAGCGATATCTTCGGCGACGCGAATGTTGTAAAAGAATCCGGTGGCATAAAGGTTGCGCACATCATCGTCCACGCGAACGCGTTGATAAGAGTCGCCTTCCTTGATGCGCAGGTTGGAGCGAATCAATGAATCGCTGGCCGCGGGTGGTCCCACATGGCGAATTTCAATCGAGGAAACTTTGGGGCCGGTCTGGCCGATTGAGGTAAAGAGACTGGCGATAAACACCAGGCAAGCCAGGCAGCCTGCGTTCAGGGGAACGGTAAACTTCGTCATTTTATTTCTGTTGTCGATTTGAACAAACTTTCTGAAATCAGAAAAAAGCACTGCTCTGGATGAACGTTTTTTTCAAAAATTCAAGGTATTTTGTTGGTGTGGCAGTATTGCTCGTCTCATAAACGGGGCAGAAAAGAGCCGATTTCTGCGAGTTTTACTGCCGTTTTCTTAATTTTAATCGTGATCTTAATCTTAATCTTCCCTGCAAATTGAGAGTAAGTTTACGATTAAGAGGAACGGAAACTAATCGCCCGGCATGTCCTCGGGTGAAACTTTGGCTGCATTCTCAAATCGCGTGTACGATTTAAGAAAGGTCAGGCAGACATCCCCGGTTGGACCATTTCGTTGCTTGGCGATGAGGAGGTTGACAGCCACCGCATCGCTTTCCGCCGACCCTCCATCTTCGTCATCGCTGCTGCCCGGTTTGTAGAGCATCCCGATCAAATCGGCGTCCTGTTCGATCGCGCCGGATTCGCGCAAGTCCGACATGCGCGGTTTACGATTCTTATCCTTTTCCATTTCACGGTTTAACTGCGCGAGAACGATGATCGGTATGTGCAACTCTTTGGCGAGTGCTTTGATGCCGCTTGAGATGTCGGCGATTTCCTGCTGTCGATTTTCTTTCGCACGCGCGGCGGAGGAATGAAGCAACTGCAAGTAATCGATCACAATCAGTTTGATCCCGTACTGCTGGTGCATGCGACGTGCCTTGGCGCGCAACTGCAAAATGGAAAGACCAGCCGTGTCATCAATCACCAGCGGAGCATTCGTGAGTTTGCTGGCAGCGTCAGTCAATTTGGGGAAGTCTCGATCCGATAAAAAGCCGGCTCGAATATCACGAAAGTTTACTCGCGAGTAAGAGCAAATCATGCGCAGCACCAGAGATTGGGCGGTCATTTCCAAACTGAATACGCCGACGGGTGTTTTGTCATGGATGACAACGTGCTCGGCGATGTTCATGGCGAGCGACGTTTTCCCCATGGAAGGGCGAGCAGCGATGACCACCATGTCGCCTGGTTGCAAACCGCTCGTCATTTTGTCGAGATCGGCGAAGCCAGTGGCGATGCCGGTGGTGGCGCCTTGATTTTTAAAATATTCCTCAATCTTATTGATCGCACCCTGGACAAGACTTTTCATCGTCTTGTCATCCTCCTGGACGCGGGACTCGACGATCTTTAAAACATCCCGTTCCACTTCATCCAGCAGTTCATCCACTTCACCTTCCTGTTCGTAGGCGCGTGCGACGATGTTCGTGCAGGTCTGGATCATTTTGCGCAGGACATATTTTTCGTAAATGATGTCTGCGTAGAACTTCAGGTTCGCGGCTGAGGGAACCTGATCCACAAGAGCGGACACGTAAGCGATGCCACCCACGGCTTCGAGTTGCTGACGGTCTTTCAGGCGTTGCTGCAATGTGATGAGATCGATCGCTTCTTTCTTCTCATACATGTCGATCAGCATCTGGTAGATCGATTGGTGCCGAAGATCGTAGAAGATTTCCGCCCCGCTCTTGAACTTCTGCACGCACTCGCCGATGCAATCGTTTGGCGACAGGAGCAAACAGCCGAGGACACCCTGTTCGGCTTCCAGCGAGTGTGGCGGCAGGCGATCTATTTTTGACAGATCCACGGAAACCTTCTTGCGTCGTGTTTTCCGAAAATCGGTCGATGCTGCACCGCCGTCTGGGGAGATTGCGTCAATCATGAACCAGCAATGAAAGTGGATAAGTGGTCGAACAGCGAGAAGATGTTGTTGTAAGATATTCACAGTCGTTAACCAGCTAACTAAACAGGGTGTCGCTTCGTGATACTTTCCGTTCCGCGGATAGTTTCTCCCCTGCGTTATTGGCACCATTTTTCCCGGCGAAAAAGGTCCGATTCTCGACTGGATCGGCATTTTTTTCGGCGTAAAATTCCAGATCAACAGGTGTTCATGACTTTTTCCGCCGAAAAAGATCAAGTGCATAAGGTGATCACGACTTTTTTCGCGGGAAAAAACCAAATCAACAGGTGTTCATGACTTAATTCGGCGAAAAAAACTATTGTCATAAGGTGTTCACGACCTTTTTCGGCGAAAAAAACCGATGTCATAAGGTGATCACGACTTTTTTCGGCGGAAAAAACCAAATCAATAGGTGTTCATGACTTTTTCCCGCGAAAAAAACCAATGTCATAAGGTGTTCATGACTTTTTCCGCCGAAAAAAAACAAATCAACAGGTGTATGGGACTTTTTTCGCGGGAAAAAATGGCAATCTGGTGCTGTTCCCGGTTTGTAATGGCCTTTAAGGCAGCAATTTACGATTGGGGTGGGGGTGTTCGTGACTTGCACAGCGATTTAAGGTTGCAGTGCTGATTTTTTATCATGGGGTGCCTTTGATAATTTCATCAACTCGCGAGATTGGCAGACGGAGCAACGTCAAGATGCGCACCCCCCCAAAAAAACTGTCGCGGGATATTGAAATTGCTTCGAAAGTGGACGCGATCTATTTTAGTTTGAATGAACGATCTTTCCGAAATCATTTTTGAAGTGCGAGAAGATGAAATTGATGGCGGCTTTAATGCCCGGGCGCTGGGGCATTCGGTATTCACCCAAGGCGACACCTTGGAAGAAATTCGTTCCATGGTGAAGGACGCTGTGATCTGTCATTTCGATGAAGGGCAACGCCCGAGCATTATTCGACTGCACTTCGTGCGTGACGAAATTCTAACTGCGTGAAAATTCCTCGGGATTGTAATGCCTCCGAACTCGTCAAAGCACTTCGACAGTTCGGTTATGTCACCGTGCGGCAGGACGGTTCTCATCTGCGTATGACCACCCAAACTAACGGGAAACATCACGTTACCATTCCCAATCACCGCCCCATCAAAGTGGGAACGTTGCATGACATTTTGAAATCCATCGCCGGCCACCAAAAAATGAATGTGGCGGATTTGGTGTCCATGCTAAATTTGTGAGTGCAAGATCGGGGGGCATGCAGGAAATTTCATATGGCATTCATCAACTCGCGAGCGACTCGCTGACCACTTTCAAGCGCGGCAAAAACAGTGCCCATCTGTCCATCACGCGCCGTTGCTTCGCCCGCGAAGAATAAAGTTTCTTTCACTGGAGCACCCAATTGCTTCGGATAGAACAATCCACCGACGGGAATGTAACTGTAAGCACCGCGTATGTGCGGATCGTGTGCCCAATTGTGGGTGTGACTGGAAATCAGTTCGGTACGAATTTTCTGAAGGGAAATCGAAAACAATCGGGATAGGGCTTCAACCGCGAGGACTTCCAGTTCCGCCGGTGAATGATTCAGGAGCGCGTCCGCCTTTGGGCCGCCTGCCCAACCGGTCAGGATCGGTCCGCGTGAATCGCTCCACCACGTTTGCAACGATTCATCCAGTGTGTGAATGAATCCGAAATCCGGATCAGGCCACCAGGGCCTGCGGAAAACGAGCGTGAGTTTGATAGCATTTCCAAACTCCAGGCCGGCGACGGCCTCCTCCTTGTCCGGCAAGGCTGGCTCAAATGTCACGGCACGTGCTTTCAGCACCCCGAGCGGAAGCGTGACAATCGCTGCGTCCGCAAGAAACGTTTCGGTCAAACGGTCGCAGGAAGCTTCTACCTGGACGCGTCCGCGTCGCCATCGAACCGCATGCACGACAACATTCTTTAACAAGGTTGCTCCGCTGTGGCGGGCTTTGCTTTCCATGAACTCAGCGAGGGATGCGTAACCGGTTTGAAGGCGTGCTTCCTTTTGACCGTTCATCTGTTCGGAAGCGTATTCTGCGCGTCGCAAGGAGTGGGCGCTGATGCGAGCAGGATCTGCGGCATCAAAACCAGCGACAAACGTGAGCATCATTTTTCGTCCACCCTCATCCAATGCTGTTTCGTCTATGAATGAGAGAAATGATTTGTCGGGTTTCTGTGTTTCAATGCGTGCCGCCAATTCCCCGAATTTGTCCCAGAGAGCGATTGGTTGGAGGCGACCTGCGACCAACATTTGATTTCGTTCCGAGGCGTCCGCCAGCGCAAGGCCGGCATTGTGGATGACGCTCAATAAAGCTTTGTTCTGGCCGTGAACGAATTCTGCGCCAAGTTCAATCACATTGCCGTCCTTGTACAGAGTATGAATGCGTCCGCCGAAGCGGTTTTTAGCTTCAACGAGCGTAACCCGGCAACCCCTCAACTCCGCAGCCGCAGACAGGCCCGCCATGCCTCCGCCGATTATGATGACCTCCTTCGGCATACCTGTAGGAACTTAGCACGAATTCTTCAAAGATAATTAATCGAAGCGTTATCGGAGAAATGGAGGATAGACGATTGCATAGATTCTTAGGAATGGTGGCTGCACGTCTCGATCCATTGCTTTCCCATTTGTGAAGCATTAGATTGGCTTACAATCACCCGCGAACGGTAGTGATCATTATCTTATCCCAAGGTAAAAAAACCGGGGAGGTTTTAAGTGGAGATACGAACAGAGCCAAAGGAGGCGGAAAGACTTCAGGCTTTATCGAAATACGAAATCCTGGACAGTCCTCGAGAACCTGTTTTCGACGACTTGACCGCATTGGCGGCGGATCTCTGTGAAGTCCCGATTTCGCTTATCACATTTCTGGACGGCACGCGGGAGTGGTTTAAGTCCAGCGTTGGGGTGGTGCAGCGTGAAGTGCCACGGGAAAACGCTTTCTGCGCCCACACCATGCTCCAGACGGATGTGCTGGTGGTGCCGGATGCCACCCGGGATCTTCGTTTTGCTGATAATCCGTTTGTTACAGGAGAACCCCACATCCGTTTTTACGCTGGATATCCATTGATCAGTGCTGACGGATACAGCCTGGGTGCGTTATGCGTCCTCGATCGAATACCGCACGAGCTTGATGCGAGGCAACGGCAACTGCTGCGAACATTGGGACATGAAGTGACGATGCTTTTGGAATTGCGCCGCGAAACGCATGAAAAGCATCGTCTCAACGAACTGCAGGAAGCGGAGTTGCACCGGTTGCAGGAACAACTGATTGCCGAAACCGCCGAACACAAGCGGGCCGCGGAAGATTTGACCAGGCGCGAACGACAATTCGCCGATGCTCAGCGTCTCGCCAAACTGGGAAGCTGGGAGTGGGATATTAAAACCGACACAGTGGTCTGGTCGGACGAGCTTTATCGCATATTCGGCCTGCGTCCGAACGAGTTCAAAGCCACTTACGAGGATTACCTGCTCCGCATTCATCCCGATGACCGCCCTAAAACGGCTGCATTAATCAAGGCAACCCTGGAGACAAGCGGCTCATTCATTCACGAAAAACGGATTCTCCGCACCGATGGCACTGAGCGAACACTCTACAGTTCGGGAGAAGTTATTCTCGATGAGCTGAAGCATCCGGTTCGAATGGTGGGATTTGCGCAGGACATCACCGAGCGCAAGATGATGGAAGAAAAACTCGAAGCATCGGTTTCCTTGCTGCACTCCATTCTTGAATCCACCGCGGATGGCATTTTGGCCGTTGATTTGCACGGTCGTTTGGAGGGACACAACCAAAGATTTCTTGATATGTGGCGTCTGCCCTCTGGTGTGATGACGATTTACCAGGATGAAATGGTGTTACAAAGCGTGCTGGATCAACTCAAGTATCCTGAGCTGTTTCTAGCCAAAGTGCATGAGCTCTATCAAAACCCTGAGCAGGAAAGCATGGATGTCCTGGAGTTTAAAGATGGGCGAATCTACGAACGCTATTCGAAGGCCGAGCGTACAAAAGAAAAGATTACCGGCCGCGTCTGGTCGTTCCGCGATGTCACAGAGCGGTATCGCGCGCTGGAAACCCTGCGCCGAAGTGAAGAACGCTACCGTTCGCTCGTGATCGCCAGCGCGCAGATTGTCTGGGTAAATAATGCGGAGGGTTACGCAATGGAGGAAAGTCCCACCTGGGGGAAGTTCACCGGGCAAACCAAAGATCAAATGATGGGGTATGGCTGGCTTGATGCTGTCCATCCCACGGACCGCGAGCGAGTGGCTCAAGTCTGGTCTCAATCCGTCGCCGAAAACCGGGTTTATGAAACAGAACTTTGCATCCGGCGTGCGGATGGGCAATGGCGCGAAATGGTGTCGCGAGGTGTTCCCATCTTTGGGCCGAATGGAAAGGTGCGCGAATGGATGGGCAGTTGCCGCGATATTACGGACCGCAAACGGGCGGAACAACGGGTGATGGATGAGCGGGATTTTTCAGATGCCCTCATCAACAGCCTGCCTGGAACGTTCTATCTGGTGGATAAAAATGGCGCTATGATGCGTTGGAACAAGAATCTCGAAATCGTAACGGAATATTCAACCGAAGAAATCAAACAGATGAATGCGTCAGATTTTTTGCCCGAAGAAGAGAAACACCTCGCGGCTGAAAATAATGCAAAAGTAATCGCCACCGGACAATCGGACGCGGAAATAACACTCCTCACCAAAACGGGCAAACGCATTCCTTATTATGGCACCGGAAGGCTTGTGCATCTCCGCGGACAGCCGCGGTTGCTTGGGGTTGCCATCGACATTTCGGAACTAAAACGGGCTGAGGAAGAAATCAAAAAGCTGAATCAGCAACTTGAAACCCGGGTGCGCGAAAGAACCAATCAGCTCGACACTTCCAATAAGGAACTTCGTTCGTTCTCCTACACCGTCTCGCACGACCTGAAAGCACCCCTGCGGGCCATCACCGGGTTTACAGAAGCCATCAGTGAAGATTGTCGCGACCGATTGGACGCAGAACACCTGGCCTATCTCGAACGCATTATTCAATCGGCTGGACGCATGGGCCGTTTGATTGATGATTTGCTGACGTATTCAAGAATTGGCCGCGCTGCGATCAATTTGCGTCCAGTTCCATTGAACGATGTTCTCAGGCGAATGGCAGGCGACATAAAAATGGAAATTGAAGCCGTGGGTGGTAAGCTGATTATCTCGCCAGACCTGCCCGTGGTGAACGCGGATCCTTCGCTGCTGAACCAGATTTTTTCGAACCTGCTCGAAAATGCCATCAGCTACCGAAAAGCAGATGTTCCGCTGGAAATTGCCGTGAATTGGAGGAAAGAAGCCCCCGGTGCGACGATCTGTGTTACAGATAACGGCATCGGAATCGCCCCTTCACATTTCGATCGTATCTTTGAAGTCTTCCAGCGTTTGCACACGGAACAAAGCTATCCAGGCACCGGTATTGGCCTGGCGAACGTAAAGAAAGCTGTGGAGATGCAGGGCGGCACCGTTTGGGTGGAGTCGGAACCGGGAAAAGGGAGCACTTTCTGTGTGCAACTGGAACCGGTTGATTCGTAACTTTCAGTGCTGAATGAAATAACTGAGGTTTTCCAACTCGATGGCTAGATTCACATTGTTGACGGTGACATCTTCCGGGACGTGCAGGACGATCGGGGCAAAGTTCAGGATTCCAGAGATGCCGTTCTCCACCAACGTGTTGGTGACTTCCTGAGCGGCAGGAATCGGGACGGTCAGGATCGCCATTCGAACCGAATGCTCTTTAATAAACTCCGGCATCTTGTCCATCCCGTGAATTGGTTGTTTGACAGTCCTCGTTTTGGCGCGATCTGGATAGGCATCGAATGCCGCGACAATTTCGAAACCTTCCTGTTCGAATCCCCGATAAGAGAGGAGGGCGGAACCAAGATTCCCAACGCCGACAAGAATGACAGGCTGCAAACTGTTTGTGCCGAGCAAATCCGAAATCATTGTGCTCAACTGCTCGACGTCATAGCCCAATCCTCTTGTTCCGAATTGGCCGAAGTAAGTCAGATCTTTGCGCAGTTGTGTGGATTTAACGCCCGCTGCTTTGGCCAGTGCTTCACTGGAGACGGTGCGGATGCTGTTGATCTTCAGCCGATGCAGGCAGCGCAAGTAAAGTGAAAGCCGGTAAACGGCTTTGCGAGGTATTTCCTGGCGTGTCCCTTTTTTCAATAAACCAAAAGTAAACGTATCGCAGAAATTGAAGCAAGGTCAGGATGCGGTTTTTCACGGAATCTCACATCTCAACTTCGATCCTGCTAATCAACGAAGATAAACTCATTTGAGAGCAGCAGGGCTTGCGCGTACTTTTCCCACGCATTAAGCGGACGATTATCCACCGGTGGTCCGTCGAAGTCGCGAGTGGCATGCCAATCTTTTTTGGCTGGCGGCGGAGTGCCATAGCGAACTTCCACCAATTTGATGATCGGCGCCCATTTGAATGTGTCATGCACTGCGGAGGTTTGCATCTCGGTCACGAAATCAATCGTGTCGCCCTTGCGGACTTCAACGCTCACGACGGTTTCCTTTTTTCCATTCAAAGCAATCCAGTGCCCGAGTTCACCAGTCCGGCTCGAAACGATTCTGCCGAGAACCCCATCGCCGCCCTCGTTGAAATGAAACAGTTCACCTTCAACGTTTATCTTGCCATCGAACGGGGCGACCCAGCGTCGAATGGCTGAATGATAGCTGCGATTGCCCGGATGTCCGCCTTCGCGATCGAGCATGAGATGGCCTAGTTTGTTGTCGGGAAAATCTGCCGAATTTTGCCAGCGGGCGCCGGTGAAGTGGGGCAGGGGAGTGAATTGTTTGATTCGTTTACTCGCTGAATCGAAAGCGCCGTAACCATACTGCCAGGGTGAATTATTCTCTGGCGCAGGAGCATTGGTCATTTGCATTTTCAGGAAGCGTTCGGCCAACTTGATCTCTTCGCGTTCAGGTTCCCGCTGGTAAACGCGGCGGTAGAGGAATTTCACCTTTTCCTTCTCGGTCGGCAGAGTGCTGCACTCGGTGTTCGTGAGAATGTTCCGGGCCTGCTCCACCACGAACGGACTGTTCAACATAAACAACGCCTGCTGCGGAACCGTGGTGAAAAAGCGCTGTGAAGCGGTGCTGTCCGGACTTGCGAAATCGAATGTGCGGAAAACGCCGGGCAGATTCTGCCGGTCAATGAATCCATAAACCGAACGGCGCGCCGTGAATGGTTCGACAACGATGTCCACCGGTTGGCCGCCCATTGTGAGGTCTATTTTTTCAGCCGCTGCAAGCAGGGAATCTCGCAACGCTTCAAATTCGAGTCGTTGCCGGTTCATCTTCCAAAGCAAAGAATTATTCGGATCAATCTCTGCGTAGGCAGGAATGTCTTTGCTGCCCTGTTGATAAACCGCGCTCAACATGATTTGACGGTGCAGCTTTTTGAGCGACCAACCGTTCTCCATGAAATTCCATGCGAGCCAATCGAGCAGTTCTGGATGGCTCGGAGGATCTGAGCGTAGTCCGAAGTCGCTCGCCGTAGTGACCAACCCCTTGCCGAAATGATGTTGCCAGACGCGGTTGACCATGACGCGTGCTGTAAGCGCATTCGTTTTGTTGGCGATTGCCTGCGCGAGTTCAAGGCGTCCGCTGCCTTTCTCGAACGGTTTCCTGTTCTCACCGGCGATGATTTCAAGAAATTGCCGTGGAACGGTTGGACCACGATTCCCGGCGTTGCCCCGGATGAAAACATACGGGTTCGCTGGCTTTTCCTTGTCCACGAGCGACATCGCACGGGGTGGAGCACCGGGATGCAGTGCTTCCAGTTCGTCTATCTGGCGGCGCAGTTCACGCGTGCGCTCAATGGCCGGAACCTCGAAAAGTTTCTGCACTTCTGCCTCGGACAATTCAAAGGGTGAACTCTTTCCATAAAGAAGTTGGCGAATCTCCTCACGATTCGGATCCGGCAACGTGATGGGCAATGGCGACCCCGGGTTATTAGCTCCATTTTCAGCGACAAAATCGTGCCATGCCTTGCGCGTTTCGGTGAAGAGCTTTCCGTAACGATCCGCCAACTCTTTCAACGATGCGGGCGTTCCGTGTTCCAGGATCTCTGTGACGAACGGATTCAGCGTGACAGAACTGCTGTCTGCCAAAAGATTGGCAGTGATCTCAGGCGCCTTGTTCGTGAATTCGTTTTCCGGCAGGGCTGCGAATGCCGATAACGGAGCGAAGATGGAATTCGTCGGTGTGCTCCATGTCTTGAGGCTTGTTCCCCATTTGCCCACGAGCGTTGGGTCCAGTTTGCGTTCGCGTGCCAGCGTTTCGCTGTTGCTTTTATCCTCTTGCCGGTCGAGTTCCAACGCAGTCCACAAATATTGATCCGCTTTTTCGCGGCTTTGGCTCAGAACTTCCCTCGATTTTTTATCTTTGAAATTCGCGAGCGCCTTTTCGCGGCGTTTCTTCTCGGCCAAATACTGCTGATGTTGTTCGGCTGGCGGCGTCATTCCAAGCAAAGGCCGGTCGGTTGGTTCTTCCGAACTATCGAAGACGCCATAAAGCGAATAATAGTCTTTGGCGGAAATGGGATCGTATTTGTGATCGTGGCAGCGGGCGCAGGTGACGGTCAGCCCGAGGGCGCCACGGGTCACTACATCAATGCGATCATCAATGATGTCGTGCTTGTTATTCAGAAACCGGCGGCCCAGCGTGAGAAAGCCCATGGCGGCCAGCGCTTGTTTGTTCTCGCCCAGGTCCAGGTGATCCGCGGCAATCTGCTGGATCAGAAATTGGTCGTATGGGAGATCTTCGTTGAATGCGCCTATCACCCAATCGCGGTAAGTCCACGAAAAGGGAAAACGCCGTTCCTGGTTTCCCGCGAGGTAGCCTTTGGTGTCGGCGTAACGCGCGACATCCAGCCAATGGCGTCCCCAGCGTTCGCCATATCTTGGCGAGGAAAGGAGTTCATCCACCACTTTGGCGAACGCGTCTTTTGATTTGTCTTTGACGAATTGTTCCACCTGTTCAGAGGTAGGTGGCAAACCAGTCAAATCAAAATAGGCGCGACGAATCAGCGTGCGTTTGTTCGCTTCGTCGGACGGTTTCAGATTCTTCTCTTCGAGCTTCGCCAGGATGAATGCATCAATCGGGGTCTGCACCCAACGCTTATTCTTTACAGGGGGCGCAGGAGAATTTGTCACCGGTTGAAACGCCCAGTGTGTTTTGGTTTTTGCGGCGATGCTGTTCGTGTCAGTGCCGGAGGAGGGGATGCGAGGATCGGGAGCGCCCATCGTTACCCATTGTTCGAGCGCAAGGATTTGTTCGGCTGAAAGTTTTTCGCCTTTCGGCGGCATTTGAAGATTCTCGTCAACATAACGAATCGCTTTGATGAGCAGACTTTTCTCCGGATCGCCCGCGACGATCACCGGGCCGGAATCTCCGCCTTTGAGAAGATTGTCGCGAGTGTCGAGAAGCAAACTTCCTCTACTCTTGCCGCCTTCTTCGCTGTGACATTTGTAACAATGATCAATGAAGATAGGCCGAACTTTGCTTTCGAAGAACTCGATTCCCGCCGCGTCCGGTGTGTTCGCTGCAATGGTAAGAGCCGATGCCACAGCGATCGCAATCGCCAGCAGAAGCCTGCCGCCAACCAGAAATTTCCTCACAATATTCACAAGCCAGAATTCTGACGCGGCAAATATGCAGCAAATTCAGCGAGATTGCAGGAGAAAATCGTTATGATGCAGGAGGGGTTTGATTGGAAGCGGGTGAGATTGGCATAGGAGAAAGTAGGTGAGATGGGGATGCACATGAGAGCAAAACGGAGCGCGGCTGTGTCCGTAGGATCAGCCGCAGCGCGTAATGCGATGCAAGCAACGTTTGTAGTCCGGAAGCTATGATGCAGCCGTGGCCGCTGCGGCTGATGCTTCGCACAAACCAGAACTATAGAAACGACGAACCGCTCTGCGGTTACGCCGCGCTCCGATTGCGCACAAAGCCCCCTGTCTCATTCGCTTTGTGATCACAGCGCTTCGCAGACTCACTCAGGGCATGCCCCAAACAAACTCTAGTAGCTCAACCGGTGCGCTTGGAAGAAGGTGCTGTGTTATCTTCTCTAACAATGGAGCAGTTGCGAAAATCGCAGGTGGATCAGCTCGTTTCATCGGACAGGTTTCTTTGGTTGACCGGCATTGAAGACACTTTCATTACCGCTCCATGGCCGAAAACGGGGCGAACCCTGGATGAGTACGAACTGACGGAGCATTACCAACGCTGGAACGAAGACATCGAACTCATGGCACAGCTCGGGGTGCAGAGCGCTCGCTATGGCGTTCCATGGCACCGAATCAATCCGGCTCCCGGACAGTGGGACTGGTCATTTGCCGACAAAACTTTGGAACGGCTGATCGAGGTCGGGATCGATCCTATCGTTGACCTGGTTCATTACGGTTTGCCGCCCTGGATTGAAAACGCTTTTTTGAATCCCGATTTCCCAGCCTATATGGCCGAATATAGTTCGCGGCTTGCAGAACGGTTCAAAGGACGCATCCACGCTTACACACCATTGAATGAGCCGCGCGTGACCTCGTGGTATTGCGGGAAACTGGGATGGTGGCCGCCGTTTCAAAAGGGTTGGAAAGGATTCGTCCAGGTGATGCTTGGTGTTTGTCGTGGCATTGTGCAAACGACAGAAGCTCTCGAAGAGGTGGATCCGGAAATCCTGCCGGTGCATGTGGACGCGACAGATCTTTATGAGTCAGACGATCCATCCCTGGCTGAGGAAGTGACTAGGCGGCAGGACATTGTTTTCCTCGCCCTTGATCTCATCAGCGGCCGGGTGGATGAAAGTCATTCGCTTTATCATTGGCTCTTAAAAAATGGCGCGGGTGAAAGTGACCTGGATTACTTCCTTGAACACGCGCTCGAACTGTCGCTCATCGGCATTAATCTTTACCCTCTCTTTTCGCGCAAGGTATTGGCGCAATCGAAATATGGATTGCGCACGCGAATGCCTTATTCCGTGGACTCCATTGTTGAGCGATTGGGACAAATGTATTTCGACCGTTACCACGCGCCGATTTTCATTTCGGAAACTGCCTCGGTGGGATCCGTGAAACGGCGCCGGGAATGGCTGGATGCCTCGCTGGAACAGGTGAAAGCACTGCGGAGCCGTGGAGTGCCGATGGTGGGTTACACATGGTGGCCAATGTTTGCCCTGGTCACCTGGGCCTACCGGCAGGGGGATCATCCTCCCGCTTATTACCTGAAACAAATGGGCTTGTGGGATCTGGATGAAAAACTGGACCGCGTCCCCACATCATTGGTGAAAGATTATCAGCAGTTGGTGTCCTGCGGGGCGGCGTGTGTTGGACAATTGCGGGCAGAAACAATCATCAGGGGATAAAATGTTTCAAAGTTTCTTTTTTGCAGGATTCGAATGCGCGACCGGTTACAACGCATTGGGTGAATGGATCGATCAAATTGCGGCCACGCATCATGACAAACATGTCGATGAGGATTACAGGAGGCTTTCCCGAATTGGAATTTATGCCGCGCGGGAAGCGATTCGCTGGCCACTGATTGATAACAAAGGGAAATACGATTTCAGTTCCGTGCGGCCCTTTGTGGAAGCGAGTCGAAAGCATGAGATCGAAGTGATCTGGGATTTGTTTCATTATGGTTATCCCGAAGACATTGATTTGTTTTCGGAAGAATTCCCGAAACGCTTTGCTGACTACTGCTACGCGGCCGCGCGATACATCTGCGCCAACCAGGAAGGCACCTGCTACTTTACGCCGGTCAATGAGCCTTCTTTCTTCTCATGGGCGGCCGGTGATGTCGGTCGTTTCGCCCCGCATTGCCGTGGGAGATCTCACGAATTAAAGATCGCCCTCGCGCGCGCCGGTATCCAGGGAATCAACGCCATCCGTGCCGCTGTGCCGAAAGCCCGGATCGTGAATGTTGACCCGCTCTGCCGTGTGGTTGCTCCCTCAGACAGGCCGGATCTGAAGCAGGCGGCCGAGCACTACAACAATGTCGCCATCTTCGAATCATGGGACATGTTGTGCGGGCGGCTCCTGCCTGAACTCGGCGGAAGCAGGGCGCATCTCGATATTATCGGGATGAATTATTATTGGACCAACCAATGGGAACTCGGTCGCGACGAAAAACCGCTGGCTGACGACGATCCGCGCCGCGCGCCTCTGAGCGCGCTGATTCGTAATGTCTGGGAGCGGTATGGTGGCGACCTGCTACTCAGTGAAACAGCGCACGTGGATGACATGCGCCCGGTCTGGATGGAACATGTCGCGCAACAATCCGAACTGTTGTTGTCAGAAGGTGTGCCGCTGCGGGGAGTTTGTTTGTATCCCATTCTCGGCATGCCCGAATGGCACGAGCGCGAACGCTGGACTCTGATGGGCCTTTGGGATCTGGCAAGCGACGGTTCCACCTTGCGCCGTAGATTATGCCAACCCATGTACAAAGCCTTTCTCACCGCGCGACGAGTAGAGGATCATCCCCGCTGGGCCAAGGGGAATGGATGCGACTTTCAAGGATCTGGAACAAATGCTTAACCTTTAAAACAGCAGTTAATAGCCGCGAAAGAACGCAAAGAACGCAAAAACAAAAGGAGAAGACGGGAAAATCCAGTTTGGTTTTCGCCGATTCGACTTTTGGGGGTCCTAAAGCGAAAAAGGAAAAAATTTTCCCCTTCAAGACGTCTGAAAGTCAAAAATTGAAAAAATTATTCCGTTTAAGACGTCTTAAAGTCGAAAAATGAAAAAATTTATCTGTTTCAGACGTACGAAAACCGAAAAGTGAAATTTTTTTGGCTTTTAAGGCGCCTTTAAGAGCAAAAAAATTTCATTTTTTGGCTTTAGTACGTCCGGAAGGCGGTTCGGCAATTTTTTTTGGCTTTAAAGACGTCCAAAAGCCTGTTCGGAAAATTGGTTTGAGCCTTTTTGCGGGCTTTTCAGAGAGATCAAATGGCAATGTCCCATCGGCTCCCTTGAAGCTTTCAATGAAGAAGCAGCATTGACCCGCGCGGGCTGACGTGTTGAAACTCGGTGATGGCAATGAACGAATTGAAGATTGAAAAATTAACGAACGGCACAGGTGCCCAACCGAAACCGGGGGATAAGGTGACGGTTCATTATACCGGCTGGTTTACTGATGGCGGCAAGTTCGACAGCTCGGTGGATCGCAATGACCCATTCTCATTTGTGCTCGGCAAGGGGCAGGTGATTGCAGGATGGGACCAGGGCGTAGCCACCATGAAAGTCGGCGACAAAGTAAAACTCACCATCCCGCCTGAACTCGCCTACGGTGCCGCCGGCTATCCAGGGGCAATTCCACCGAATTCGACGCTGGTTTTCGATGTCGAACTGTTGGGTGTAAATTAATTTCGGGCGGATTCTTAACGGGGATCTCTTAATCCTGCTCTGTTTAGAGAGATTAAGATTATGTGTTAAGATTACGAGCGTTCCGTTAGGCCTTTTGCTGTAAATGAGTGCATACTCTGTCAGTTCTGAAAAAGACGATCAGCTCGCTCAACGCATGACGTCGCTCGGCGTTCGCGAGGCGGATATTGAGGAAAGCTTTGTTCGCTCGGGCGGTCACGGCGGCCAGAATGTCAACAAGGTTGCCACCTGTGTCATGCTGTTGCACAAGCCGACTGGTATCCAGGTGAAGTGCCAGGATACGCGTCAGCAGGGGATGAACCGGTTTCTCGCCCGCAAACTGTTGCTCGATAAAATCGAAACGCGGTCAAAAGAGAGAATTGCCGCGGAACGTGCCCGGGTGGAAAAAGCCCGCCGACAGAAACGAGGCCGCAGTCGTGCCGCCAAGCAACGCATCCTCGCTGATAAGTCCCGGCAATCCACCAAGAAGGTTTCCCGCCGTCAGCCGAAGGAGGATTAGAAGCCGCGCTCCGAGAGTTGCGCCGACTCTTAAATGGAACGATTACCAAAAGTAATTTTTGAAAAGAATGGATTCGGAGAATATTTTGGCTCGCCCTCATCCTAACCTTAACTGCTGTTGGTTTTTGCACACTTCTTCAGAAGTAGGTAAGTATGAGAAGGTTATGTCGATTTCTCCATCACCGATCACGATCATTTTGACCAGACTTTCGGCGATTTTGCGCTTTTCGCCGACTGGAAGGGACGGCCAACGGTCGTAAAGAGTATTGGCTTCGTTGAGGATTTCATCGGCTGAAAGGGTGTTCACTCGGAGGAAATCGACCTCCGCCTGCAACTTCGGAAGCTCGGAACTCAGCTGGTTCAGGCGTTCCTCTGCTGGCTTGTAGAATTGGCCGAATCCTTGGGCGGTAATCTCGCCTTCCACATAGAGCTGGTGGGTGCGTGTCATTTGCTCACGGACCTTCTGAACTTCGCGCTCATGGGTAGACAGCAACGTTTCCTTTTCAGAGAGGTTTTTGGTGGCTTCTT